>JAGROY010000007.1 GCA_020439995.1 Verrucomicrobiia bacterium
GCCGCTGGCCCACCCAGATTCTGATGGCGAACGTGTTCATTGGCACGCTCGCCCCCAAAGGATGGGGCACATCCATCGCTGCACTTTCCGTCCTCGTAGTGGCATTGCTAGGGTTTGGCTTCGCCATGCTCACTTCATGGATGCTCGCCCGCACGGTGCTTCGCGGCGAAGCCACGACCTTCAGCCTCGAACTGCCGCCCTACCGCCCGCCGGATCTCTGGAGAACTATCTACACTTCTCTCATTGACCGGACACTCATCGTACTCTGGCGTGCTGTCGTCTTCGCCTTGCCCGCCGGTGCCGCCATCTGGCTCTCCGCCAATATTCCAGTCGGGGACGAAAGCCTCGCCGCATGGTTCGTCCACGCGACCGATCCCTTTGCATGGACGATGGGTCTCACAGGCGTGATCCTTCTTGCCTACATCGTCGCCATCCCTGCCAACGAAATCGTCGTCCCCACCATCCTCATGCTCACCGTCCTGCTGACAGGAGCGACTGGCGGTGCCGGAGCCGGTGTCATGTTTGAGCCCGACAGCGAAACCGTCCGCTCGATCCTTACCGCAGGCGGATGGACGACGCTCACTGCGGTATGCCTGATGCTCTTCAGCCTGTGCCACAACCCCTGCTCCACCACTCTGTACACCATCTACCGCGAAACCCGGAGTTGGAAATGGACTACAGTTTCCGCAGTGCTCCCGCTGGTGATAGGCTTCGTTCTTTGCGCTCTGGTAGCTGCTGTGTGGCGGGCGTTCGGTTAGAGTAACAGCTGCTGATTGCAAACCGCCCTGACTGTGCTTTCTGTATTCCGTGGATCAGCAGCCCTTTCTCAATCACCTTCGCTCCGAACTCGACAGCATTCGCAATGCCGGGCTCTACAAGAGCGAGCGCGTCATCACCACTCCGCAGGACGCGCACATCAGCGTGACCGACCGCGACCAGATTCTCAATCTGTGCGCGAACAATTACCTGGGCCTGGCCGATCATCCGGAAATCGTGAAGGCTGCGACGGATGCCTTGCAGCGATGGGGATTCGGCATGGCGTCCGTGCGCTTCATCTGCGGCACTCAGGAGATACACCGCGAGCTTGAAGCCAAAATCAGTGCATTCCTTGGCACGGAGGACACGATCCTTTATTCCTCATGCTTCGATGCCAACGGCGGCCTGTTCGAGACACTGCTTTCAGCAGAAGATGCAGTGTTCTCTGATGCCCTCAATCATGCTTCCGTGATCGACGGCATTCGCCTCTGTAAAGCTCAGCGGTTTCGCTACGCCAACAACGATATGGCTGACCTTGAAGCGCAACTGAAAGCGGGCCAGGGCGCACGTCACAAGCTCATCGCGACCGACGGCGTATTCTCCATGGACGGCTACATCGCCAACCTTCCCGCCATCTGCGATCTCGCCGAAAAGTATGGTGCCCTTGTTATGGTAGATGACTCACATGCTACGGGATTCACCGGTGCAAATGGTCGCGGCACACACGAACTGCACGGTGTCATGGATCGCGTCGACATCATCACTGGCACGCTTGGCAAAGCCCTGGGTGGTGCCAGCGGCGGATTTACCAGCGGTCGCAATGAAATTATCGAACTCCTTCGCCAGCGGTCGCGTCCCTACCTGTTCTCCAACTCCCTCGCCCCGCACGTCGCAGCCGCTTCTATCCGGGCCATCGAACTCGCAGAAGAATCCACAGATCTCAGGGAACGGCTGCAAGCCAACACGGCCTACTTCCGTGAAGCCATGACCGCTGCCGGATTCGACATCGTTCCAGGCCAGCACCCGATCGCCCCCATCATGCTTGGTGATGCTCGGCTTGCGGTGAAAATGGCGGATCGCCTGCTCGAACGCGGCATCTACGTGATCGCATTTTCCTATCCCGTGGTGCCCAAAGACAAGGCCCGCATCCGCGTGCAATTATCAGCCGCTCACACACGCGAAGATCTCGAATTCGCAGTCGCCCAGTTTTGCGAAGTCCGGGATTCGATGTAATTTTGGTAGGACAGGATTGCGCTACGCCATCAAGTAGCGAAACTGGACAAGCGCCCTCCCCCGTTTTTCCTCATCATCAATGAAGCGCAACAGCGTGTGAAACCCATACAGCGTTTTGATACGGTGCGTGAGCCAGGCTCCCCATTGCTTCGATTTCGTCAACTGCCAGTAGTCAGGTTCAAAGGGATCGATCGCTGACGATTCCAGCTTGCCAAGTTCCACCTCAAGATCAGGCAAGGCGCAGTAGAGCAGCAGGTGATGCCGATGCGCCGTCAACCCCTTCTTCGCCAGCTCCGCATAGCCCAGGCGATCCAACTCCGTTAATGCAGCCGCATGGTTGATCAGGTGGAAAAACCCACCGAATCCCTGCCGATGCTCCGAAGCCTTCGCGATGAGTTGGTCAATCACAACCTCAGCCATGGCAGCGATCGAATCATAATGAGGGACGCTTTCGGCATCTGCCAGGGGTGCCTGTTTACCAATCAGCCAGCCCCGTTGCTTCCCATAGTAACCACGGCCCGCATGTTGGTCATTGAAGCTGGCGACCAGCTTCTCGATTCCAGCCACCAGTAATGGCGATGCGTATTGCTCATGCTCCTTCAGTGCACGCATGGCGATCGAGGCAAAGATCACATTGTGACCAGATTGGCGGGTCGCTCCGATATTCGCATCCAGGGCCACGGCAATTCCATCGATCAACGATGCCTGGGAATCCGCCTCCGGCACTGGCTTGAACAATTCCTCAGCGGTAATCCCGGCTTTCTTCGGGTCAAACCAGATCGACTCCTCACCACCCGTGATCCGATCAAGGTCACGTTCAATACCCGCAAAAACTTTGCCGTCCAAATCTGGATGATCTTCACCGAACAAGTATCCGGCAACCACCGCCGCTCCCAAATGCCCCGCCATGGAACTGGCACGCGGGGCATTCGCCATGCCACACAGGCCGCGATAGAGATATTCAAACTTGACCATAGGATTACATGCTACCCCAGCGGTTGATCGGACACCATCCCAATCCCACCGAATCGCTCACCCTTCGACAGCGCCATTTGAGTCGAGGCGACGGCCCGCGTGCAACATAATCTCTTAGACTGCCCTAAGGCCATCTTTCGGTCTGTCCAAAAGCTCACCACCAGTCCGGCCCGATCACAAGCTTTGCAATCCATCCTGCCAGCAATACGCCGAACCAACTCCACGCACACTGCCTGGACAACATCAGCGGCCCATGATTGAGGCGATTCCTCATCAACTCTGCAATCGTCCAGGCAAGCATCAGGAGAAACGGTACCGTCATCGGATTCCACAGGAATCCCGCGCTCCAGTTCCCGTGAGAAAACGCGATCACACTCCGCGTCATGCCCGTAGTCGGCGCAGGAATTCCCAGCAGCCCAATCAACATACTCGGCGGCACCATACAATGGGCGATCCACCAGACATTCCAGCTCACATAGCAAACGAATGCCCCTGAGCCGATAATCCCCGGATATCGAACAACAGATTTCCAGCTCAATGCTTCAATCGATCGGTTTGTTTGGATCAGACTTGCAGGCATCCACCAGCCACGGAATCCAAGCCAGGGGAAAGCACACAAGAAGGAGAACGATAAATGCGATCAAGCCATTCTGATTGAGTCCGAGGAACATTTCTTTTCCTTTAGCCATAGGTCAGTAGTGTGAAGGTTCAGTTTTGCGGGGTCAATATTCAAGGGGAGTTTTGCTGATTGTTTACTTTCCCGCAATTACAAGAATGTAGTCGATTTGTATCCGCAGCTTGCGTCAGCGTCACTCGGCCATATGGCTGACGAAAGCGATGTACCGACTGTCATTGGCACTATCCCGAGTGTGACCTGACCGGAAAAATCCCCCCTTGATCTCAAACTGTTTCCAACCCAACCTTGCGATCTACCATGAGACTCTACCAAAACCAGCTCTGGCAACAGGGAACCGAACTCTACCGCATCGTGCACTTGCAGCGTATGGCGGTGGACTACAAGAAGATCGACCCGGATCATCCCGAAGGCGGCACGCATCTCAGGGCGACGAAAAAGGAGTTCTGCAGGCTGATTCAGGGAGCAAAGGAAGTCAGCGGGGCAACTGATCAGGACTAATCTGCCGCATCGGGGCACTTCTTCCCGAAGATTTGAACTCGTCCAGTTTCGCCTTCAACCCGGACGCAATCTCTGGATACTGCGCATAAACATTGCGCGTTTCACCGGGATCATCGGCCAAATTGAACAGCTGCGCTGGTAATTCTCCCGAGCCATCGTCAATCGCGAATGGTTTCAGCAGCGGCCGATCGTAGTTGTTACCACCCGAGCCGCGGTGATCGAGGTACTTCCACTTACCCTTTCGGATCGCAAGCGCAAGGCTGATCGTTTGATGCAGCGTGAACTCACGCACGGCGCGATCCTTAGACTGCTCCCCCAGAAGGATCGGCAACAGGTTGTAGCTGTCCTCTGCTGCATTGTCAGGCAGATTGGCCTCCACGATGTCCGCGCAGGTCGCCATGATGTCCGTAAGGCAGACGGTCTGTTGTGTCGTTGAGCCTCCCATGACCTTCCCGGGCCAGCGAGCGATCAGCGGCACGCGATGCCCGCCTTCCCATTGATCACGCTTGACTCCCCGCCATGGCCGGGCTCCATCGTGGCCATGATCGTTCCGCATGTTGATCACGCTGGTTGTTTCCGGGCCATTGTCGCTGGTGACGATGACGAGCGTGTTTTCCCCGAAACCATTCGAATCAAGAGCCGCCATGAGTTCGCCGACGATATGATCGAATTCAAAAATAAAATCACCATGCGGCCCGGCGCTGGTCTTTCCCTTGAAGGCATCGGCAGCGAATGATGGAAGGTGAACCGCCTGCGCGGAATGAAACAGAAAGAACGGTTTCTCAGGCGTTTCAGTCGCGTGGTGTTTGAGAAATGCCACGCTCTTCTCCAGAAATCGTAGATCCACCTCCTCCATATTGAAATCTGGAGCAATCATTCCCGGCCGACAATCCTGCGCATATGGGTGAGCGGGAAGCGGCGATTTATCGATGATTCCCGTCGGCGGGACAGGAATGCGATCGCCGTCGACAAATGCGTAGAGCCAGTCAGTGGTCGGGCAACTGACAGTGCCAAAAAAGTGATTGAAGCCACGGTGGATCGGCGCGTCTGGAATCGGTCGCGTGTAATCAATTCGCTGCACGGCTTTCAGGCCGTTCTTGTTGATCGGCTCACCACTCCGATCGAAGAAGGTCATTCCCACATGCCACTTTCCGAACATCGCTGTGGTGTAGCCGACACCCTGTAGCATGGCAGGCAAGGTAAGCCGCGTCTCCTCGATCATACACGGCCCGCCAACGCCATCGAACACTCCGCGCATGCCGGTGCGAAATGCCATCCGCCCAGTGAGAATGCTATACCGGGTCGGAGTGCAGACGGTCGATGGACTGTGCGCATCGGTGAACCGCATACCTTCGCGCGCCAGGCGGTCGAGATTTGGAGTGGCTACCTTCGATTCCGAATTGTAGCAAGCGACGTCGCCGTAGCCTAAATCATCGGCTAATATGAGCACGATATTCGGGCGCGCTGCGGCACTGACTTCTGAAATGGGAAAAGCGGTCGCGATTAGTAGCGCGGCAATGAAATGAACTCGACTCATGATGAGGGTGATGAGGTTAGGAAGGGCCAGCGTATTCGGCCAGGCCGGCGGACTCAAGAGAATTGCAGTTGCGCAATCAGGCAATTAATGCGCAGCGGACTCCAGATGCGCGTAGCACAGCGCGTCCTGCCACGGCACACTTCGGGAATCTGCCGCCGCATCCTGATCCAGCTCGTTCATTTCCATGACTCCACTGATGATGACCATCGTCCTGCTCGTCGCGGGATTTTATGTAGGCTGGAACATCGGGGCGAATGATGCTGCGAACTGTATCGGCACCATGGTCGGGGCGAGAGTGCTATCGTTCCGCAAGGCGGCGCTCCTTATGGGAGTATTTGTGATTCTGGGAGGCGTTCTTCAGGGGCACCACGTGATGAAGACCGTAGGCAGCGGAATCATCATCACCTCGGAGGATCAAACCCAGGCCACTCCCGAAAAGCCCGCGCCAGTCCGCCTGCATGATCATTTCCCAGATGGGCGACTGCCTGACATAGCCATTCTGGTTGCACTGATTTCGGCCGGTCTGTTCGTCACTTTAGCCACTTTCACCAAAGTCCCCGTTTCGACATCCCAAGCCATCGTTGGCGGCGTTACAGGTGTGGGACTCGGCATTGTCGGCCTCGATGCGGATTACTTCCGAGTTTCGGTCTTGATGAAGATTGTCTCAGCCTGGGTCATCAGCCCAGCTCTGTGCGCAGTGCTCGCCTTTGCCCTCTATCGACTTCTAGGCAACGTCGCCCGGCAGATGAATCCGCTCATCTGGTCGCGAACGCTGTCCGTTCTGGTCATTGTAGCAGCTGCCTATGTATCCTTCTCGCTAGGAGCAAACGATGTCGGCAATGCGATCGGCCCGCTGCTGAGCAAATACCCAACCCATGGCCCGTGGTTAGCACTCATGGGCGGAGTCGCAATGGCCACGGGCGCTCTAACATTTGGCCAAAGAGTGACGGATACTGTAGGAAAAAACATTACACCGCTCGATCTTGGAGGGGCCTTCGCCGCGCAACTGTCGGCTGGAGTCGGTGTGCACCTTTTCTCTTTGCTCGGAATTCCAGTATCAACGTCGCAAGCGATCGTGGGTGCAGTGATCGGAGTAGGACTGACTAAGGGAGCACAGGCCGTCAGCGGCAAAAAAATCTCTATGATCGTCGCGGGCTGGGTGTTCTCGCCAGTACTCGCCGCACTCTACGCCTATCTGACATACCAGGGCATTCTGACTCTTTTGAATTAAGCTATCGAACCCAACCCAATCGAAAATGAAAATATTCAAAAAAGAAAAAGACGTTGTCGGCTTGGCCCTCGGCTACCTCGATGTCGTTGATCAGTGCGTGCGAACTGCAGGACAGGCGGTGATATTGTATCTCAACGGAGATCGACCAGGGGCAGCTGCGCTGCAGCCGAAAGTGAGTGAACTGGAGTCCCAAGCAGATGAAATACGGCGTTGCATCGGTGACAAACTTTATTCAGGAGCGTATCTGCCCCTCATGCGTGGAGACATTTACAGCATCATCGACTCACTGGATCACGTGCCCAATGCCGCTGAAGCATGTTGCAATTTCTTCACCAGCCAGACACCCGACATTCCTGACGACTTTGTCGCCGCCTATCTGGAAACCAGCAGAGCCTCATTCGGGATCATCACCGAATTGAGCGAAGTGGTCACCAGCTTTTTCAAACCGAAGGGCAAGATTGACGCGATCCGCGAGCACGCGAAAGGAGTAGGCACCCAGGAGTCGGCGGTCGATGGAATGGAGTGGGAAACCACGGTTCGGATCTTCGAATGCCCGACCATCGATCTCGCGCATAAGATTCACTTGAAGACGGCTCTTGATCGCATCGGACATATTTCCGATCGGGCCGAAGACGCAGCGGAATACATTGAGCTGGTAGCGATGAAATCGATCCTGTGAGCGGGACGCATCAGCGCACGATCGCGATCGGAGTGCCTACATTCGCCCATTCGAAGAAAAACTTTGCCGGATTTCCCCCAGTGAGCGGAACGCGAATGCAGCCGTGAGATGCAGGGTAGTCAGGCACGGAGGTGAACCCGTGGACAAAGATATTGCCACTGACCTGAACACTCCATGGCATAGGAGCGTTATTGTACAGACTTGAGTAATGCTTGCGCGCCTTGTAGGGCCCCGCCTTGAACTTGCCGGCCGGAGTCCGCCCGTTGCGGCCAGAGCTGATCCGAGTTTGGAGCACAAGGCGCTTCCCCTGCCAGGCGCTTAGCCTTTGCTTGGCCAGATCAATCTCGACGCGCTTCGCGCCTATCGTGACATTCACTCGACGGAACCCTCTACCCACCTCAATCGCCCCGGATGCTGCGTCTTGATCGACACGAACTCCAACAGTTTGAAGATCATCGATGCTGATAAGCTCCGTTCCGTCCACGAAGCGTCGGATGGATTCTGCCGAGACCGAGCCCTTGACAAAATTGAGCTGCCCGCTGCCCTCTGTTTTCGTAAAGCGCAAGCGAAGACGCTTCGCAGTTTCTTCAAGTGGGACGTACACATTCTTTGGTTCCGTCGCGAAGGTCACTGCCTCGATTTCTGCTCGCCCGGCAGCCTTCGCAGGGCCACTGAGCACAAAGGCTATCATTGCTGCCGCCATCAGGACGACATTTCTGTAGTATTCGAGTGAGCGCATATTCATCAGTATTGGAGGCTAAAGTAGCACAATCTAGCGCCTGAATCCCCCCTTAAGATCCGACAGAGTGGTAGCCTTCAATGCCAGCACCGATCCTGCGTAGACCCCGATTCCCCCAAAAACGAGTATGGCCAGCCCGGACGCTTTCAGAGTGAAGGCCGATTCAACGAACCAACCGTCAATCACACGGTTGAGTCCCACTAACACTGCCCCCATAAGCACGCTTGCAAAGAAGATTCGCGGCAGCCGACTCTTAAGGCGCTGATCGATCACGAGAAAACCCTTCAAACCGCGGAACAGCAGGAACACATTGACCCATGCTGAAATCGTGGTAGCCACCGCAATGCCGACATGGCGAAAAATCGGGAACAGCAGAAGGCTGCATACAATGTTCACGGCAACCGTGATTCCAGCCATAAACATGGGCGATTTCGTATTCTCCTGAGCGAAATACCCTGGCTGGAGAACCCGGATCAGCACATAACCAGGCAACCCGATCGCGAATCCAGCGAGAGCCAGTGCGGTCTGCTCACTTGCAAACGACTTGAATTCCCCCCGCTCGAACAGCGTCGACACGATCGGATAGGGAATAACCAGCATGGCGATGGCTGCGGGAAAAGTGATCAGCAGTGCAATCTCGATTCCCCGATTCATGCTGTTGCGCGCCCCAGCCAGATCGTCCGCACGCAGTCTACGGGTGATTTCTGGAAGGAGCACGACCCCCAGAGCGATGCCAATCATGCCGAGCGGCAGCTGATAGATTCGATCCGAGGTGTAGAGGTACGACACTGCGCCCTCCTGAAAAGATGCCACTATGCCGCCGATCAGAAGATTGATCTGCTGGATGCCAGCACTGACGATTCCCGGGCCCATCAGGACGAACAGCCGCTTCACCCGAGGAGTGATCGTGGGCCTGATGAATCGGATTGGCAGTCCCTTCATCCGGCACGTCACATAGAGTGCCGTCAGCTGGACGAAGCCTGCAACGAACACGCAAACCGCCGCCACGTACCCACAGGCCACCGGATCCTTTTTCCAGCCCATGACCGGGACTGCCACCAGCAGGCCGATCAAAAAGACAACGTTCAGCAGTACCGGTGCCGCAGCGGGCATGCCAAAAATTTTGACCGTGTTCAGTACGCCACTGAGATGGGCTACCAGTGCCATGCACATCAGGTAGGCAAAAGTGATCCGCGTGAGTTTGACCGTGAGATCGAAGGTGCCGGGGTGATTGCGATAGGTCTTTAGATGCACGCCGGATCCTTGCTCAATCTTGAAGGTTCCGACCAACTGGGTGAACTTGTGCTTATCCGGGAGGACTACTTCCATCATCGCGCCCCCCTGCCCCACCTGATTTCCTGCCGCTCCATTGCTGACATCCAGAAGGTTCATGTTTGCCACCACACCGCCCTCCACTCCCATGAGCTTGGACACTGCCTGCTGATAGGACGCAAGCAGTCCGCCCTGGGCCGCCTCTGCAGAGAGAGCCCCCTGCTCCACCCTCCCCAAGGCATCCGCACTACCACCTTCCAGCACGAAAAACACGCTCCTTGCCCCTTTTACATTCAGTCGAAACTCATGTGTATCGCCCGCGCTCATCGCAGGCGATGTATCCGCCGCCTTGAACCCGGGAACCACGGCGCTCATGATCCAGGCCATCAGCGGCAGCCCTATCAATGTCCCTGCACCAAGGAACAACGCTAGAATGGTGAACGTGCGACTGGCGAATTGCAGCGCCTGGGGTTTGCCGTTTTCCTGAAGCTCGCGCGCAAACAGCGGAACGAATGCTGAGTTGAAAGCACCTTCTCCAAATACCCTCCGGAACAGGTTGGGGAAGCGGAATGCAGAAAAGAATGCATCCGATACCATGCCCGCGCCCAGATACTGCACGATGAGCATATCGCGCAGAAATCCAAGGACTCGGCTTATTGCCGTGAAGCCACTTACCGTGGCCATCGATCTCAACATGGGAGATCAGGTAAACGCCTGACATGCCGAATGCAACTGACAATAGATCGCACTTTCGACTCGCAAAATCGGGAACCAACACTTCCCCAACCACCTTAATTTCAAATGCTTTCGCACTCGCCGGTTGACGCACTGTCGCCCGGAACTATCTTTGCGATGCTCGCGAAAATGTCAGTCAAAGCAGCCAACCTTTACGAACATTTGCACCTTCAAGTCTCGACCTCCTTCCCCGTTCCCCATGCTCCCTGCGTGACGGTTTGAACGCACGGATCGGCCCCTTCATGGACACCCTACACAAGCCTGGCTTCCACATTCCGTCACTGGATGGCATCCGGGCGTGCTCAATCCTGCTGGTGTTCATTGCGCATGCGGGTTTGCAGCATCTCGTCCCGGGCGGCTACGGCGTCACCGTGTTTTTCTTCCTGTCAGGCTACTTGATCACCACGCTCCTGATCCGGGAGTTTGAGAAAAAACAATCCATCAATATCAGGAACTTCTACATCCGCCGGACGCTCCGGATCTTCCCTCCGATGTTCCTGGTCATTGGAGTCGCCCTGGCAACAGCAGCCTTCAAACTTCTCCCTGACAATCACTTCACTGGCATGTCGGTAATCTCCCTCGCTACATTCTGGTCGAATTACTACGTCCCACAGCCAGGCTGGGGATTGCCAGCAGGGACTACCGCGTTCTGGTCGCTGGCAATTGAGGAACACTACTACCTCATCTTCCCCGTCACCTTTCTTTTCCTACGGCGCTCCCTGTCCAGTCGAGCCACTGCAGGAGTGTTGGCGATCCTATGCATCGCGGCACTCGCCTGGCGGTGCATTCTCGTCTTCAAACTCGGCGCCGATCACGATCGCGTCTACTACGCGAGTGATACCCGATTTGACAATATCCTCTACGGTTCCATTTTCGCCCTGGTCTGGAATCCGGCGCTGGGAGCAACGTGGAAGCGCCCAGCCTGGCAGCTGGCAGCCCTGGCAGCATTCGCCGCCGCAGTGGTGCTGTTCACCATCGTCTACCGCAACGATGCATTCCGGAACACGCTGCGCTATTCCATTCACGGCATCACACTCATGCCCCTTTTCTTTTACGTCATCTCCCGCTCCCATACGCCCGCATTCAAGTTTCTCAATTTCCGGCCAGTAGTCTTTCTCGGAAAAATCTCCTACACCTTCTATCTGCTGCACGTGCTGGTACTCGCGCTGGTCTATGAGTACACTCACCTGGGGACATTCGATCTCACCCTCGCTGGCAAAACGATCCCCATGCACATGGTGGCCAAGGCCCTGCTGGCATTCGGGCTTACGACCCTGGCCTCGTGGCTCATTTTCCTATACGTAGAGCAGCCAGCCGCACGACTGAAGCATCGACTTCAGGCATAAGCAGGCAGGGGCGATTGACGAGGGTGCTTTATCGTAACTTATCCGGCTCGATATACTTGATCATGATCAACTCAAACGATTGATCACGCATCGTGAATCCGCCCGCGTCTTCAAATCCAACCTTCCTGAAAAAGTTCTGGCCAGTTTCGTTCGATTGCGTGGACGTCATGATCCTCCCATAGTTCTTCCCTGCTGTTAGTTCTTCAAGCTTCCGAATCATTCTGGTCGCACGATGCTCCTCTCGAAAACCCTCCTCGACCCAGATGTGATTGATAAACGGAAGATGGTCCCAGAACCATTGAAACCGAAGGATTCCTGTAATTTGTCCGCCATCATCGCAGACGAGGATTTCGCCCCATTCTATCTTTGTCTTGATGACGCCCGGATCAATTCCGAGGTCGTTGAGTCGCACCTGATCAATGTCCTCCTCAGTAGCTAAACGAATCTGTGAACGCTGTCCTCTCACCAGCGTATGGCTAAACTAACGCTGCTGATGGATAAAGTCCAAAAAAGTCATTCGCCATTTCTGATCCACATTCGCTGGCGAACGTCACTTCCCGCCAGCCCCGATGTCTGTTTTCGGAAAGTATTCTGCGGCCAGATCGACTTCAAACTGCCATCCGACGATGTCTTCCTTCTCCTCGTCCAGACGGCGGAAACTCAGGGTGACTTCGGTGATTTTTCTACGGATGGCCATAGTGGGGGTAAATCCTACGGTGCGTTTTTCGGGATCAAAGTCGAAGGCGCACTCGCCGTAGCCGGACAATTTAAGTTGGATCGACCCTGGCAGGATCTCGCCTTCCACTTCTGACAGATCGGCGGTGATATGCGGGCGGCGCTCGGCGATGAGGCTGTTTGGAGCGGGAGACACAGTTACTTTTAATTCAGGCTCGTCGTCGGGAGCTGCGGTCTCGCCAG
The DNA here is from genome assembly GCA_020439995.1 of Verrucomicrobiia bacterium. GTDB lineage: Bacteria > Verrucomicrobiota > Verrucomicrobiia > Verrucomicrobiales > DEV007 > JAGROY01. Next base: position 12,557 of record JAGROY010000007.1, read on the forward strand.
GAGCATTGCTGTCGCCTGCGCCAGTCGGGGCGATGATCCGGGAGTTGGTGCCGGAGAATTTCCGAAAGCTCAGAGCAGTTTCAAAGTTCAGGTCGTTGTTACCATGAATGATGTAACGGTTGATTTCTTGCATCGGAGTATCCCAGGTGGTGCGAGAGGGATTGCAGGTGATGGATGCCTGGTAGCCGTATTTCTCACAGAGTGCCACGATCTCGTCGGTGTGAATTCCACCGGGATAGGCGAACGTCCTGGCACTGATTCCAAACTTGTCCTCAAGGAACCGCTTCGACTCCTGCAATTCGACGCGCAGATACTCGTCGAACTCCGCCTGCGTCCGCTTTCCACGATAAGCGAAAACGCTTTTGCGCAGGGGATGGGAAACGGTGTGGCTGCCGATCTCCACGCCCGCTGCGGCCATTTCCTTGATCATTTCCACGGTCAACGCACGACCGCCGCCGCCCACGTAATTTTTGTAGAGATAAATGGAAAACGGGAAGTCAAACTCCTTCAGCACCGGCCACGCGAGTTCGTAGGTCGAGCGCCAGCCGTCGTCGATAGTGATCATCACCGACGGATCGTGAATGTCTTTTTCGCCGCTGCGCCAGGCGAAGAATTCATCGAAACCGATGACCGGGATGTCGGCATCTTTCAGTGCCTGCATCTGCGACCGAAACTTGTCGACGTTGATCATCATGGGATTGGTCGAGCGACCGGTGATGAAGTCGTGATAACCGAGAACCGAAACCTGGGCCTCTTTGTTGATCGTGAGTTCGGGAATGGACGGGTCGACTACAGGTGCCTGGGCAGATTCTTCGGCATCAAGCACATCGTTCGGGTCCACCAGGGGCTCGGGTGGCGGTCCGTCTTGTTTTTTTTCAAGGCACCCAACACCAGCGACCGAAAGGATGAAGAAAATCGCAAGAGTGCCGCTGCGCCCTGCCAGCGCAGCGAAGTCTTGAATCAAAGAACGTGTCACTTGCATCGCTGTCATCACCCGGATGGGTGACAGTGCCTCTGTTCACCCGCCCGATCAACTAGAATCCCGGCAATCGAGCCCACCGGACACCCGGGCACGTCACATTCGCCCACTCCCCAGCAGTTCAAATCCGTACTATATCAATGATTACGAGATAGTTACAGAATACCACACCCAAGACGGAACAGCGAGGCAAAACCCATAGCCGCAGTTTGTCCAGGCGGTTTAAGGGCCGGGGTTGTGATTGACTCCCCTCTAGAATTCGGGCTAATTACCTGATAAACATTCGCCTGCCCCTGCTGGCGCGGCGACTCACAAGAACACAAGAATCCCTACCGCAATAAAAACCGATATGTCGAATAACGTTTCACGCCGCCAGTTCATCCGCCGCACAGGCATGGGTGCTGCCTCAGCGCTCGCCTTTCCGGCCATTGTCCGAGGCCAGGACCTCAACAGCAAACTTCAGGTTGGTTTTGTCGCCGTAGGGGGACGTGCCGGAGCCCACACCGAGAATTCTCATCGTCTGGGTTGCCAGGCGATTGCCTTTGCCGACGTGGACAAGACATCCTGGGGTGGAGTCACGGACAAGGAAGGCTGGAAGGAAGCCAAGGGCTACACGGACTGGCGCAAGCTTTTCGAAAACCACGAGAAAGAACTGGATGCGATCTTCGTCGCTACTCCTGACCACACGCACTATGCGCCCTCCATGACGGCCGTCTCCTCTGGGATTCACTGTTACACTGAGAAGCCGCTTACCTGGTCCGTGCGCGAGGCACAGATGCTGACCGCTGCATATAAAAAGAATACCAGCGTCGTCACGCAAATGGGAAACCAGGGCCACGCGGGTCAAGGCTGGCGTATCGCTTATGAGTTCATCAAAGGTGGTGCCATCGGTGACCCCATCGAATTTCACACATGGACGAACCGTCCGGTGTGGCCACAGGGCGGACAGCGCCCGGAAGGCTCTGACCCGATTCCAGACACTCTGGACTGGGAGTCATGGATCGGTGCAGCGCCCATGCGCCCATTCAAAGGTGACAAGGCCTACCATCCATTCAACTGGCGTGGTGTTGTAGACTTCGGATCCGGCGCTCTGGGTGACATGGCGTGCCATACCACCGATGGAATCTACTCCATCATGGACTGTGGATATGCGGCATCCGCTGAGCCCATCTTCATGACCGCACCAGTCGGCGATCAGTATCCAGCAGGAATGACCATCAAGGCCACCTACCGCGCCAAGGCCGACCGCCCGGGCTTCTCTACCTTCTGGTACGAAGGAAAGAAGGCAGACGGCAGTGACAACATGCCTGAAGCGCCAGAAGAAATGGAAGGCCGGAAGCTGCCCAGAACGGGTAACCTGATCATCGGCACCAAGGGCAAGATGCTCGTGCAGGGTGACTACTGGGAAAGCCCACGCCTCATCCCGCAAGCAGCATCCAAGGCATTTGGCAAGCCGAAGCAACTGCTCGAGCGCTCACCAGGCCACCACGAGGAGTTCCTCATGGCATGCCGCGGCGAGAAGCCACGCGAGTTCAGCCAGTCGAACTTCGGCTACTCCGGCCCAATGACCGCCAACATCCAGCTCGGCAACCTTTGCGCCCGCGCTGGCAAGAAACTCGAACTCGACGAGTCAGGCAAAATCACCAACGACCCAGCCATCAACGAACTCGCATGGCGTGAGCATCGCGAGGGATGGGGCGCAATGAAGACGAATGTCTAGTCTGCGGATCGACCGTTGATTTTTTCATCACTGAAGCGCATGCGCCCTCCCGGGGGGGCCGTGCGCTTCTTTTTTGTGCTCATGACACGCAGACTCACTACCGATCAACTCCGACGCTTGGCTCTGGGAGCCGTCGCCGCACTCTGCGGACTTTACCTGCTCGCCGCTGCCCTATTGGTCGCCGACGGGCTCACCGATTGTGTCGGCCAGGCGGATGTGGCACTGGTTCTGGGAAACAAAGTCGAGCCAGATGGCACGCCGTCGCCAAGGCTGGCAGCGAGGCTGGATCGCGCCGCTCAGATGTTTACAGCGGGACACTTCAAGTGGATCATTGTCAGTGGCGGCACTGGAAAGGAGGGCTACCCCGAAGGCGATGCGATGCGCGACTACTTGATCACTCACGGAATCCCGGCAAACGCCATCCTTGTGGATAACCTCGGCAACACCACTCAGGCCAGCGCGGAGAATGCCGTAGCCATCATGCAGGTGCGAAATTGGAACAGCACCTGTGTCGTCACGCAGTACTTTCATGTTCCACGCTCAGTGCTGGCACTGCAAAAGCTGGGTGTCCGCAAAATTTTCACCGCACATGCTCACTATTTCGAGTGGCGGGATATTTACTCGACGCTCCGGGAAGTTCCGGCTTACGTGAAGTATGCGTTGCGATAGACTATCTCATGACACTCAAACATCCGGCACTTGTTAAGTTGTTGAATGGGAATCAAAGAGCACGAAGTGTACTTTCTGGATGCGGTGAAAGGTGCGGTGGTTGCCGCTGTTCGAAAAGGTTTACGCATGGGGCCACGCAGCCAGCCTCAACGGCGTAGATCTGCAGGCCAGGATTCCGATCAATACTGTGAGAACTACAAAAGCAGTTCCCGCTGAATTTCTGATCAGGCACGGGCGTCCCCGCATCTCGCTGCTTGCCGGGAAGCGTCTCACATGCTAGGCACCTGACGTGCTGGCGCTTGCCATCCAACCAATTTTTCAACCAACCAAACCAACTATATGGGTAGAGCATTTGAATACCGCCGAGCTGCCAAGGAAAAACGCTGGGACAGAATGTCCAAGACGTTCCCAAAACTGGCGCGCGCGATCACGATGGCAGTCAAAGAAGGCGGGCCGGATCCGGAAACCAACTCGAAGTTGCGCACCGCGATCCAGAACGCCAAAGCCGAGAACATGCCCAAGGACAACGTCGACACCGCAATCAAGCGTGCCGAAGGAAGGGACGCCCAGGACTTTTCTGAGGTCGTTTACGAAGCCAAGGCACCCCACGGAGTACTGCTGATGATCGAGTGTGCCACGGACAACGTCAATCGCACCATCGCGAACCTGAAGACGGTGATCAACAAAGGCGGCGGCCAGATCGTCCAGTCCGGGTCACTCGATTTCCTGTTCTCGCGCAAGGCGGTGATCGAGTTTGAAGTGACAGAAGGGATGGATCTCGAATCGATCGAGCTCGAACTCATCGACTATGGCCTGGAAGAACTACAGGTCGAAGATGGACACGTCACGGCCTACGCAGAGTTCAAGGATTTCGGTAAAATCTGCGAGGGCTTTGAAAAAGTCGGCATCACACCGACCTCGTCAAAACTGAAGCGCATCCCCACGTCTCCCCAGGAATACACCGACGAGCAAATCGACGAAGTGGAAACCCTGATCGACAAGCTCGAGGACGACGAAGACGTCCAGGCCGTCTACACGAACATCGCGTAAAACACGCGCCCCATCCCCCGCCCAGAATCCCCATGACCATCGCAACCTTCCTCCTTTTCACTGCCCTCGTCGCCGTTCTTACCTGGCTGGTTACCCGCGGCAAAAGCACCAATGACGAAACGGACTACTTCCTCGCTGGGCGGAGCCTCACTGGAGTATTCATCGCTGGCTCGCTCCTTCTGACGAACCTCTCCACGGAACAACTGGTTGGGCTCAATGGCGGCGCGTTTAAGGACGGCCTGTCGGTGATGGCATGGGAAGTCGTCGCAGGCTGCTCGCTGGTATTCCTGGCGCTGTTCTTTCTACCACGGTATCTCAAATCAGGCATCGCCACCATCCCTCAGTTTCTCGAGGAACGTTACGGCGCAGGTGTGCGCTCGCTCACGACGGCCATCTTCATCATTGCCTACATGTTGATCCTGCTGCCATTCGTGCTGTACAGCGGGGCGTCAGGGCTATCGAATATGCTCGATCTCCAGACAAAGCTGGGCATGGGTGAAGCGGGAACCATCTGGACGGTGGTGGTTGTCATTGCAGCGATTGGCTCCGCCTACGCGATCTTCGGTGGCCTTCGTGCCGTCGCCGTTTCCGACACGTTCAACGGGCTGGGCTTGCTGGTCGGTGGCGTGATGATCACTTACTTCTCTCTCAAGTATGCGGCTGGCGAGACTGGCACATTACTAGGCGTGTTCGACAAAGTTCGCGAAGCCGACCCGGATGCTTTGCAATCGCTCGGAGCCAAAGGTGAGGACGTGCACTGGCCCACATTGTTCACGGGTGTCCTGCTCCTCAACTTCTTCTACTGGACCACGAACCAGCAGATCATCCAGCGCACCTTCGCGGCGAAGAATCTCGCCGAAGGTCAGAAAGGCGTGCTCCTGGCGTCCTTCTTCAAGATCCTGGCACCCATCATCCTGGTCATTCCTGGAATCGTCGCCGCCTACATGGTGACGAAGGATGGAGACCTGGCCGCCCAGATTGACGGCGATGACGCGAAAGTTTACGGGGCGCTGGTAAGAACGGTTCTCCCGGCTCCGCTCACTGGTTTCTTCGCAGCGGTGGTGGTTGGCTCCATTCTTTCGACATTCAACTCGGTCCTCAACTCGAGCGCCACTTTGTTCTCCCTCGGTGTCTATCAAAAGACATTGCGTCCAAACGCATCTCATGCAGATGTCGTCCGGTCGGGAAAAATCTGCAGCGCAGTGGTCGCAGTATTCGCAGTCATCTTCGCTCCATCAGTCTTTATGAACGTAAGCGGCATTTTCGGATTCTTCCAGAAACTGAACGGCGTTTACTTTATCCCGCTTCTCGCCGTCATCATGTTCGGAATGTTCAATAAGACGGCAAACGGTCAGTCCGCGCTGATCACTCTCATTGCGGGACTCGTAGTCATGTTCTTCGGAACGATCGTCTTTGATTTCGGAGCAGCGTTCGGTTCCGGCTACCACTTCATGGGTGTCGTCTTCGTTTCCCTGATCATCCTTCAGGCAGCTCTTGGCACAGTCATGAAGCGCTCCGAACCCTACGTCCAGAAGGATGCCGGACTGGTCGACCTTACTCCGTGGAAACCCGCTCCATTCGTCGGAGCTGGACTCATCGCAGCAGTCATCGGCATTTACATCTGGTTTTCGCGATAACCGGAATCAAAGGGCTACGTGAAACGCAACATTTGCGTGGATCTTGTCACGGATGCTTGCGATGACTGCCGCCGGAACCGCTTGGTTCACCTTGAGCAATGCCAGCGAACGCCGACCGCAGTCGCTGTGAGGATTGCGCACATCATCAATGTTGATGCCTGCGGATGCCAGCTGGGCACTGATCTCCGCCAGCACACCAGGCCGGTCTTCGTAAATGAAGCATGCAATATGCCCTTCCGGGGCGACGTACAGACGGTCGAAATCATTGATTCGTGAAATCATGAGATTCCCCTCGGTCACTGTGCCGCGAACGCTTGCCTTGTGCAAAGTCTGATCCGCGCCGTGCACCGTGAGGTCGATCGTGATCGAGTTACCATAACCCTTGTCCTCATCTGCGTCCCGACAGGTATAATCGACCCCCATCGATGATAGGTGGGCTTCGGCACCCTTGTGATCCAGCGACCGCGAAAAGTCCCTGTCCAGCGCCGCGACGATCGGCACCACCAGCCACTCCGCAAACTTTTGCAAGCCGCCATAAACGGTGGTCTCGACCAGTTTGAGCTGGGCGTTGCTACTGAATCCTTCGCGGCAGAATTTGGTCAGCGCAAAGGCCAGTTCGTAGTAAGCCGGATCCAGTCCGGCTGGCATGTCACGGTTGACGATCGCAGTGCCGATGCCACGCTCGTCGAGAGCGATCAGTTGGTCGGCAGCGTACTTGGCAGCATTGAAGTTTGCTTCCCGAGTGCTCGCGCCCAGGTGGGGGAGCATGATGTCGGCGATGTCCGCCACAGGCTTGTCACCGGCCTCGTCTTTCGGATAAACATCATTCAGGAATCCGATCTTTTTCGCAGCCTTTGCCGCGCGCAGGTCATCCTCATTGACCACACCAGCCCGCGCGCAGTTGATCAAAACCGCCCCCTCTTTCATCAGGCCGAACAGCTCGGCATTGATCATTCCACGCGTCCGGTCATTCTCAGGAATGTGCAGCGAGATGTAGTCCGCGCGTTTAAAGATTTCTTTGAAGTCAGCGACCATCTCGACACCCATGTCCTTCGCTCGGTCAGACGACACGATCGGATCGAACGCAATCACCTTCATGTCAAAGCCACTCGCGCGTTTCACCAGCAATTGCCCAATATGGCCGAGTCCCAGGATACCCAGCGTCTTCCCGGTAATCTCGCTACCCATAAAAACCGACTTTTCCCACTGACCTTCGCGGCACGATTTGTCGGCAGGAATCAGATGCCGCGCATGAGCCATCATCAGCGCGATCACTTCCTCCGCCACCGCGTTCGAATTTGCTCCCGGCGTGTTCATCACATCGATCCCCTTCTGCCGCGCATAGTCCGTATCGATCGTGTTGTATCCTGCTCCCGCACGCACCACAACCTTCAGAGCTGGAAAGGCATCGATCACCTCGGAGGTGACCTTTTCGGAGCGAACGATGATCGCGTGCGCATCCGCGTGATCCTTCGCAAGCTCCAGGAGATCCACAGACTCGTCCTGAAATACGGAGTATCCTCCGTTCGCTTCGAGAGTTTCCCGGGCAACGGCATCCAGTTTCGTCGGAATAAGAACTTTTTTCGGCATGGGTGTTTTATGGAAATTCAGAAGTCGGGACGGTAGACCCGCAACGCATCTCTGCAAGGGGGAACTGGTTGGTCAATCAGCCACCCGGCGCAACATCCAGTCCAGCATTTCTGCATACGTGTGTGCCGTAGTGATCAGCACGTTTGAATGATCTGCGCCGTCGACTGTTCGCCAGGTATTGTCCGTTGACGCGAAACCATCAAAGAGGCGAGTCCCGGCACCCAGCGGAATCAACGGGTCGCGATCACCGTGAAGCATCAAGAGTGGCATAGAAATCCCAACCGACCAATCGACGGGGCCCAACCACAATTCGACACTCGACACTCCACACCTCAGCGCCCTGCGAACCACCTGACAGGGATCAATGTAGTTGCGATCCTCGAGACTTCCGTGCCATTCATGCCAGCTGTTCCGGGTGTCTACAAAATCACCGTACCGTTCACGTCCCTATTCGCATCAATCTGGCGCAGGAAGCGAAGAAAATTGCGGACCTCCGGTGAAACCGGCATGATTGTAGTGGCAAGTGAAATTGCCAGATTCACCGTCAGCACTCGAAATTCGAGCAGATATCAAAATACAAGCGAGTAGCGATGACGACTAAACTAACCGTTCGTGCGCTCAAGCTATGCCTACTGCGTACCCGTTTTATATCTTTTATGGTGAGATTCGATTGGGTCTATTGGTCTTCGATACTTCCAGAGTTCATTTGCTCAAAAGTAAATGGGTCGAGATCTCTATTCGTAACCTCAAAAATTTTTCCAAGAACACCCGTTGTATGCTCGTATACACCCGGTCGCGCATCAAGGCTCTGCCCCCCCCTGGAGACAATCGTTATCATTTGCGGATCAAGTATCTCATAATCCACCCTCACAGGGGTATACGGATCATCCTCGGGAGGGCTTGAAAATATCACTACAATCGGCGATCTGCCCCATCCAGGATAGCCGTTCGAGCGCTCTATTGATCTGATTACCTGGCTTCCCACGGATGTACCTAAGATCGAATCAAGCCGATTCTGAGCGAGATGAATGGAATCGTTGGCCTTGGCTCCGAATGACGCGATTCTATAGGCTGTGACCCCTTCCTCTAGGTCACATCGAGTTCCTCAATTGACATCACAAGAGAGGCAGTCTGGGCAATTTCATCGCACAGCTCATCATAAACAGTTTGGATCTCGGCGATTTGATCTCGTGAAAGATTCAGTTCCCTTAGGAGCGGCGCGGCATTTATT
>JAGROY010000074.1 GCA_020439995.1 Verrucomicrobiia bacterium
CGCTCACTTCAACTTCCTCACTCACGCAGGCGGCTCGCTTTCACGCTTGTTGAGCTGCTGGTAGTGATCGCAATTATCGGCATCCTGGTCGGCTTGCTACTTCCCGCAGTGCAGGCGGCGCGCGAAGCACCCTACACCGATCCAGATTCTGACATCCTCCCTGAGCCAGAGCCGATGACCGCACTGTTGTTGCCCGCCGTTCAGAAAGTTCGTGAGGCTGCCAGCAGGTAGAAAATCGACTTTCAACTGATGACAAGAATCGGATGTCCGCTGAAGTGCGGCATCCGGTTTTTGCGTGGATGGCTCCTCAACGCGTCAGCAGCGGTTGCCACCATGCCTCGTTGTTTTGAAACCACTCGACGGTTTGCTGGAGGCCATCAGTGAATCCGCGTTTTGCGCGCCAGCCCAGCTCGTCGGCCATGCGGGTAGAATCGATTGCGTAGCGGCGATCGTGGCCCGGCCGGTCTTTCACGTATTCGATGAGGGATTCGGGCTTGCCTACGGCGCTCAGGATTTCCTTCACAATGGCGATGTTCTCCCACTCGTTATCGGAACCAATGTTGTAGACTTCCCCCGCAGTGCCAGCATCGAGCACACGCATGATAGCCTCGCAGTGGTCTTCCACGTGGATCCAGTCGCGCACGTTTTTGCCGTCGCCGTAAACGGGTAGCTTGCGATCGCGCATGGCGTTCACAATCATGAGCGGGATCAATTTTTCAGGAAACTGGTAGGGGCCGTAGTTGTTCGAGCAACGTGTCACCACCACATTCTGCCCGAAGGTGTGGAACGCCGCGCGCGCCAGCAGGTCTGCCGATGCCTTGCTCGCCGAGTAGGGGGAATTCGGCTGGATCGGGCTTTGCTCGGTGAACAAACCTTCAGCGCCCAGTGATCCGTAAACTTCGTCAGTGGAGACCTGGAGGAATCGCGCGACTCCTTTTGCCCGGGCCAGCTCCAGTAAATTTGCGGTGCCAACGATGTTGGTGCGGATGAAGCTGCCTGGATCGGTGATGCTCCGGTCGACGTGGGATTCGGCGGCAAAATTGATGACGGCATCGGGCACGACGCTATGGCCATCGAATATGGACGCCATCGCTGCGGCGTCGGCAATGTCGGCCTGAATGAAACGATAGCGGTCGCCAGCAGACTGCTCAATGTCACGCAGGCTCTCGCGATTGCCTGCATAGGTCAGCAGATCGATGTTGGTGATGGTCAGCTCAGGCCGCTGGGCCAGAGCCAAGCGCACAAAATTGCTGCCAATGAAGCCACAGCCGCCGGTAAGAATCCAGTGAGTCATGCCGGGGACAGTGCCAGAGACTGGCAAAAGCGCAACAACACAAGGACGCACTCCAGCTGCGAAAAACCCCTCCCCTGCGTAAACTTGCACGCAGAGGAGGGGTTCAGGGATTCGCCGAAAATCGCTTCGCGGCGCAACAACTAAATGAGACTAGAACACCGAGGCGCTGAACTCGTTGCGGGTGTTGAATCCGCCGATCGATTCGTTGCAGCTGTAAGTATCGTCCTTCCCACCCGCGACCTGCTCGAGGTCTTCGTCGGAAAGTTCGGTGCCATCTGCCACGACATGCGGCAGACGGATGTAGACCTTGGACGGTGTCTCCTGAATGACTTCAACGGTGACGTTTTCTGGCAGTTTGTTATTGAGCTGCGTCTCCAGCGTTTTTTTCGGGTCTGCCAGCAGCGCTTCGCGATACTTCGGATGCCGGGTGGCATTCTCGGTGACGATTTCTTCAAGTTCAGAGCGGGACAATACTTCTGTAGGCATGGTATTACCTTTCGATTGTTGGATTCTTGTTAGTTTTTGGGGTGCCCGGAGGAGGCTCCTATAAAGAAAGATTAAAGAACCAGTCTGGAAACTGGTTAGAAGACAGAGGCGCTAAATTCGTTGCGGGTGTTGAAGCCACCGATCGACTCATTACAGCTGTAGGTGTCATCTTTTCCGCCAGCGACCTGCTCCAGGTCTTCGTCGGAGAGTTCATCGCCTTCGCGAACGATGTAGGGGAGACGGATGTATATTTTGGTGGGGCTCTCCTGCACTACCTCTACCGCGATGTTGTCGGGAAGCGTATTGTTCAGTTGAGTCTCGACGGTCTTCTTCGGATCCTCGAGGAGGATTTCGCGATACTTTGGGTGTTTCGTTGCGTTGTTCACGACAATCTCTTCGATGTCGGCGCGGGTAAGAGCTTCAGTAGCCATGATTGGTGGTGCTTTAGAGTTCAGGATTATTTTTAGGTCAAATTGTCGGCACTTCCGTACCAGACATGCCTACCTTTACGCAAACGCCGTGCCAATCCTGTCACACTGTCTGCAACTCACTCTGGATGAATGAAAAATAGATCAATCGACGAAATTCGCTCTTCCGCAATCGCTTGAAAAAATGGATATAGACCGCTCCTGAGTAGAGCTTGGCTCCCATTTCGAGCCCTCAATTATTCGTGCGTGGTACCGCCTGAAACCAACAAAATGGCCCCTCCCCTGCACGGTAGCAAAGGAGGGGCCGAGAGCTGGAGCGGAATCTGATTCCGCGTTTAGCACATGAGCGCTATCAGTTAAAATACGGAAGCGCTGAACTCGTTACGGGTGTTGAAGCCACCGATCGACTCGTTACAGGTGTAAGTGTCGTCTTTACCGCCAGCGACCTGCTCAAGATCTTCGTCAGAAAGCTCAGAGCCTTCAGCTACAACGTGTGGCAGGCGGATGTAGATCTTGTTTGGTGACTCCTGAACCACTTCAACTGATACGCCTTCAGGAAGTGTGCTGTTGAGTTGTGTCTCAATCGTCTTCTTTGGATCAGCGAGAAGCGCGTCGCGATACTGCGGGTGCTTAGCTGCGTTCTCAAGGACGATGCTTTCGATTTCTTCGCGTGTAAGTGATTCACTAGCCATGGTATTATTCTTTCGATTTTAGGGTTGTTTGTTTTTTGCTCGTTTTTAGATCACCGCCGGAATCGAATCCCGGTCGGCAATAACCATCCTAACGCAAGCGCCGTGCCAACTCTCGATCCACAATCATAAGTCATTCGCAATGAACGCACTAAGATCGGAACGACCGATCACGCCGTTTTCAAGTTTCCCAAAAATGGGACTCTGCCCCATTTGAATGGAACGTGACCTCCACTTTGGTATCCGAGGTGGGAAGGCCAGGAAAGCCACTCGGGCTGGCATTGCCTTGCTTTATGGCCTCGATCGATTCTTGCTCAAAAATCTTGAATTCCGCGCCCCTTACATCATTGTAGTTACAATGGACATACACACATCATCTTCATTCAAAGGCGGATGCATCGCCGTAGTTGCCTGGTTCATGGTCGCTCAGGCTCCTTCGGGAATGGCACAGGAAGCCAGCGAGCAACCTGAATCCTGGAGCGGGATCTACCCGCGGCTCGCTTACTACAATGATGAAAATGAGTGCGGCACAGGAGCTGTCGTGCCCTGGGCAGACCGCCTTTGGGTCGTTACCTACGCTCCACATCAGCCGAAGGGATCCACGGACAAGCTCTACGAGATCACCAGTGATTTACGTTTGTTAGAACGTCTTGAGAGCATCGGCGGCACGCCGGCGAACCGGATGATTCATGAGGAAAGTCGGCAGCTGTTCATTGGTCCGTATGCGATTGATCATCAACGCAACGTGCGCACCATTCCTTACGAACAAATGATTGGGCGACCGACTGGCAATGCGCGGCACCTGACCGCCCCGGCTGAGAAGATCTACTACGCGACGATGGAGGAAGGCCTCTACGAAGTCGACGTCAAGACGCTGGCAGTAAACAGGCTCTATGCGGATACCCACGAGGAAGGGGCTGATCTTCCGCGCGCAGACCTGCCAGGCTATCACGGAAAGGGGCTCTATTCCGGGCAGGGAGTGGTGGTCTATGCGAATAATGGTGAGCAGGGAGAAGCCGCACTCACCAACCCCTTCACTTCATCGGGAGCGCTGGCAGAATGGGATGGCAAGGAGTGGAAAGTAGTGCGCAGGAACCAGTTTACCGAAGTGACCGGCCCGGGCGGACTGATGGGGAATCCGGATCCGGCCTCCGATCCCATCTGGAGCATCGGCTGGGACGCCAAGTCACTCATCCTGATGTCAAGAGATGCAGGTGCCTGGCACGCTTACCGGCTACCGAAAACCAGCCACTCATACGATGGCGCGCACGGCTGGAATACGGAATGGCCGCGCATCCGCGACATCGGCGAAGACTCGCTGCTCATGACCATGCACGGGGCATTCTGGAAATTCCCAAAGACTTTCTCCGCAGAAAACACAGCAGGTATCGCCCCGCGCTCGTCCTATCTAAAAGTGGTGGGAGACTTCTGCCGCTGGGGAGACCACGTCGTCCTCGGCTGCGATGACGCGGCCAAAAGCGAGTTTACCAATACCAGAAAGATGAAGGGCAAAGTGGCGGGCCCGCAGTCGCATTCGAACTTGTGGTTTCTGGAGCCGACGCAATTGGACTCACTTGGCCCCGTCGTGGGTCATGGGGCAGTCTGGCAGGAAGATGTCGTGGTCGAAGGCGAAGTTTCGGAGCCCTTTCTCTTCTCTGGATACGATCGCCGTGGACTGCACTTGACGCACAAGGGGCTCGGGCCAGTGACTGTCGTTATCGAAGCCGACTCCGACGGCACTGGCAAGTGGCGCAAACTGAGGACGATCAAGCTGCGGGCACGCGAGCATCGTTGGATCAAGTTCTCGCCCGTGGAAAAAGGCGCATGGCTCCGGCTCACCTCCCGCGACCGGATCGTTGGCGCGTCAGCAGTTTTCGAATACTCTAACAACGACACCAGAACAGCAGAGAGCGACAGCATTTTCCAGGGAATCGCATCTGCTGAGCACCCAGATAGCCGCATCACCGGCGGCGTCATCCGGGCCCGGGGAGACAACAAGCGCACCCTTCAGTTCGCAGCACGAACATCTACAGCGGACGGCCCTCAGGACATCGGCTACTACGAACTGGATGCCTCAATGAAGCTGAAAAAAACTGATGACGCAGAGGCGCATCAATGGCTGAAAGAGAATGTCACGCTTCCTGATAACGTCCTCGAATACGATGCGGCGTCCGTCATTGTTACGACAGATACAGGGCAGCGCTACCGGCTCCCAAAAAGTGAAGTGGACTACAGCACCCCGGGTAAGCTTGGCGCAGACCGGGTCGACCGTGAAGTATGCACCGAGCGCGACCTGCTCAATGCCGGCGGCACCTTCTACGAACTGCCCGCAGACAACGCAGGCGGAATTGCTAAGATCCGACCGCTGGCGACTCACAATCTCCGCATCAATGACTACTGCTCCTATCGCGGCCTGCTGGTGATGTCGGGATTGAATGCTGACCTTCCAGAGGGAAACCGGCACATCATTCGCTCGGACGATGGCAAAACCGCGCTGTGGGCAGGAGCGATCGACGACGTGTGGAAGCTGGGCAAAGTAAGGGGCACCGGCGGCCCATGGCTGAACACCCCAGTGAAGGCAGGACAGGCATCGGATCCATATCTGATGACAGGCTATGATAAGAAGACGATGAAGCTGTCACACGCAGGCAATCAAACGACCACTTTCTACGTTCAAATCGATCTTTCCGGCCACGGGCTCTGGACTGCTTACGATCGTTATCAGATCGAACCAGGAACGACATTGACACACGAGTTTCCAGATGGATTTGCAGCCTACTGGATCCGTGTGATCACAGACCGTGATGTCGACGCCAGCGCCCAATTCATCTACGAGTGAGCGAACGAAGAGCAGGCCAGGCCTGAATCACCCTGCGTGCAAGCCGCGACATAGGCTTCCACTGCCCGGCGGTTAGACGCAAAGGCGAACGTCTCGCTAGCCAGCGCTTCGGCTGGAGCGATGGCGATCCACGCGGCAGACTCAGTTGTATCCAGCAGAATTCCCTCAAAGTTCTGGATCGGGCAAACGTAGAACACATCGGTGACATCGTAGATAAGCCCGCGGAAATTGTAGGTATTCGGAAAGGTCGTCAGGTAGCTCCATTGATCGACGATCAGACCCGTCTCTTCACGCACCTCACGGGTCAGTGCCAGTTCTGCGGATTCTCCGGGATCGATAAAGCCCCCCGGCAGGCCGAGCATTCCTTTGCCCGGGTCACGTTGTCGGCGCAAGAACAACACTCGACCATCCGGCGCAGGCAGAATCGCGGCAACAGCACTCCCCGGGTTGAAATAGATGAGGTAACCACACTTATTACAGACAAACTTCTTTGCTGCGCTCGGCTGCCCGGCGGAGGAAAGTGCCGGAGCGCCACATCCCGGACAGAAGTGGAAGGAGCTTACGGCATCGACAGATTCTGGTGGCAATGGATCCATGAATAAACGGGAGAAGCCACACTCTATGGTACCCCGGGGGGCAGACTTTAACCCTCACCTACCACAAAACCGCAGGGGCGAACACGTCTACTTCGGGAGGCCACCGCGGTAGGCTTGAATGCTTCCATCAGGCATCAGAATCTGCTGGCCGCGCAAATGGTAATTCGCACGCTCAATCAGCCACGGGGTGCCGTAGACGAATGGATCAGAATCGTTTCTGTCGAACAGTGCCGGACCGTAACTGCTGACGTGTTCATCCTCCTCCGCCGTCGCCATGGATGAGCTTCCACGTAACTGCCGCTTATGCGTAGGGCACAGCCAGGTGTCTTCGGTGATCTGATAGGGCTCCAGAGTTTCGTACCACCATTCCCAAACCTTTTCCTCGTCGGTGGACGCTGTATCGATGGGAAACTGAGGCCAATACCCGTGATCCATAGTGTAGGCATTGAGAGCATAACCGATGCTTTTCATGTGCTGCATGCAGCCCACCGCATCTGCCCGCTGCCGAAATCCGCTCATCGACATCCAGGAAATACTTGCCAGAATCGACATGATCGCGAGGGAAAACACGAGTTCGACAATTGTAAACCCAGCCTTGGTTGAGGATGCTGACGCCTGCGTCTTGGATTTCAGTTTCATAGTGGTTGTGGAATTTGGTTTCCTTATCCGTTCACGTGGATGTTTTCAAGTCCTGGAGCGCGACTGCAGATATGGTAACTCTTCAACCGCCCCTGTTGCTAGACAAAAAAAGCGGAGCCGTCATCATAACGGCTCCGCTCAAAATGGAATTAGCAGGAAACTGAAGAGTTTAGACGCCTCCAGCACCGCCGCCACCTCCGCCAGCAGCAGCAGCAGCGTCAGAACCAAAACCAACCCTTGAAGTAGTAGCGTTAGGGTAACCTTGACCGATGGTTGACACACGACTGCCGAAGACGAGTACCGAAGTACGATTCCGGTAGCCAGGGAAGGCAGAATTAGGGCCGCCAGCACCTGGGATTGTTTGTGTAGTAGTAGTCACAATCGTCTGTGTCGCCTGACCGGTGTTGGGATCAATAGTCACGTCCGTGTCCGTTGTCTCAATGGTTGTCGAAGGAAGGAACTCGTCGGTGTAATCACCAAAGAAAGATGCATCCCCCTTGGCAACGAAAGTGAGCGAGTTGCTCACATCCTTCACTTTGCCTCTCCAAGCAGTGGTGCAAAAACCTACAGCACCGGCACTTGGGGTCGCGCCCGTCAAGCCTGACGTTTGCACCTCACCGCTAGTGATTCCGGTGACCTTACGAGCCTGAACATCAACTCGAGCTGTGGTTGTTCCGAAGTAAACAGCGCCCTTATACCAAACCACTGACTCAGCATAACGGGAAATTTCCGGTAGAGAGGAGAGCTGGCCCCACGAAGCAAGTCCTACGCCACCCTTCAGGATCAGGGTAGCAGAAAAGATTCCGTCTGAGTTTCCTTCGTGCGAGTTGTTGTCCCAAGGTCCACCGACCAAAGCAAGTGCTGGCGTGGCCTGAAGCACGACTGCGGTTAAAGCGAATGCGAGTAGTTTTCTCATAGTTGGATTTAGTGTTGAGGATTGAACCAGCTGTTCAAGCTATTTCTTAGAGTTTTCTCCTATAGTTTGCTTAAAGAGTCGAGAACATTTTGCAAAAAAGGACGATTGGGTAATTTTTCGCTAATCCACTCACCATAAGCGATTAAAGCGATTTTTCGAGTTGGCACCCGCCAAAATAGTTCAGAATTTTCACCGCCTGGGCTGCTGCAGCGACATTATGGACGCGAAAAATCGACGCTCCGCGCAGCTGGGCGGCAACCAGACAGGCGATGGTTCCGGCATCTCGCTGGGTTGGATCGGCGATTCCCAACACGTCGCCAATCACCGTCTTCCGAGACACTGGAACCAGAACAGGTCTTTGGAAATCAACGAGTTTCCCAAGCTCGGCGTAGATTGTCAGGTTGGCATCCCGCTGTTTGGCGAAATCGATCCCCGGATCGAGAATGGTAGCGCTTTCGGACAGCCCGGCAGCTGCTGCAAGGGCCAGTTTTTGCTCAAAGAACTCGCAGAGCGATCGGATGGGATCGTCCCACTGCACTTCAAAATGGGGAACTTTTGGCTCGCCCACCGAATGCATGATCAACAGGGCGGCACCGAAATCGGCGCAGATCCGGGCATTCTCATCCGTCGGCAAGCCCCCCATGTCGTTGAGGATATCTCCCCCATCGGGCAAAATCCCCCGTGCAACCTCTGGACGCCAGGTATTGATGGACAGGAGCGGCGGCTCAAGGAAGGTATCCGCGAAAGCCCTGACGAAAGGTCGCAGCCGATCCAGTTCCTCTTCGACGGAAATCGCAGTCCGATTCGTGCGCGCGCTTTCTGCACCGACGTCGATGATATCGGCTCCCTGCCCGACCATCTTCCGCGCGGCCTCCAGCGCCTGACGTACATCGAGCGTTCCATCGCCGGAAAATGAATCGTCGTTAATATTGACGATTCCCATGATGAGCGGACGACGCGGAAACGCGATCACCCGGTCGCGACAGACCAGCGTGCACGGTGGCGGGTCAACTCGCATCCGCAGCCTCCTGCTTGAGCCGCAGCTGACCGCACGCGGCATCGATGTCGTGTCCCTTTTCCCTGCGCAGTGTCGCTTTGACACCCGCATCCTGCAGCACCTTTAGAAACGCCTCCTGCTGATGCTCGTCAGGGCGCTTCCACGGAAGTCCTTCAACAGTGTTGTAAGGGATCAAGTTCACCTTTGCCCCGATCTCCTTCGCACGACCGGCCAAGGCGCGCGCCTGACTCAGGCTGTCGTTGACGTTTTCGATCAAGATAAACTCGAAGCTGATCATCTGCTTCTTGCGCTCCGCATAGTAGTGCAGCGATTCGAACAGGCGATCGAGTGGATACTTGCGGTTTACGGGCATGATTTGCTCGCGAACTTCATCGGTGGCTCCGTGGAGTGAAAGGGCGAGCCGGATCTGCAACGGCTGGTCGGCCAGTTTTTTGATCTGCGGAGCCAGCCCGCTGGTGGAAATGGTCATGTGCCGCGCGCCGATGTGCATCCCCCATTCGGCGTTGATGATTTGAACGGCCCGCAGGACATTGGTAAGATTAGCGAGTGGCTCCCCCATGCCCATGAACACGACGTTATTGATCTTCTCGCCGGACTGGCGTTCGACTTGCAGCAATTGCTCCACGATCTCGTCAGCCCCAAGATTGCGGGTGAACCCATTCAGCCCACTGGCGCAGAATTTGCAATCGTAAGCACAGCCGACCTGACTGGACACGCAGACGGTACGGCGATCCGAAGCGCTACCGTAGAGAGCCGGCGAGGCAGGGATGAGCACGGTTTCAACATAGCGCCCATCGTACAGTCGAAAGAGGAACTTACGGGTGGTGTCCCTGGAGCCCTGCACGGTGACGCACTCCATCGTCGTCAGCGCCCGCCACTGCTGCAACTTTTCGCGCAAGCCTTTGCCCAGATTCGTCATTTCGTCGTAGCGGGCTACCCGCTTGTCATACACCCACTCCAGCAATTGCCGGGCACGGTACTTGGGCTCACCGATCGTGATGAAATCGGATTCAAGTTCTTCGGGAAGCATTCCGGTCACTGCGGATACCGGTGTACTGGCGTGGGCCTGGGTCATTGCCGGGCAACTTCCTCCCGACGCCGCACAGCCACAAGCGGGAAATCAATCAATGCGCGGCATCCCATTCCTCGACTCGGATGGTTCCAAAATTGGAAGACACTCCGAACTACGCAGTTCCTCGATAATTCTCCTTAGAGCGGGTGGTGTGTCTCCGCTCAGCAAGCCAGTGAACACGTTCTCGCCGTCCTTGCCTTTTGCCGAAATCCATGGTGCGCCGTCCTTCCCCTGATCGATGATGACAATGTCCATCTCTGAAGTGGAAATGTGAACATGCTGCAACGCCCCGAGCGTTTGCAGGGTTATCCCAGTTGTTCCCGACCGCTTGCGAAGGTCTCCCAGCAGCGCACTGATCGAATCGCTCCAGTCGCTGGGCTGGTGGTCACTCGTCCTCCCAAATCCGAATAGTTGCAGCAATGATTCCACTGGCGCACTGGTCTTTTGAGCATCGTCAGCGATGAGTCCCTCTGGCGCATCCCGCACATCACCAATCGTCACCACGATCTCCTGCGCCGCGCCCCTGCGCAGCACAGTCAGCGTGACCTGATCCCCCGGAGACTTGGCGGCCGCCAGCTTCTTGAGCGTGCCTGGTTCTGCCAGCCTTTGCTCATCGAACGCCGTAAGAATATCATAGCGGCGCACCCCGGCATTGTCGCTTGGCCCACCCGGAACGACAAACACGACACTCAGGCCAAACCCATCGTCCAGAGTCGTCTGTGCCCGTACCGCCGGCGGTACCTCATCAACGCTTAAGCCGATATATCCCGCATTTGCCGCCGAGCTTTCCGATTTTGGCGCAATGTCAGGAGTGGGCTTGTCACTAGATCCCTGCCCCAGCCCAACCGAACCGCTTGCTCCCAGCAACAGTGCACTGAGAAGCAACCCGGCAGAACGCGCTGGAGCAATGGTGGCCATCGATGTGATCGATTTGGTTCTCAGGTACTGATCGCATCAACGGACTAGAACACAGGGATCGGAATGCGCATTTGCTCCTTCTTGGGGAGCTTGATTCTCACGTCACTTCCATCAGCGGCGTTCTTCCACTGCTGTTCCTCCTGGACATCGTACTCTAACACCTGGAAGGGCCTGCCGTCGTCGATGATCAATCCACCATCCTTGGGTGACGATACCGTAGTGGTGCCACCCGTCCGTTGGAATCGGTCGCGTGAAGCTGTGGCCGTTGTATTTGCAGCGCCAGCCGTCACCAGCCCCGACTGCCTTTCGCCACCACTCTTGGTCACCAGAAACAACAGGCCCGAACTCAACACAAGCAATGCCGCCGCTGCCACCTGACCGTAGCGGGCAAAGAATCCCTGCACCACTCGCCCTTGATCCCTGCCGCGCCGGGCATCAGCTGCAAGGCCGCGCTCCATTCTTGCCAGAAGACCAGCGTCCACCGCAGCAGGTCGAAGAGCCGAGAGCTCGGCTTCTAATTCCAACAGTTCTAATTCTTCATTCTCGTTCATGACAGTTTTGCGGGATTGAGTGAACGTCTGAGTTTTTGTAATGCGTAGCGGTAGCGGGAAGCTGCCGTATTCATTGGGATATCCAGTGTCTCGGCGATCTGATCAAAAGTCAGCTCACCCCAGATTTTAAGCATGATGACTTCGCGGTAGTAATCCGGTAGCCCGGCGATCGCGCGCTCGACTTCCTGAGCACGCTCGTCACCTTCCATCGAGTCCTCAAACATGGTGAAAGTCTCCGCCTCACCAAAGTCGATCGCCCGCTGCTCGCGGTTCGCCCGACGGATGTTCTTGCGGGCCTGATCAATGGCGGACCGCCGGATCTGTGTAAACGCAGCCGCCAGCGACGGCTCCTCATTGCCTTCTTGGTCCGTATCCGTAATGCCCGATTTCCACAATCGCAGGCAGGCATCCTGAAATACATCGTGCGCATCAGCCTCAGATCGAGTCTGCTGCCGGGCGAACAAAAAGAGCCGATTGCCATTGCGGGCCAACCAGTCTTTCCAAACGGCGTTTTCTTCTATTTCAGCGGACGGCATAGGAATTTCGGGCGGTCTTGCCCTTCAGCAAAGTAGCGCCTGTTCCGCTGCTCGTTGTCTAAAAAATGCCTGATCCGCAGAATTTTGCGACTGGAATTGGCACCGCGCTCGACGGTTCAGCCGGTTACAAAAGAGAATCAACATTGTGCGGCGTTGTCACTTTGGGTGGCATCGGCATTTTCAGCGTATGAAGGCATCGAGTGAGCAATTGCCCGACGGCAACCAATGCCTCAAGCCCCCTCAGTCCTCCGCATCCATCCCCTCCTTTTCCTCCAAATCACTGAGTAATGTGGTAATCTGGAGTGCCTCGACTCGACGACGCTTTTCTCATAGTTCGACGATTCTGCAGCCCAGAAGTCTCAATCTCGTGCCAGAATCCAATTCTTTGGACATTACCTCATTCTCCCACAACTCCTTAGGTGGTGCCGCCTCAAAGGTAGATCGCCAGGAGGAGTAACTTTCCTCCAGTGCATGGCGAATTCGTTCTTCAAGGACGTCGATTTCTGCCCCACCGACGTATCGGCTCAGCTCAATCCTGTAGAGCAAAACAATGGCTACGTTCCATGGACGATCATTCCCTAATGTTTGCTCAAATATGTGGCTGCCTGGATGGATTGCTTGATCTACCGCCAGCTCGAGAGACTCATGACTTCCTTTGGTCGCCAATTCAATCGCGCATGCACGTTCCCAATCGAGCTCGAAACCTGCATCTCTCGCCTTCAACAGCTGAGTAATCACATTACCTGGATCACCTCCACAAAGGTGATGCGCCTCCAGCTCGTCTAATGTGACATCCAATCCGTTTGCCAAAGCCGTCCTATGAGTCGCGATGATGTATGATGAGGGCGAGCCTCTAAAGAACATCATCAATCGCTCTTTAATCAAAAGGCCCATTTTCCTCGCGACTCCGTTCTCATACCAGAAGCGAAGAACTCACTCCCTACTCCCCAGCCTCCATCCTGCGCACACAGAACACGGTGTTCTTCCCGCGCACGATCAAGCGGCCTCCAGCAATGGCCGGCGTGGCCATGCACATTTCGCCGAGCGGGTTGCCGCCCAACACTTTGAAACGATCTCCGCATTCGACGGCGACGGTTTCTCCAGACTCGGAGAGACAAAACAGGCGATCGTTGGCAATCCACGGTGATGCGGTGAACTTGCCGATTCCTGGCAGGCGCTCGCGATCGTAGTGCTGGCGTCCGGTAGCGGCATCGAAGCACGAGACCATTCCGCGATCGAGCAACACGTAGAGGCGGCCATCATGCAGCACCGGGGTGGGCATGTAAGGGGCAGCTTTCGGATCACTCCAGGCGATGAATTCGTTGGAACGCTGGTCTTCATCTTTGAGCGAAATGTCACCACTCGCACCAGGCTTGATGGCGAACATCGGGCGTTTGGCGTCCCCGACATACCCGGAACAAAGGTAGAGTAACCCGTCTGCCGCAAATGGCACGGGAACGGTAATGGAGGACAAACCGCCGAGCGTCCACAGCACGTTGCCCTGCAAATCGTAGCTGCGCACTTTGCCAGTGCCCGTGGTGACGATCTCCGTGCGATCGCTGTTGCGCCAGACGAACGGCGTCGACCAGTTGCTCTTCTCATCTTCGCGCGCACTCTCCCAGAGGGTCTCGCCTCTGGCAGCATCGATCGCCGCCAGATAAGAGCGGTCATCGTTGTCATTGATTACATAGAGGACACCCTCATGCGCCACAGGAGATGCCGCAGTGCCCCAGCCGTGGCGCGTTTTCACAGCCTCGAACTTCCGCGACCACTGCAGGTTTCCATCCAGATCAAAGGCGAATAATCCGACATTGCCGAAGTAGGCGTAAACGCGCTTTCCGTCCGTCACCGGGGTCTCGGATGCGAAGGTGTTCTTCAAATGTCGACCGTGCGCAGGCACGCCTTCGTGCACCGTTTTTTGCCAGAGCGTTTTGCCGCTGCTCAAGTCGAGGCAGTGCACCTGCCACACATGTTTTGACTCCGGAGCCGGACGCTCGCCGCCAAAGTAAAGCCCGGGCGTCGGCTCTTCATCCTCGGCGGAATTGATGGCGGTGGTGACAAAAATGCGATCGCCCCAGATGACCGGCGAAGACCAGCCGAGGCCAGGCACCTTGACCTTCCACTCGATGTTCTTGCCAGTTTCCGCGTTCCATTCGTTGGCCAGAATCGGCTCATCCGCACTGCCTCCGCCAGCACCCATGGCATCGTGGCCGCGGAACTGTGGCCAGTGAGCCACAGTGGCGTTGTCTTCTGCGCGAGAGGCCACGACCGCGGCTGCCCCAGCCAGAACCAGACACATCTGCGCAGCGCATTTCCATAACAAGGTCTGACTGGATAGGAGTTTTATCGAATGTGGCATACCGGAGGATCGTAGGGCACCGAACTGCCAAGAACAATGGCTTTTATGCACGCTTGACGTCCTGATTGCCACCATTCAAAATCTTAAACATGATGCTCCGTCGCCTCCGTCTCGCATTTGCTGCTTCAGGACTTCTGGGTCTGACACTGGTTCCTTTCACCGTACATTCAGACGAGGGAAACCAGGAGCAAAAGGAGCCCAAACCCGTCGCCCCTGCAGTCCCCACAAACACTGGCCTGCTGCTGGAACCGCCCCTGGATCTTTCTGACTTTACCTACGAGACATTCGTCGAAATGATGTCGTCAGTAGGCCCGGAAAAAATTCGCAAGCCGTGGACTTCACCGGTCGTTCTCCTGCCCAGGCATACGCGCGCCGATGCGAAAGGGCTGACAGCTGAAGAAGTGAAGGCGTACATGATGCAGACCAAGACACTCTTCGATAAAGGCAAAGCGATCCCCGTTTCTGACGTCGGCCTCATCAGCACCCAGGAAGATGTGATTCGCCGTCCCATGCTCAACCACATCTCCGGTTTCGAGAACGATGTGGTCAGGGTGTATCTGTTAGTGCAAAAAACTTCCTCGGATCAGGACTGGGGGTATTATTCGATTGTCCAGGATCTCACGGTGGATCCAGCGCTCGACTACTACGCTCACATCAGGGAATCCGGCCCGCATTTTGAAGGTCAAAGTTGCTACAAATGTCACTCGTCCGGACCGCTGGCCATTCACCCGACGCGGGAAGATCTCGTGCTGGATGCCCCGCTCAACGCAGCCTTCAATCAGCACATCGCCGAGCAGCCTCGCTCGAGGCCCCACTTCCTGACCGAGCACCCCGAAGATCACGGCGAACCGCTCACGCTCAAGTTTTGCGTCCGATGTCACACTCAAGATAAGGACGGTGATCGCGACGCGCTATTCCGCACTCACTCGCACCCGATCCGCGTGCTCGTAGACTTCGGCTACATGCCGCCGAACCGTCGCCTGAAGCCAGAGGAAATCGCGGAGCTCAAGGCGTGGCTGGAAGTGAACTCCTGATCGAGGGCGTTGTCGATGGAGACAACCACTGAAGAACCTCTCCCATCCGGGTGCGCGCTCTGATTTGATCAGCGGCTACGCTTTTCCCGCCAGCGCTGCCAGCGTTGTTCGATCCATCGCAAAGATTGGGGATCGAGCAGAGGAATGTATAGAATCAGCATCGTGAGACAGAACAGCCCGAGGTCTCGCGACAGAAGAAAGATCCCGATGTGAAACGATATCCCTAACACTGCTCCCCACAGGCGTGTCCTGCGGAACAGCAGGAGAAATGGAACAATGATTTCACCTGCCAGCACACCCCACGTCATCACTTTCAACAACGGATGGAGCTGCACAACAGCAGCAGAGGGGAATCGAGCATTGATAGACATCAGGTAGTAGGTGAGCACGTCGCCATTGATCCAGTCCTTTGAGGGGAGCTTGCATAGCGCCGTGTGGAGGTAGATCACCGCCAACTGCAGACACATCAGGCGCAAACCATACACAGGCACCGGAGCAAGCCCAGCGGGAGCGAGCTTCTTCATCCGCCAGGGCCAGCGGGCGCCAAGCGGGGATATGAGCACTAGAAACGAATAGACGCGCAGAACATCGTCCCAGCCAGCGATCGCTACCGGCGACCGGTAAGTGAAGGTCAAGTGCCAGATCCACACCCAGAACGCCGCAGCCCGCGTGCAAACTCCGGCTCCCAGAAGCACCATCGCCACTGCGCTGATGGCAAAGATGACATCCACATGGGTCTCTGAGGTGAACACATTGAACAACGAGAAATGCGGCATCCCGAAGTGCCCGGGAGAGTGCGCAGCACGCAGATCGACCAGCCCGGTATCTGCAAAGAATGCGTAACGATACGGGATGAAATCGATAAGGTTCAGCAGGGCCACCAAGGCAAACGCCATCCGAAACGCCGCATAAATCCGGGCGTCCGTATCACCAAACCAGAAATTGAAAATGCGTTCCTTCATGAGTGCGCACAACCGCGGCAGAGGAAAGGACTACCGGATAGAACCGCGATGAGCAACCCTGGAGTCATTGTATCGAAGTCATCTCACAGGTTCACTAAGAATCCTGGCCCCTACTATCGACGTTCTAAGTGCTTTACAGCATACCGACAGCACACTCCAGCTTCTTGGTTGATCGGGCGGAAGCTCAAGGAGGAATGAACTCGCGGCAGATCAGGCGCTGCGTTGATTTCTCTAAAGGAAGCATGGTATTTCTCTTCGCTCGGCTTTGTTCCACTATGCGTCCTCGCCAGCAAAGACAAAAGTGAATGCAAGAAAGGTCGCTAGGGCGCACCAAACGATCTGTAATGGAGCAGCGATTAAGACGAAACCGCCTGAAATCACAGCCCCCACTCCTGCTACGCACAGCCACACCAGGTGCCACAAAAACGATACCACCCAGATGGCGCGATGGAAAACTAGGCCGACACTGAAGCGCTGAGGTAACGGCTGAGATCGATGTCAACCTCTCGAGCTTGTCAAAAACAGAGATGGAGGTCAACCGCAATACTTCTGCATTACGGGATGTCTACAAGTAATGCCACGTCTTTTTTGCCCGCTTGAGATTCAATGTCGTTGAATTAAGGATCTG
>JAGROY010000075.1 GCA_020439995.1 Verrucomicrobiia bacterium
ACATCATACCAACCGCCCACCCCCTGCGTGGTTGTGTTGAATAATTGGGAATATGCCCCGAAGACATACCATCCAGAGCTGGGCGCAGTCCAGCGCCACCAGATAGAGCCCTGGGCTTCCGGCGTCTGAGGTTCGCCCGGTTCAAAAGTGGACGGCAGGGAAATGCCGTACATTTCCACCGGAGCAACGCTGCCAAGGTCGATTGCATCGGCAAAATCATCATTGCCAAATGGCGCGTCAGAGCCCCCAATTTGAAACTGAAACGTCTGCGGCGGTATACTCTCTGAAGCAGCCGCCACTGCGAAATAGTATTCCGTTCCTGCTGTGAAATTCAGAGGAGGGATCACTTCGCGCAGCCCGGACAGGGAGTTCCCCTCATAGACAAAGAGCTTTAGAGGCAAGTAATGGTCTTCCAGCGCAAGATCGCTGCGATTTCGAGGTGCTGTCCATTTCCACCATACCGAGCTGTTCGGATAGGTGCCTGAACGGGCGTGAAGTGGTTCATCCGGTTCTGGAGCAGGATCGATTCCATAGTTATTCCCTGAGATCGTGATCATCTCGCTCGAGCCGAGATCGATTGCATTGGCAAAGTCGCCGTTCGCAGGCGTCGCGAAGGGATGAATCTCTAGCCGGAACGGAGCTGACAGGCGGTTGGCAGGAGAGTTCGAGGCCCCTCCAGTTACGGCAATCTTGTAAGATTCCCCTCGGGTCATTCGATAGATCTGCATGGCGTCCAAGGAAAAAAATATTCCCAACGGGTTGACGCGCTTAAGCTCTTGCAGCCTGCTGCCCTGAAATACAACAGCGTTTCCAATTTGCACTAATCCATCATCTGGAGCAGTCCATTCATACCAGACTGACGACGTACTGGGAAAGAAAAGGCCCCGCTCGCCGTCGTCGGATGTGGCTCCAAGTAAATTGCCCGGCACTGAGACGTGCGGACTGCTGCCCAGATCAATTCGGTCCGCGAATTGATCATTTGAACCTGGCTCCGGGACAGTTTCCACCGTAAGGCGCACATCATCATCGGAGCCGAAGACACAGATCTGGTATTCCTTTCCCGCCACAGCGGAAAATTGAACAGCGTTACTGGAAGGAGAACTTGCACTCTGTTCATTCGATAGACCAGCCAACTGTAGCGTATCCACCCGGTCGCCGGTATAAACATACACAAGCGGACTGAGTCCATCCGATTTATCGCCGGACACACTGATATTGAACCACTCACTCGAAGGCGCAACCCAGCACCACCAGATCGAGCTTTCCGATGTAAACCAATACCCACCCCAAGGGAAAGGTTCCCCTACTTCTCTCGTTGCACCCGTCAGTTGTCCAGTAACCGAAGCAGGAACCTCAGAGGGGAGTGGAATGCGGTCAGAGAAGAGGTCATTGAGCGGAGGTGCTCCATGAACAGCCTTTATCAACAGCACACCTAGTATCACCAATATTCGTCGATGCATTTGGATATCTGTTAGGTGTTCGGTTTGAGGTCTACCGCGTGAGCTCGATCTTCACGCGGAAGTACATCTGTGGGATATCGTGGGGGATGTCCCAGAACTGCAGATTATCCTGTGGGGAACTCAGGCGTGAATCTTCGTGCTGATCCACCCAGTCGCGTCCGTTGACGGAGCGCTGGACGATATCGCGATAGAGCCCTTGGGAGCCATTCAAAACATTTTCAGAAGAGATCCGGTAGCTGAGACGCCCCCAGTCGTTCGTGATGTGGATGCTCGGTAGTCTGAATCTCTCGAAAATGTCTACCGGATTGGCAATGCTGCGCGTTGGATCGAATCCGAAATAAAACTTTTGCAGGTTGGAAATTCCGTCGCCGGCAGGATTCGCCTCCGGTGTCCGTTGCTCGATGGGTAAGTTTGGAAAACGGGCGATCCAGTTTTCGAACGGGTCGCTATCCACGGGAACAATCTCCAGCGTGACTTGTCTCAGGGCATCCACAACCAGATACTTGGGTCTCCACGCAAACGCGTATTCCTCTCCGGCCACAGCATTGACAATGGCGACAAACTCCGAATCAAGGGTGCTTTCATTGCTGTTGACAGGTGCCCTCTTCAGGTCTGCCAACTGAGTGCCGCAATAGACTTCGAGGTTCGATGCCCCCTCCGCGATATTCCTGATACGGTAAGCGCCCGTCCCCGGTGCCGTCCAGCGCCACCAGATGGCACCTTCTTCGAATCCTCTGGGCGCTTCTGGCTCACCGATTTCGGCAGAGGCATTGATGCCAGTAACCGTCGATAGAGCCGTGAATACCCGACCCAGATCAATCGCTTCATCGAAGAAATCGTTTTCAAAGGTGAACGCCTCGTGGATTCTGAGTTGCACAGGAATTTGAGCGTCCACACCTGCCTTTATCGTGTAACGGACACCACTGGTCGCCCTTAGCAGGATTCCAGAATCTGATGAACCGACTTCGCGAAATCCAGTGGGAATGCGCTGCAGAAGACTGTCGTCACCACCACTGCTGAACACCTCGCACGTGGCATCGTAGCCTGCATCAACGGAGATCCAGTAGTTCCGTGTTTCGGGTGCCGTCCATGTCCACCACAGCGTGCGTGGCCTTTCCCGCTCGATGCCTACAGGCTCGTCAGGATCCCGAGTTGCGAGGATGCTGGTGCTCCAGCTCTCGACCGCAAAATCATTCCCAAGATCGATTGCGTCAGCAAGATGATCGTTCACGGGAGGTTGTGCCAAAGCCAGCTGGAAAGTGGACCGTGCCCATGGATCATTTACGCTGCTCCAATCCTCAGAGTCAATCGGCGCACCGCGATCTCTGCCGATGGATATCCAGTATTCCGTGCCAGCGTCTGCTTCAAAGGTAAGTCCATAGCCAATGGGCGAGTCGCCGCTTATCAGGCTGACGGGTGCAAGCGATGCTGGATCCTGACCGGTGTGAACGCGTACTATCTGCCTCCCATCGGAAGACTGATTGAAAACTGCCGTCCCGGTTTCCGGAGCCGTCCACCGCCACCAGAGTAGCGTGCCATTGTCCTTCGGGCCGTCGGGCTCCCGCTCGTCCCACGCGGCACCGGGGGAGGTGAACGATTGTTCTAACCAACTCGCGTCCTCCAGTTCAATGGCGTTCTCAAAGGTATCGTTGCTCGCAGTCGGCAGATGTTCGATTGCAATATAGATCGAATTCTCAACCGGGCCATGGCTGGTTCGATCATACACCGCGAGATAGAACTCATCGTCGGCGTTCGCCTGAAAATAACAGGGACGCCCTATCGGCCCGTTCCCGTCAAGATCGGTATAGCTGTGACTTCCGATGTTGTAGGAAGCCGGATTCAAACTGCCCAGTTCGTTACCTGTATACACGCGGGTGCTCAGTCTCAACGAATCCAAACCGTCGCCAGCCACAGCGAAGCTATACATACCGTCCGCAGGTGCCGTCCATCGCCACCACATCGAACCCCATGTTTGCGGTTGTCGTGGTTCTGTTTGTTCGAACGTGGGCTGGAGGAACCGACCGGCAGACTGCACGGGTGCATTCCTGCCGAGGTCGATGGCATCGGCAAAATCGTCATTTTCCAGTAACTGATCATAGGCTTCTCCGACCGAAAACGAATAGGATTCCGTCAGCTCCGTATCGTTTGCAGCCACGGCAAAGTAGTATTCAGCGTCTGCAGTGAACATCCGCGATGTCACTTCGCGAAGCTCGGCAAGCGAGTCCCCCTGATAGATAAACAGCCCAAACAATGATGATGAGGATCCAAGTGTTGAATAGGTGAAGGTTCTGGGAGCTGTCCACTTCCACCACAGCGAAAAGTTACGATAACTCCCATCGCGGAAATGGAGAGGCTCATCGGGCTCTGGCTCTGGATCGACACCCCAGATATCTCCGCTGATCCTGATACTCTCAGCGGAGCCGAGATCGATCGCATCGGCAAAGTCGCCATTGGCGGCTGGTTCAAACGGGTGCATCTCCAACCGGAACGGATCGTTCAGTCGATAGTCAGGGATGTTCGAGCTACTCCGATTGACGATCGCGATCTTGTAAGACTGGCCCCGCACAGGACGGAAGAATACGCCCTGGTAGTAGACATTGTTGATGCGCTCCAGCTGTTCCAGCGTTTCGCCCTGATAGATGTAGATAGTGGAATTGCTGAGGTAACCAAATCGAACCAGTGAATCGTCTGGAGCAGTCCACTCGTACCATACCGACTGCCCGCGATGGGCCGCAGGTTCGCCGGGCTCCATCGTCGCGCCAAGAAAGTTTCCGGGCATCGAGACGTTCCGCGCGTTGCCGAGGTTGATTCGATCTGCGAAGTTGTCATTTGATCCAAGCGAGGGAATCGACTCCACTGTGAGCTGCACTTCTTCCTCAACACTGCTGGAGAGAGAACTGACGCGGATCTGATACTCCGTTCCCGCCGTAGCAATGAACTGAATGCTGCGGGCTTCGGGGGCACCTGAGCCAAGCAGCCGCGTGGCTGAGAGCCCCACCGTTCGAAGTGCATCCACCCGGCTTCCGGTATAGACGTTCGTGGATGTCGTCATCTGCAGCGGATTGCGGCCAAAGGAGCTGATATCAAACCACCCTGTGGATGGCGCTATCCACGACCACCAGATCGAAGCCTGTGGGCGATACCGATATTGTCCCTGAAGGTTAGGTTCGCTCAGTTCTCTCGTTGCACCTGTCAGCCGTCCAGTGACCGAAACAGGAACCTTAGACGGAAGCGGAATGCGGTCGGAGACGAGGTCATTGACCGGAGGTGCTCCAGAAGCACATTGCAAGACCAGAATAAATAAAATGACACCGTATCGTAACCTCATTGTGTTTACAATGAGTCACAATTCATCACCTTTCAAGACATTCTCATCATTAAATTCAGACCTCCTGGACTCCCCCTCTTCAGGGCACACCGCCAGCCCGTTGCCGCTGCAATTGCCATCGTTCCGCTTCAAAGCGCTCCGCAAATCCTGGAGGCTTCAGCTCTGGGTAATACTCAAAAACACCTTCGCCAAGCGTTGCGAGTTTTTCGATCCCGCGGCGCACGCGTGCAGTTCCCGGCGCACTGGCGACCTCCCGAAAGAGATAAGGATGGTGGGAAAAGGCAACGCCGATCAGCGCCATCTGGTAGTAAGCGTAGGCGCCGTCGGCCGGGTAGTTCATCAGCTCTTTAAGCTGTGGAGTCACCGGTTGGCCATCCAGTCGATCGGCCAGAGCCTTAAGATCCTCATAGCGGTTCGGGGTGCGCACCATCATGATGGACCCAGCAATTAGCACTGTAACGATAGCGGACATCGCTCTCACAGGTTTTGCGTTGCAAGTATTCATAGGTTTTCCATGATACTGGCGGACAGTGAGCAATGACTAACCGTAATCGCGTATCGACGCTATCCAGTTCTGCAGGATTTTCTCAACTGGGTTGGCTTTGTGGTGATCGCGGCGATTGCTCTACTCGTTTTTTATGGCACCCCATTCGTTGAGCGAAAATACAACGACTCCCTCACTTTGCGAGCAATGCAAATTGCGAATACCATCGCTTCATTCGCCGCCGATGCGCAAGCCGCCAGGAATCTGTCGATTGAGCAGTTAATCCAGAGCCAGCGATTGAAACGGTATCCGATTCGCCGGCTCTATAAATCCGCGCTCGGAATGTAGTGGAAGCCGGGGGCGGTCGCGGCTAGAATCTGTCGCATGACTAAACTAGGAAAGCTTGTTTTCACTCTGGTTATTTTGGGCATCGCGACGTTCGCGGTGATCAATTGGTGGCCAAAAGTAAAGCCAGGAGCGCCAACCGTCGCGCAGGCGACTACTGACTCAGCGGCAACGCCTCGTGAGGATTCTGAGGCTGCTGCCCCTGCTGCGCCGGTGGACTTCCTTAACGTTCCAGATGAAGTGCCGCAGCTACCTGCTCCACAGCCTTATCAGGTGAAGGACAACACGATTCTGATCGAGCTGAGCGAGTATGCAGGCTACGCGGGATTGTTCGTCGCCAATGGCGGACTGGCTCCCAGCGAGGATTCGTTTTTCTTCAAAAACTACGGATTCAAGGTCGAGTTCAAATTGAGCGAAGAGGACAGCTGGGCAGCGCTTAACCGTGGCGAGATGGCGGGATCTTCAACAACGGTCGACGTGCTGGCAGCTTATGGTCGGCAGATGAACGTCACGGTTCCCGCGCAGATCTGCTATTCCCGCGGTGCCGATGGCATCGTGGTGCGATCGGAGATTCGCCGCATCAATGACCTGAAAGGCAAGGTGCTCACGGCTGCGCCACTCAACGAGACGGAGTTCTTCATTCGCTACCTGGCGTCAGAGGCAGACCTGCAGGTGAACCGGATGGCGTCAATCAATGAGAAGCCAGACCCCAACAGTGTGAATTTGTTGTTCTGCGAGGATTCATTCGTCGGAGCCGATGCCTTTCTCGCGGACTTGATCGCAGGAGGCAACCGCATCCACGGCTGCGTGACCTGGGCGCCGAAGACGACCGAAGTGGTGGAAGCCAGCGAAGGCAAGGCACGGCAAATCACAGATAACCGCAACCTGCTGATCATTTCCGACATCCTCATGTTCAACAAAGGCTTTGCCGCCGAGCACCCTGAGATGGTCAAGGGCGTCGTGCATGGACTGGTCTGGGGCAACGATCAGGTGCGCACGAATCCGGCAAAGTATCACCCGTTCATCGCGGAGGTGTTCAAGGACTACGAGTGGACTGTCGAGGACGCGAAGTCCGAGCTGGAGAAGGTTCATCTCAGCAACCTGCCCGAGAATCTCGCATTCTTCTCAGGACAGATCGATGCTGCCGGCAGCTTTGAGGGCATCTACCAGTCATCGACCATCGCCTACGGCAGCAAGATCGTGAAGAACCCTGCGCCTGCGAGTTACTTCCTCGATCTCAAGCCCCTAGAGGAACTTCAGGCGAGCGGCGAATTCGCCGGCCAGAAGATGTCGATTGAGCCCATCCGCTCGTCGGCCCGGTCCCCCATCGAGCAGGATCCACTGTTGAGTCGCAACATCCGGTTCCTGTTCGAGCCTAACTCCACCAACTTGGACATGCAGCAGACGATCAATGACGAATACCTTGCAACCGTGAAAAAAATGCTGCAGGTAAGTCCCGGATCGATCGTGCTCTTACGCGGACATGTGGACGATTCTCTGGTCGGGCAATTTCGATCTCAGGGTGGTGAAAGCCTTGTCAAAACCATGGCACTGAAAGCGATGCAGATGAGCAAAGACCGAGCGGAAGAAGTGAAGCGATTGCTGATCGAGAAACAACAGATCGCCGCTGAGCGAATCGAGTTGATCGGTCGTGGCTGGGAAGAGCCACTGGGTAAGGATGCGGATCAGAACCGCCGAGTGGAAGTGCAGTGGTTCACTGTCGAGTAGCAGCTTCCGCATTGCCCCTGATGTCAGGATTCCAGAGACTCAAAGCCTTTGCCAAAAGCCCGCATCATGCGTGGCTTGCGCTCATGACAGTAGGTGTAGGCATCGCAACGGCGGAGCCGCTCTACGCGATCATCGGCACTGCGGCGTATGCGTTAGGCTGGGTGTTCGGGCCCGACACGTCGCTGTTCAAGAAGTGGCTGCAGAAGAAACAATCGATCCACACGGAAGCGCAGGCTAGCCAGGAGCAGTATGATTTTGCGCAGCAGCGCATGAAGCTCTACCGCTCGTTGTCGCATCCGCTGCAAGTGAATTACGATATCCTCTCCGGACTCGCGGCCGAGATCGAACGTGACCTGCGCGAGAGCCCAAGCGCCGCTCAGTCGCTGGCGGTTGATACCCAGTTGCACCAGGTGGATGCGCTCATGTGGACGTATCTGCGTCTGCTGCACACGGAAGAGACGATCAAGAATCACCTCAGCCGCGAGCGTAGCGAAGAACTTCCCGCCCGCATCCGCGAGATGCCGGAGAAGATTGAGAAGCTGGAGAAAGAGATCACCGCACTGGAGGCCGATGGCAGCAAGCCGGGGCTCCTCGAAACCAAGCGACGACTGCTCGACTCCCAGCGCGAGCGGCTGGGGATGCTCGAGAAGCGGGCCGCCAAGCTGGAGGAATCCGAGGCCAATCTTGAACTTGCCGAGTCTGAGCAAAGGCGCGTCGTCGGCCTGGTAAAATTGCTCGCGGGCGAGCTGCAAAGCGCGTCCCAGGATGCGGGCAGCTTCTCACGCCACATCGACTCCAGCGCCAGCCAGCTTGGACAAACGAACGAATGGCTGGCGCAACTCGATGAACTGGAACTCGACGACGACATCGAGGCATTTCCCCAGCAGGTCGCAAACCGGGTAGGCTTCGCCGTCCCCAGCGGCAACCGCAACCCGCCGCCCATCCCAACCCAAGGCACCCGCCAAGGCCGCAGCAAGCAGCGCGAGTAGCGAGCGGTTCTCTGGAGCTGGGGATTTTTCAGCGAGGACACCAGGTACTATCAGATCCGGCACAGGCACGGAGCGCGGGAAGTGGCCGAAGTGATCACCCCCCGCAACCCGCAACCCGCGAATCAGTCACCGTATTGCTTCATGTTAACTCACTCGCGGTACGAAGTCGGCCGACATGCGCTTACGGATTTGGAAATCCGCGAGCCCAGCCTCGCGTTGTCACTTCAGAAGCGATTCATTTCCTGATAAGGCATGTACTCACTTTAGGATCATCAAATCCTACCCAACTCCACGGCTCGCGCACCTTGTGGGAGTAGTGGCGTCGATTAACGAACCCTACACGTCTCAGCTTTGGCAGGTTTTCTAGAACGCTGAGGTCTCCGTCCACAAAAGACGTGTCACCGTAGAATGACAAAGCTTCGAGATTTTTGAGATCTCTAACAAAATCAATCGATTCTATCTTTCCCTGAAAACTCAGTTGCAACACTCTTAATCTAGGCAGTTCAGAAATTGGAGAAAAATCGGAAATTTTCTTGCATCCACTTAAGGTCAACCACTCAACGTTTGTGCAATTTGTTATCCCTCGGATGGATTTCAGAGACTTACAATCTATCGCCACCACTTTTCGTAGACATCGATTCTCAAGGTCCAATCTGTTAAAATTCCCCCCCTCTAGCTTTAGAAGTTCAAGCTTCTCCAGAGATTCGAGATCCCTAAGATCGTCGTTGTTTAACTTAAAAATACTTAAACACCTAAGCTGCGAGGCGCCGAATATGGAAGAAATTCCCTGACTAGATTCGTGCCATGTTATACTCAACCTCCATAAAGCTGGAATCTTCCGAAAATCAACTTCTCCATCCCATCTACAGTCAAGGTTTAGGACTTCGAGCTTAGGCAGCCGCATGATCTGGCTAGCACCTGGTATAACTTCCTGAGACATAACGCTGAGAAGCTTCAGATTTTGCATTCCTTCTAATGCGCTAAGTGACTCGCAGGGCCAACCCAAACCTTGGTGTAAAAATAATCCATCAACCCTTGATCTCTTTGCGGCGGCTTTCGCTGATCTATCAAAACTGCAATCCATCCGCATAATACGGCTAGACAAAGCATAGTCATTGTCGAGGGGCGCGCATGATCCACCGTAAGTTTCCGATTCGATATCGTACTTCTTACCTATAATATCACGAAGCATGTTTAAATGAAAGTTCGCCTAACCATTGA
Source organism: Verrucomicrobiia bacterium (assembly GCA_020439995.1). GTDB lineage: Bacteria > Verrucomicrobiota > Verrucomicrobiia > Verrucomicrobiales > DEV007 > JAGROY01. The sequence continues at coordinate 9,556 of JAGROY010000075.1, forward strand.
GAATTTCTAGCGTTTGTAACTGACATCTGTAATCAATGCTCACTGCTTGGCGCTTTTTGCAGTTTTCAGCACGTCCTCAAGCAAGACGGGTGCACCTCCTCGGCGTTTGCTTTCGTCAGCGGCTTCCATGAAGGCGAAGAGTTCGATAGTCTCGGCGGCGGAGACGGGTGCGACTTTGGTTTGGAAGAACTTCACGACCTCGACTACCAGTGGCGCGTAGCCCTCGTAGGCACCGATCTCGACTTCCTTGCCTTCCGCATTTTTTGCGGTTCCGGAGTAGCCTTTGCCCTCGCGGAAGATGCCTGTGCGATCGCCTTCCCAGGTGCCGGTTACCTCGATCAAGCCGTCGTCAGTCGTTTTGCGGACGACGCTTTTACACCCGGTGCCCATGACGGCGAACAGCGACTCGCAGCCATGCACTCCATACCAGTAAAGGTCGGGGTGGTGCGGCTCGAGCGATGCCGGGCTGGAACCAACGGCGTAGACGACCTTGCCGATCGATCCGCCGCGCACGGCCTGCGTGCTCTTGCCATAGCGCAACGAGGAAGAGGAGAACACTGGCACGCCCGCTTCATCGGCAAGCCGGAAGATTTCCAACACATCCGCCAGCGTGCCAGCCATGGGTTTATCAAGGAACAACGGGAGTCCGGCCGCGATGATCGGTTTGGCCTGCGCGAGATGCGGGCGTCCGTCGACGCTCTCGATCATCACCGCGTCGACCTTGGTGCACAGATCCTCAATGGTGTCACATATCTCGACACCAAACTCGTCACGCAGTGTTTGAGTGTAGCCGTCCACACGCGATGCGCTGGACTCGATGTCCGGGCTGCCGCCTTTGAACGCAGCCACGACCTTCGCCCCGGGAACGTGGTCTTTAGCGGAAGGGTCGTTGATCACCTTGGTAAAGGCCGGGACGTGCGAAGTGTCCAGGCCAATCATGCCAATGCGAATGACTGGCTCTTCTGCTGCAGCAGCAAGTGTAAGCGCGAGGATGGTGAGAAGTATTTTGGATTTCATCATTTTGAAGGAGGATTGGCAGTTGCAGAGCGTTCACTATACAACTGGCACCCATCATTCAATCCCCGAAGCCGCTGTGGTAGATCGCCTGGTAACCAAGTCAGTCCAAAGTAAACTTCAATCGGTACAGGATCACAGTAGCGGATGCCGGAATTTCCAGGCTTCGGCGGTCATCGCTCAGCTGCGCGGCTTCGGCAATTGTCCACTGGCGAGCATCTGAAGATGATTCCGTGATGATGGTCACACCGCTCGGAAGCGGCTGCGGCAGCTGGATGGTATCGACAGCGGGGACTCCAGACCTGCGTACTTGCAGTGGCGTTCCGTCGATCTTGAGACCGTGTGTGCCGAGGGCGAATTCCTGTAAGTTGGCTTTGGTATCGTTGTCAGGATCTGCGGTCCAAGCGGAAAGTGCAGGATCAGGATCCGGGCCAAAGTTTTGCCGAATCCATGCCCCCGGTGCATCATAGATGTTTCCCTCGAAGGCTTCGGGATCGAGGCTGTTGATCCAGTCGTTGATCAGCTTCACTCCAGCAGTGTCGGCCACCGATTTCCCGAGCGGCGGCATCTGATCGACACCGGTGCTTGCGATGCGGTGCAGGAGGATGGAACGGTAGTCCTCTCTGGGACGGACAACGGCTTGCCCGTCGATGCCATAGTCGTTCACCAGTGGCCCATTGATCAGATTCTGCTGTGATAGAGGCGTGGTGAATCGAGCATCGAAGTTGGCGTAGACACCACCGGGGCGGTGGCAGGAGGCGCAGTTGGTGTCGATGTAAGAGCGGGCTTTCGTTTCAAGGGGAGCGTCCACCTGGTCCGGCGCTGCACTGGCAGGCATGGCGAGCAATTCTGCTTCATCAGCAGGTGCTCCGGCCAACAGTCCCAGATGATGAAGCGTACGCAACTGGTTGGCAGTGCGCCCAGTGGCCGGGTAGTGGTGGAAGGAGTTGAGCTGATGGGTTCGCAGCCCTAACACATACCCGGCCGCAGCGGTGTGGCATCTAAGACAATCGCTGCGGCTGGGAATCTGCCAGTCCACCGTTGTCTCAATTCCCTCCGAATCCGTCGTGGTAAAGGCGACGGTCTGGGAGGCTGGCCCAACGAGATCGGCATCGCTGCCATCTGCTCGCCAGCGATAAGTGAAGCCGAAATAGATACCGTCGTTTCCATGCACAAAGAAGCGTGTCTCTATCTTTCTGACAATGCCAGGCGTGCGTGCGTCGACTGGCATTTCGAAGTGTTTGACCAGAACCGTTCCTTTCGGAAATGCCCAGTTGCCCGTGGTGGCGAAGTCGATCTGCTCGGCAGCGGTGTCGGCAGTGCCGTCATTTGGCAGCGAGATCCAGCGTGCCTTTGCTGCTCCGTCTGACCAGAATGGAGCTGCGGGCTGGTAGGAAATCAGCCACGGTGAAGGTGTGAGGGGTTGCAAATCCGTGAACGCACCTGTCTGCGAGAGCAGAGGTGGCGGCTCGGCTCCGTCAGCGCCTGCCCTTACAAGTGTCAGAATATCACCGGCTTCGGCGGCACCGAATCGATTGCGGCGCAGTCGGCACAAATAAACTTCGCCATCCCGGTCGGTGCCGAACGACGACACTCCGGAATGAAATCCGCTACCGGCAACTGTGAGCAGTTTATCCACAGTCACACTGCCGTCAGCGCCTTCGATCAGTGCCGAAACCTCGCCCGACTGGTGGTCGGCGAACAACACCCTGCCGCCCAGCGCCGCGCGATGCCTGTGACCGCGATACAGGGGGCCGCCGATGACCGCCGCACCGAAAGCCGAGTGTGCGTACGTGTGCGCAGGGGCAAGCTCTTCACCTACGAGCGCCGCAGGTTTGGCCCGGTAGCCGCCCAGTCTTCCGTCCAGATAGGGCCATTGATTGTTGCCGCCTTTGATCACCCGGGATACTTCCTCGACGCGTGATTGCCCAACATCGCCGACCCAGATCACCTGCGTTTCCCTGTCGTAGCTCATGCGATGGGGGCTGCGGATGCCGATCGACCAGAATTCCTCCAGCGCGGCACCACTTTCATCCAGCCATGGGTTATCGTTCGGCACGAAGTATTCCTGCGAGTAGCTCGCCGGCCAGCCGGCAGGCTTGGTGTTGCGCACGTCGTGATCAGTCGGTTGCCTGCGGATCGGGTGACTGCGCGCGGGGTCTTTGTCGATATCGATCCGCAACACACCACCGAAGAATCCCCGCTGGAGCGTTTGGCCAGCATCGTACACATTTTGATCCCCGCCGATGTCGCCGGAGCTGAGGTAGAGGAAGCCGTCGTTGTCGAAGAAGAGCGATCCGCCGTTGTGCCAGTGGTGGGCATCGTATTGTTGAATGAGCACCAGCTCTGAGGCGGCATCGGCTGAGTTCGCGCCATCCGGCACGGTGAATCTGGACAGCCGCCAGTAGCCGGAGTTGGGCAATTCGTCCGCTGAGTCCGGCACCTGATTTGCATTGCCGAGCTGCGCAGGCACCGGCGACCAGAAGTAGTGGGTGTAAACGTAACCACGGTTCGGCGACTCCGGCAGGCCGAAGTCCGGGTGAAATGCAAGCTCGCCCAGACCCGCGTTCGGCGTAATTTTGATGCGGTCGCTGATGTCGAGGAACAGTGTTTTTTGATCAGTGTCAGGATCAGCGGTGAACGACCAGACTTTGCCCTTTTTGTCGCCGACAAAGAGGCGGTCTCCCCGGGGCTCGTGAGTGAGGCTTACAGGTTCAAAAACGAATTTCGCATCTGTGGGGTCTGTAAAATCGAGTTCTGGAAATGCCGGGGTCACTGCCCACGCCCCGTCGGGACGCGCTTCCCGCTCGGGCAGTGCGCCGTTGAGGTAGCCCCCCACAGCAGTCAGGGCATCAATACCGTAGGCCTCCCCGGGCTCTTGCGCAGACGCGCTCACGCCAGCTCCCTGCAGCCACAGGCTGATCAGCGGTGATAACGAACGCGCACAGCTGCGGCAAATGTTTGCGAAGCTTCGGGGCAAAACGAGCATCGCAGAGGTTAACGGGCAATCGCGCCCAGTTCAAGGAGCGCTCAATACAGCGGGAAAAAGCGCCCCGTTTTTTCCATCGAAAAAACAGTTGCGGGGTTCAATGTTTCAGCCTAATCTCGGGCTCTTGATTCAACGGTCTATTGACTGTTTGGAGCGGTAGCTCAGTTGGTTAGAGCGCCGGCCTGTCACGCCGGAGGTCGCGGGTTCGAGTCCCGTCCGTTCCGCCACTTTTTCTTTCGAAAAGCGGCGTGCGTCCCTGAAGGCGGTATTTAAGGAACGTGAAATACGGCATCTCTCGCCCTTCGACATCTTCGGCCGCGGAAAGCGATCCTCGCAGGTGGCAATTCCGGCACCCGGACGATCTTCCTTTTTCGGGGACATCTCGCTATGGTCGCGACTATGGAATTGCTCAAACACCCGCTACCATCGTTCACCTTCGCTCTCACCACTCGTTTGCTGTCCCCAGCGCTTGGTTGCGCTATTTTGTTCGGACTGCCGAGCGCACCTCTCGATGCGGCGGAAGTGTTCCAAGCTTCTCCCGAGGCGCTGGATCAACTTCCGAAGGGAAAAGAAGCTGACGGCATCCCGGGCGATTTCATTTTGCGCAGCGACAAAGTGGAGGCGCTGATCTCTCAGCTTGCACCCCAGCGTCGGGCAAACATGAGCACGTTTTATGGTGCCGATGGCATGACGCCCGGTTGCCTCTATGACTTGACTTTGCGCGGCGCGGGGAACGATCAGATCACGATCTTTGCTCCAAGTGGTCAACGCGGCGATGTATCGTATGTCTGGCCGGTCGAGCGTGACGTGCTCGAAGGAACTGCGGCAGTGGAAAGTGTCACCAGCGCTGCCGACAACAAGGGGCTCTACAAGCGCCACGAATATCTGGTGCGCGACGGCATGCAGGGCGTCGAGATCACTTCCACCTTCCGCAACGAATCGAAAGAAGAGAAGAAGATCACCACTGCCGACAAATGGACGAACGTGACGCGCGAAGAAAAGTGGCGCGGAATTACCATGGCCGATGCGATGGATCCCGCCGACCGTGCGGGCTATGCCTACGCATGGATCAGTGATGAAAGCGGAGCAGCACCCGCTGCCGAAGTCACCCTGAGCCCGGGCGAAGAACTCACCGTGCGGCGCTTTCTGGCCGTCGGCACTTCCCCTGCGGAGGCGATGGGCATCGTGGCGGCGGCGCAGGGGCCAACGGGCACGGCTGAGTTTCAGGTGGTAGAAGAAGGTGACAAGGCGATCCCCACCGCAACGATCGAAATCACCACTGCCGATCGCAAGATCCTCGTCGCTTATCCCGACGATGAGGGCAAAGCCAGCATCGCCCTGCCCGCTGGCGACTACACGGTGCGGGTGCTCGATGCCGGACGCGCTCCGGCATTGCACGCGTTGCGCGTGATCGCCGGTGAGCAGAGCGTGCTCCCGTCCGTGCTCAGCGCACGATCTGGCGTGCAGTTTGCCGTCTCCGATGCAGCAGTGAAAGAGTCATCGCTGCCGTGCAAGGTGCAGTTTCACGGCATCAATGGAACGCCCACTCCGGATCTTGGCCCGGAAAACCGCGCGCACGGGTGTAAGGAACAGTGGCACTCGGCGGACGGTAACTTTTTCGTGCCCGTCACTCCCGGCAACTATCGCGTGATCGTCACCCGCGGGCCGGAGTATTCTCACTACGCGGCCGAGATCGAAGTCAAGGCAGGTGAAACGTCGATGATCGAAACCGCGCTCCAACGCATGGTCGATACCAGCGGTTGGGTTGCGACGGATTTTCACAATCACTCCACGCCCAGTGGCGACAACACTTGCAAGACCGATGACCGGATCATCAATCTCGCCGCCGAGCACATCGAGTTCGCGCCGACCACGGAGCACAATCGCATCTACGACTGGGCGCCGCACATCGGCTCGCTCAAACTTGAAGATTTCATCTCCACCATCCCCGGCCTGGAACTCACCGGCAGCGGTGCTCACTTCAATACTTTTCCGCTGAAGCCAGAGCCGACCAAGCAGGACGGCGGTGCTCCAGTGTGGGATCCTGATCCACGGATCAATGCCCTGGCGCTGCGTCAGCTGCAGGGCTACAACAGCGATCGCTACATCCAAATCAACCACCCCGACCTCGCCGAGAACTTCGTCGACCGCGACGGCGATGGCGCAGTCGACGGCGGCTTCGCCTTCCTGGGTGGCCTCATCGACGCCTACGAAACGCAGAATTACCTCGGCGTCGGCATTTTGAAAAAGGATCCCGTCGAGGTGCGTCCGCCTTTCTCAGGTGGTAGTCGCGTGAAGTACAACCGCGAATTTATCTGGCTGCAATTTCTCAATCAAGGAATGCGTGTCTGGGGAGTCGCCGTTGCAGACGCCCACTCCGTCTGGGGAAATGGTGTCGGCGGCTGGCGCACATATGTGCAGTCGTCTAAGGAACTGCCAAAGGAAATCGATCCGAAGGAAATGGCCGCCAACGCTCAGAAGGGCCGCATGATGCTCACCACCGGACCCTTCCTTACCGCCATTGTGAATGGCAGTGCACTTCCAGGTGACGAGATCAAAGTGAACGGTGACAAAGTCGCCCTCGCCGTCCGCGTGCAATGCAACGACTGGCTCGACATCGACCGCGTGCAGATCCTCGTCAACGGCCGTCAGGATGAAAACCTGAACTTCACCTGCGCGACCCACCCGGCAATGTTCGCAGATGGCGTAGTCAAGTTCGACCAGACCATCGATGTGCCCATCGCCGGCGATACCCACATCATCGCCGTAGCGATGGGCGAAAACTTCACCCTCAAAACCGGCTTCGGCAACAGCACACAATCGGAGATGCAACCCTGCGCCTACCACAACCCCATCTTCATCGACCACGGCGGCGACGGCTTCACCCCTAACAAAGACACCCTCGGTCACCCGCTGCCAGTGAAAGGCCTCACTCCTGACAAAGTGCGCCGACTCCTGGGTCAGAAGTAACAGCACGTAGCAGTCGGGTGGACTGTTTTCCGACGTTGTGCATCTCCTCAAGGAAGACAAGAATGCCAACGACGTAGCGAGGATTCTTTTTGGCCTCAATCCGAATCAGGCAACGGAATTCTTCTTCTCGCCGGATACCTTCTCTGCGGGCTCGCTTGCTTCGCACCGCTTGGAAGGTTTCAGGAACGAATCGCGAACACCGAAAAGAAAGGCGGCTACGACGCTCTGTCCCAGGCTCAAAAGCACTATTCTGTACGAACGGGACAACACAATCTTCGACGAGCTTGACGCAGGCTATTTCGCGAGTTCCGAAAATGTTGAAGTTCTTGCTACGCGTTACGTGCTCAAGAGCGGACGGGTTTCGTTGATCCTTGCGGTCGGAACGACCTATCAGTGATTCACTTGTTGCAGAGAGTATTCTCAACCAGTTCGATTGCTCGTATCTCGCCGTGAAGCCAGGGGCATTCAAGACGCCTCCTGCCAAAACCCAATGATATCGAAGCAGCCCAGCACTTTAAAATCCCTTGCGTTGTTGTTTATGATCTTACTACCATCCCGCCATGACGCACTCGTGCAGTTTCCGATCCTTCCTCATGGGCTTGTCTATCTGGAGTATCCTCTCCGTCACAGTCTGGGCGGAAGATCCCGCTTCGCGATCGGTATTGATTGAAACGATTCCAGGCCGGTTGCTGTTCTCTCCCCGCTCGATTCTGGTGGAGCCGGGAGAGCTGCTGCACCTGACAGTAAAGAACAATGGCCCGGTGGTCTGCAATTTCGTCACCTGCGGGGAAGGCGAAGACAACTGGAAACAGGTTGCGGATTTGGTCATTGACCTCGGCCCCTCAATGCTGGCGCGAAACTTCAACCCCGGCCCGCCGCTGGTGACCAATGCCACAGATCTGATCCGTCCCGGCGAAGAGGCGGCGCTCGCCTGGCGTGCTCCAAAGCAGGCGGGCGTCTATCCGTTTCTTAGCTCGATTCCTGGTCATACGCCACTAATGCGCGGCGAGTTTGTGGTGACTTCGAACCCAGTGGGCATCTCAAACCTGCGCTATCGCTACTACGAAGGGGAATGGGAAGATGCCCCGGATCTGACCGCACTCAAGCCCGTCTCCAGTGGTGATCTCAAGGGCGAGTTGATCGATTTCGATGTGATCCCCGGGCTGCGTGCGCACCTGGATGCGCGCAAACCAGGAACCAAGTCAGCCATCGAAATCAGCGCCAGTGTGCACGTGCCGCTGAAGAGCGACTATACCTTCGCACTGGCGAGTGACTCACCTGCCAAGCTGATCATCTCCCACGCCGAAGTGGTAACGCACGACGGCACGCAAGGGGTGACGCGTTTTGGAACTGCCGATCTTGGCGCGCCTGAGCCGACACACGAGCTGCCGTGGATGCAGCTGCTGGTGTTCAATGATGGCGATCTTCACACCCCGGGACTGAAGTGGCAGGGTGCCGCTGGAAATGCAAATCTTTCCACCGCCAAACAGCATGTGATTGCTCCAGAAATGAAACCTTACACTGCCACATTTCCAATGCCGGGCGCGTCGGAGCTGGCACTGGCGGTAGCTCTTCCTGACGATGTGAATTATTGCTTCGATCCCGACACCCTTTCCGTTTGCTATGTGTGGAACGGTGGATTCATCGACGCCCGTCCCGCTGCGAATGATGGCAGCGGCAGAGTGAACGGCAATGTCCTGCCGCTCGGCACACCTGTCTCGCTCGGTTCCGAATCCAGTTTCCCGCTGCGCATCGGTGGCCTTGGGGACGATCCACCGGAAGTTCGCTACCTGGGGCATAGCATCCCGGATGGCAAGACGCTGTCACTGATGTTCCAAGTCGGGGGATACACCGTTGCGCAAAACGTCTCCATCAGCCCCGGCGCCGCTCCCGTTGTGACATACTCCTTTCAAATCGATCCCGCTCCCGCGCCAGGAGTGCCAATCGTCTTTTCGGCAAATCCAAAGGAAGTCGAGTTGTCAACGAAACACGGCTTTGCCGAAGGTGGCGTCGCACTGCTCACCCGGCCGGAGAAAGATGCGCCCGTCGTCGTCGAGCTAAGGCCGGTGCGATTGAAGGGCGACTGACGCTTCTTTACGACTGGAGTAACGGACGATGGCGATGGTGGCTACTGAGCTGAGGGGCATGAGGATGGCGGCGAGGAGGGGATTCATGCGTCCTGAAAGTGCGATGGTGAGGCAGGCTGCGTTGTAAAGAACGGCGAATGCGAATGCGTTGCGAACGGCATGGCAGCGTTGCCTTGCGGTGTCGATCAGCGGACTGAGGAAGCGGAACGATTGCCCCATCACATAGAAGTCTGCTTTGTTCTGCAGGAGCGATGCGTCTGCCACCAGGGCACCGCTGCACAGGACTTCGCCCAGTGCAATGCTGTCGTTGGCTCCATCGCCGAGGTAAAGGGCATCGCTGCCTCCGATTTTACGGATTTGCGTGGCCTTGTCAGCAGGTTCGAGGGCTCCGTGTGCAGAGGCCAGCGGGATCCCGACAGCGGCAGCCATCGCCGATACTTTGTTCTCCGCATCACCGCTCAGAATGTGGAAATGGATTCCTTTGCTCTGGAGTTTTCCAATCTGCTCTTTTGCTCCTGCGCGTGGTGCATCGTCGAAATCGAATGTGGCGACCACTGCGCCATCGCAACGGAACTGGGTTGCGCTCGTTTGCCCGGTGTCGTCACGGATCAATTCCCATCTCGTTCCATCGGACTCGGTCAGTTGAATCCCTTTACCGGTGATCTCTTCACAGGTGCCAGTGACTGTTTTGTCTTTCGCACCCGGCGCATGAATGGCCAGGGCACTGTAGAGCGTCCGTGACAAAGGATGGAGCGATGATGCGGTCATTATTTGCAGAGCGGAACGCTCGCGACCAGACAAGTGTAAGAGTTTCGACGGATCACGCAGCGAAACGGACTCGGGCGTGAGAGTGCCTGTCTTATCGACAAAGATTTTGCGTACCTTCAGGAGTCGCTGCCAGAGATTCGCGCGCTTTACGAAGACGCCGATGGCAGACATGCGGGCGGCTGCCAGGTCATCGGCCAGCGGCAGCGCCACTCCGAGCGCACAGGGACAGGAAACGACGAAAACCGAGATCATCACTTGCAACCCCATGCCGACCTTTCCTGCAATTGCGTAGCTGATAAAACCGCCGACACCGAACAAGAGCACTGCAGCCAGATAGGCACGGAGCACGTGCTCCATAGGAGATCGCTCCCCATTGGCAGATTCGGTAGCATGCACGAGCCGGTAGAGCAGGGACTCGCCCCAGTCTTCAACCGCCTCGATTTCCGCTGGCGCATTTCCCAGCAATCCAGCGCCCGATGGAACGATTGTTCCGGTCACGAGCGATCTGGGGTCGCGTTCGCCATTGATGGATTCAGTCCCAAAGGATGTGTCAGCGGAGAGGAGACGGCCCGACACAGGCACCGTGCCCCCAGGTTTCACGCGAAAAGCCATTCCGCGCTTCAATGATGGAACCGCGACTGAATCGGCATCACCATTGATCCAATCAATGCTTGATTCTTCAATGTTCGCAGTTGGCAGACGTCGCTGATTTTTTTCCAGAGCTGACGTTTGGATCCTGCGCCCTAACAGCATCAGAAAAATGAATACGGAGACAAAATCAAAGTAGAGCAGGCCAGCGGTTCCGGTCATCCATCCTGCTAGAGATCCCAAGTAGGCGGTGATGATTCCCAGTGCGATGGGTGTATCGACATGCAGCATCCCGGCACGCAGCGAATGCCAGGATCGGTGGATGAAGTACGATCCGCCCACTGCAAATGACAAAGTCGCGGACAGTGCTCCAATTAGCTCAAAGGTGGGAGCAAGGGCAAATGTGTCCGGCATCCCGAGGTACCTGGGAAGACTGAATGCCATGGAGTTCGCCGCGAACGCGCCGCACACTGCTAGGCGGCGGCCCTCTGTGCTGTCCGATCGGGAGGAGGTCGATCGCGAGTTCTCCACGAGGGCATATCCAAATCTCTGGAGTTCGCCGGCAAATCCGGTGACGTCGAATTTACCCAGCTGCCAACGCATCTCAACCGTTCCGCGACTGGGCGCGATATCGACACGGATGCCGCCCGGTTTCTCCTCAAAGACTTTCTTGATGAGCCACACACAGCCCACGCAGGATAGCCCCTGCACTTTCAGGGTAAGGCGGGCGCTGTCCGACTGGGCGCTGGCTTCCGCTTCCGTTGCCAATCGATTCAACCAGTCCCAAGTCTCTGGCCGGAACGCTCGGGTGCCGACCGGCTGGATCATTGTGGTACCCTTAAGATCGTAGAATCGATCGAGCCCACCCTGTTGGATCAAGTCATGCACGAAGGCGCATCCGCTGCAGCAATATTTTTCGTCCTGGACAGCGGGTTCAAAAGTTGTGCCACAGTGGACGCAGGCCTTAGCGGCCGACGCATTCGCAAGCGTGACGGACGATGGAGCAGCAGCGGCTAGCATTTTAAAATCACTGGCAAAGCGGGCATGACACTGCGCCCGACGCGGTTTCCATGAACCACAGTGTGTCCTTAAGACGCCAGGCGAGAACACCTGCGGTGATGAGAGCAAGGGTGCGCTGGCCTATCATCATTCGCTGGGGTGATAGGCGCAATCCGAGCCATTGAACCGATTGCTGAGCCAGCCACAGCAGGGGAATCGTGCCCAGTGCAAAGGCGAAGGTGAACTGCGCACCTGCCACCGCAGAACCACTGACCAGCGCCACGCCAAACATCATGTAGAGTGGGGCGCACGGAAACAATGGGGTCAATATCCCGAGCGCCCCAGCCCGCCAGGTGGAGGGCAACTCCATTACACGCAGGCGGCTGCGAAACACCCAGGAACCGAGAGCGGGCACCTTTGGCATGAATTTGTTCAGCCCCAACCCAATTCCCACTAACACAAACACCAATACCCAGGGAAGCACCACGAACGGGCTGTGGAACAACGCCTGCACCGGTTCCTTGCCGACGAAACCGGCAAACGCTCCGATGGTCGTGTAGGAGATCGCCCGCCCGGCGTGATATAGGGCGGCGGACGCCTGCCCGGAGCTGCCTGTTCCCGCCAGGCACGCCACCGGTCCGCACATTCCCGCGCAGTGCACGCTGGTCACCAGCCCGGCCATGAATGCAGCTGCGACAGTGTTGACTCCAGCAGCGTCGATCATCGCTCTTCTATTTGCACCTTAGCGGGCTGGTGAGTGAGTGCGATCGTGATCAGGGAGGCCCATGCTCCGATCAGAACAAAAAATGCCACGAATATCCAAAGCCAGGGACGTTTGCGAAAGAGTGCTTTCATGGTGCTGATTGATTTTGTTTGTCGGCGTCCTGGTCTTCCCGGAGCAGCTTGGCATCGGGTCCAAGAAACGAGATTTTCCGCTTCAATTCTGTCCCGCCCGGTTCGGATTGAACCACGAGGTTGAACTCGCTTTTACCTTCGTATTGATCGCGATCAATGCTCACCACAAATGGATGGACGATACTGCCTTGGGCGGGAACCACGATAGCCTCATTCATTCCGTCAGCATGCGCTCCGGCGGGAGCTCCTTCGAGTGAAAGCCGGAAAGTGGTCGGCACGTTGCGCTTTGTAATCAACCGGATCTGGAACTGGTTCCTTACCGCATCTTCGGTGACAAAGTAAGGGTTCCCGCGAAGCCGCGTAAGACTTGCTTCTACGTCATGCACCCGGGTCACACCAAAGATCATCGCGAACGCACCGAGTGCCATGAATACCGAATACAGGATCGTGCGCGGGCGAACGAAACGCGTCTTCCTGCCTGCCAGCCCGTTCATCGAATCATAGCGGATGAGGCCAGTAGGCCGCTTCACCTTTTCCATGATTTCATCGCAGGCATCGATGCATGCTGCACAGCCGATGCACTCCATCTGCAGTCCGTTGCGAATATCGATTCCGGTGGGGCAGACGTTGACACACCGCATGCAGTTCACGCACGCACCATTGGATGGATCGCTAGCCTTGCCTCGGGGCTCACCTCTGCCAGAGTCATAGCCGATCACCATGGTATCATCATCCGTCAGTGCCGACTGAATACGTCCGTACGGACACAGGATGATACAGAATTGCTCGCGAAACCAGCTAAACGCGAAGTAGAGCGCTCCCGTGAGGAAGAGCATGATGGCGAATGCTAATTTGTTCTCAAGTGGCGACTGCCCCATGATCTGGTAGAGCTTGGGCAGGGAAACGAAATATGACAGGAAGATGTGTGCTATCAAACTTGCGAGCAGGAGATACAGCGTATGCTTAATGATCCGCCGCACGATCTTACCACCAGTCATTGGTGCCTTGTCGCCTTTTCTGCGTGCCGTGGCGTCGCCGTCCACGAGACGCTCAATGGGGCGGAACACGTGTTCCAGAAACACAGTATAAGGGCACGCCCAGCCACACCAGAGCCGCCCGAACAGCGCGGTGACATAGAACAGAGTGAACCCAACACCAGTAACAACGAAGAAGGCCAGCCACACATCCTGAGCCAGGAACGTAAGCCCGAAAAGGTGGAACCGCCGGGAGGGAAGATCAAAGAACACGGCTGGATAGCCATTGATCACGATCCACGGAAGTCCTACATAGACACCTAGTAGTAGCACGCCAACGAATTGCCGCATACGGGTGAATTTCCCCTTCACATCAGCCGGGTGCACTTTCACGTGCGAGCCGTCTTTCGCTATGGTTGTGACGGATATGAGGTTAGGTAAGTTCACGTAATTTGCGGGATCGTTCTTAGGTTTCCTGTTGCGCTATTTGACTTCGACACCCTCAGGAGGCTGGTGGTAACTCAGGACATACGCTACTACTTCGGCTACCTTTGCGGGGCCAAGGCTTGGCTCCCAGGCGATCATACCCTTTGTGACGTCAGGTGAGCCCTTGCTTACAATCTTGAAGATGTCCATGGGATTGGCACCGTATTTCCATTCCGTATCGTTCAGCGGAAGGCCTGTCAGCTTTGCCCCACCCATCGTTGCCGAGAGGTCTTTACCGTGGCAGGCCACGCAGGTGACTTCGAAAGTTGCCTGTCCCTTAGCTGTGATTAGCGGGTTACGGCTCATTTTCCAGAGCACGGCGTCGTCCAGAGTGGCCATCATTGCCTCCAGTTCCTTCGCCTTCTTCTCATTGATCTCAGCGATTTTCGCATCGACGCCTATGCCGTCTTTTTCGAACCAGCCCGCTGAATAATACATCAACCACCAGACGAAGAATCCAATGATCGCCAAGTAGAATGTCCACAGCCACCAGTTGGGTAGCTTTTGGTCATATTCCTGAATTCCATCGTAGACGTGCTCGCGCAATTCTGGCGTCGACCCTGGCGATGGGGTTGCTTTTGACGGTGATCCTTCGCTCATTTTGTTCTCCCTTCTCCATCATCGCTCAATGGCAGGTGTGCCATGTGGTCTGACTGGTCTGGCTTAATAAAGAACGCACGGGCGGTCAATATGACGAATCCAATGGCGGTGAGAATGAAGGCCGCGATGGGGATCATCGATTGCCACTCTTCATATATCAATCGTTTGAACATGATCGCTTGTCTGAATTAGTTGGTTGTAGTGGACGGTTCAGCTTCAGGCGCCGCAGTTGACGCTTCTGTTTCCGGCTCGGCTTTAGGACGGGTCTGATCCGGCAGGCCCAGCAGTGCTGGCTCATGCTTGACTGGATCGAGAACCTTGTAAGATCCTAACTTCTGCAGATAGGCGATGACAGCCACGATCTGTTTGTTCGGGTCTGCATAAATGGTCGCTGGAGGTTGCCGCAGATTCTGGGTGATCTTTGTGGCCTGCTCGATGGCATTCTGCTCGATCTCGTGATTTGTCATCGCCGGATAAGGGACTCCAAGCATACGCTGCACGCCGATCTTGGCCGGCAGAGCTTTGATGTCGGTGTCCTTTTCGGCCAGCCATGCATAGGAAGGCATAATCGATCCAGTGACCATGCGCGGATCCATCAGGTGATTGTAGTGCCAGGCGTCGGACCGCTTGCCGCCTTCGCGTGCGAGGTCTGGGCCGGTTCGCTTGGAGCCCCACTGGAACGGGTGATCGTAGATCGATTCACCGATACGTGAGTAATCACCATAGCGCATTACTTCCGGAACCAGCGTCCGGATCATCTGCGAGTGACAATTGTAGCAGCCTTCACTGACATAGATATCGCGACCTGCCAGCTCCAGTGGCGTGTAGAGTTCCTGTAGTCTGCCCTCAATGTTCGCAGCGCGGTTGACTGTGATCGTCGGGATGATCTGCACGGCGCCACCAATTGCCACTGATATCAAGGCCAGAACTGAGAATGGCATCCAGTTCGCGCAGAGGCGTTCGTACCAGGCGGCCCATGTTTTGTTTGAGCGCTGGAATGTGACGACGCCCTTGATTGTCACTGGGATGAACAGGATGAGAGCGAGCGTGTTGGCGAACGGGGGCAGGAAGAAAACTCCGAGCAGCAACACAATGCCGAGCATGAAGAGGAAGATTGGATCACTGAAGATCACCTCACGCCACTTCATTTGATCCGCATCAGCCTCGACCGGATTCAATGCTGCCACCTCCACTGTGGAGTCGACGGGTTTGCCCTTCCTGATAGTCTGGAAGAAGTTCACTGCCAGGAGCGAGAACCCAAGAAGGTAGAACACTCCACCGATCAAGCGAGCCAACATGGGATACTGGATGTACTGAATCGTTTCGACATACTCGCCGTATTCTAACAATGTTCCATCAGCGTTGGTCGCATTGAGAAGCAGGCCCTGCATGATGCCCGAGACCCACATGGACGACACATAGAGAAGGATGCCAACCAGTCCGATCCAGAAGTGGAAGTCAGCGAGTTTCTTCGACCAAAGTTCTGTGCCCCACAATCGCGGCGCGAGCCAGTAAATCATTCCTGCAGCCATGAATCCATTCCAGCC
Organism: Verrucomicrobiia bacterium; assembly: GCA_020439995.1. Classification (GTDB taxonomy): domain Bacteria; phylum Verrucomicrobiota; class Verrucomicrobiia; order Verrucomicrobiales; family DEV007; genus JAGROY01. Next base: position 25,433 of record JAGROY010000075.1, read on the forward strand.
GAGTGTGCCACTGTGCACGTGACCGATGGTCCAGTCAGTATAGTGCGAAAGCGAGTTAACCGCGCGGATCGAGAGCAGTGGCCCTTCGAACGTAGACATTCCGTAGAAGGTGACGCCGACCACGAAGAACTTTACGACCGGATCGGTGCGCAATTTGTCCCATGCACCCCGCAGTGTGAGCAAGCCATTGAGCATGCCGCCCCACGAGGGTGCCCACAGCATAAGGCTGAACCACATACCGACCATCTGCAGCCACTTGGGCAAGTCGGTGTTCAGCAGGTGGTGCGGCCCGGCCCAGATGTAGATGAAGACAAGGGACCAGAAGTGAACAATCGAGAGCCGATAAGAATAGACCGGGCGATCCACGGCTTTCGGCAGAAAGTAATACATGATGCCGAGGATGGGAGTCGTGAGAAAGAATGCCACTGCATTGTGGCCGTACCACCACTGTACCAGCGCATCCTGCACACCGCCAAAGACGGGGTATGAGTGCAGCAAGCCGGTCGGGATCTGCAGGTGATTTACGATGTAGAGCATCGCCACGGTGATGATCGTCGCGATGTAGAACCACAGGGCGACATAGAGAGAGGGCTCGTTGCGCTTTTTCAGCGTCCAGAAAAAATTGATGGCGAAGACTACCCAGATCGCAGCGACTGCCAGATTGATCGGCCAGATCAGCTCGGCGTATTCCTTGCCCCGGGTGTACCCGAGGGGCAGTGTCACCGCTGCGGCGACGATAATCGCCTGCCAGCCCCAGAAGTGAATCTTTGACAGGAGATCCGATGCCGTACGCACCCGGCAAAGGCGCTGGGTGGAATAGTAAATGCCGGCGAACATCATGTTCCCGACGAATGCAAAGATCGCGGCGTTCGTGTGCAATGGTCGCAACCTGCCGAAACTGAGCCATTCCATATTGAAATTGAGCCTCCAGTAGTTCAGCTGCGATGCGATCAGCGCGCCAACCGCCATGGCAACAATTCCCCAGACGACCGTGGCTATCAAGAACAGCCGGGGTGTCTTGTCATCGTAAGTAATACTCAGTGTAGAAGTCGGAGCTCTATCCGTAGTCATTTTTCGTGTTTCGTAGGCGTGGTGTCACTTTCCTCTGGCCGGTCCGGCATGGGCGGCAGCGGTGTCACCGATGGAGCCTTGCCATCGGCCAGTGGCAACAGTGAATCCTGCTCGGGTGCCGACGTCCTTCCATTGCTTAGGAAAAGGACAACGAACAACGCGGCGAGCACGAGACTACCTAGCACTGTGAGAGCAAGAACCTCCATTGGTCCCGGGACAGTGCCTCAGCCACCCGTAATTGCTGCGCGTGCCTTGCCAGCCAATCGGCGCATTTTGCAATCGATGCTCAGACGGTACCACCTATCATCCTGACGCACTCCCCCCAGCGTTCAGGGTACACAGAACGGCCACATTGCCCGCTAAACGGACAACGTGGCCGAACAAAATCAGGCCTAGAGCCCAGTTCAGCGCCTGCGACGGCGGGCGAGCGCTCCAAAGGCGCTGACGCTAAGCAAAAGTGCTGTGGATGGCTCAGGCACCGCGCCACCGTCAGAGATCTTCACATTGTCCACCGCCCACCACCAGTCGTTGCTGGCATTGACCAGGCCGAATCTCACTACCAGATCGCCGCTCTCTGGGTTGTTGAGATCAAAGGAAAGGTGTTCGTTGATCTTCTCCTGATCAGGCACCACTGCTCCATCATACGTGAGCAGGTTCGTGTAGCTCGTGCCGCCATCGTAAGAAACATCCAGAACTGCGATCTGCGTTTCTTCTGCTCGAAAACTGGAATCGAACTGCACGTTGATTGAATTTGCCGCAACCCCTAGCAAGGAAATCGGCGATGTGCTCATGTAGGCGTTGAACAACCCCGTGTCGATGTCGGTGCCGTCGTCATAAGCATCGGGATCGGCAACCATCACAGTGCCGGAGCCCAGGACAAACTGCGAACGTTCCTGATCTCCTTCGGTGGCAATCCAAGAATTCTTGTCCAGAAAGGTGAAGCCGAAGAACTCAGCAGGAGAGCCTACTGGTGTCGACCCATTGTCGCGAGTCCAGCCCGCTGGAGTGGTGCTCGTCCAGTCGGTACCGTCGCCCCCAGATTCGGTCGCGGACTCAAATGGCGCCAAAACGAGCCCCTCAAAATTCTCATCGAGGAGTACGGCTCCGTGAGCTGTCACAGCTGCCGCCAGTGCTATGCCGGCAGATAAAATGCTTGTCCTAAATGGTGAGGTGATCATGTTTTTCGTGTTGTAGGTGAATTCGTGTATCCGATAGATGAGCGTGAGTGTAGTTCCGTTGCTTGAGGAAAAGCATCCAAATATATGGGTTTTTTTCGACACATTCCGCATGCGTGATCATCCCTCCGACCGCAGGCTAAACGATTCCACTGCCCCACTGCCTGATTGTGAGTGACCAGTTCCGAAATTTCGGCTAAGCTCTTCAATCGATGAACTACCCGCTCCAACTTTCATTCAAAATCATGGCGCTCGCGTCCCAGATTTACGTCCGGGACTCAGGCGGTGGTGAAATCTGCTACGTGAAGCAGAAAATGTTCAAATTGAAGGAGGCCGTTCAGGTTTTTACCGACAGCACGCGATCAAACGAGCTGTGCGAGATCAAAGCGGACAAGATTATCGATTTCTCAGCTACCTACAGCTTCATCGACACGCAGGGCAAAACATTTGGAGCAGTCCGGCGCAAGGGAATGCGATCGCTCTGGAAAGCCCACTACCAGATCACCCAAAGCAGCGACGTGGAATTCGAAATCAACGAGGAGAACGGCTGGATCAAGGTACTGGACGGGCTGCTTGGCGAGATCCCTCTCATCGGATTCCTGTCCGGCTACTTCCTCCACCCGACTTATGTGGCGACCCGGTCAATTGATGGAACCCCGGTCATGCGAGTGACGAAAGTCCCTGCCTTCTGGGAAGGACGATTCAAGATCGAAAAGCTGGCCGATATCGACGAGCGGGAAGAGCTGAACCTGCTCATGGGCTTCATGATGATGCTGCTGCTCGAGCGTAGACGAGGTTAACCGCTTAAACCCGCGTCCAAACACTCGCTTCAGCGACAGTCCACTGGAACTTGCGGGCGGTTTCGCGGATGAGGAAAGGCATGTTTTTGGAATGTGTAAGGGTGAACGCCGGTGCAAGGGATCTCTCCAGCCATTGGAGAGTCGGGCCGGTTGGCCAGAGTTCGGGCGGGGTAAACTCGCCGAGCCATGTGCATGGGGTCGTAATCACCAGGGTGCCGCCCGGGTTTACCAATGCAGGCAGGCGGGTGAGCAACTTATCCGGATCGGGCAGGCGGCAGATGAGGTTCGCGGCGTGGACGATGTCGTAACTTCCAAGGTCAGGTCGCAAATGGGTGGCATCGCCAGTTTCGAAATGCACGTTTTCGGGCCGGGCATTGGTCGGCAGACGGGCGACCAGCGGAGTGCTGACCTTTCCCTCTTCCAGACGCTGGTAGTCTACCGTTCCTTCACGCTGCAACTGCTTCGCGGCGTCGATGAATGCACTGGAAAAATCGATAGCGATGACACTTTCGCAGAACTTGGACAACTCAAACGCGGAGCGGCCCACAGCGCAGCCCAAATCGAGCGCACGGCCGACTGGAGTTTGCGGCAATGTTTCCGTAACCGTGCGGATGGCAAATCCCAGTGCCTCGCGCGGGCCCTCGGCGTAAGGGAGGACTTCGTCAGCGGTTCCAAAATGGAACAGCAGGTATTCGTCACGTAGTTTCCGGGTTTCGTAAGGATTCACCACGGACGGTGGTGCAGACTGTCGCGAATTCAATGTCCGATCCGAATGAAATCCTTTGGTTTCGCTATGCAGATCAGGGGAATCTGTGCTTACATGGCGGTCATGAGTTCTGATATCCGAATCACAATGAAAACGAACAAAGGGGAAATCAATGCCACGCTGTTCGCCAGCAAGGTGCCCCTGACTGTCGCCAATTTCCTCAATCTCGCCAGCCAGAATTACTACGACGGGATCAAATTTCACCGTGTCATCTCCAATTTTATGATCCAGGGCGGTGATCCAACTGGCACCGGTGCAGGTGGTCCAGGATACAATTTTGAAGACGAATTTGTAAGAGATCTGCGCCACAGCAAAGCCGGGATTTTCTCGATGGCGAATGCCGGGCCTGGCACGAATGGCAGCCAATTCTTTATTACCCATGGCCCGCAGCCACACCTTGATCGTAATCACAGCGTGTTTGGCGAGGTCACGGACGACATGACGGTGGTCAATTCTATCCGTCAGGGTGACACTATCAAATCGATTGAGATTCTCGACTCGACGGATGAGCTTTTTGCCGAAAAGGCGGATCGTATCGCTGACTGGAATAAGCGCCTGAAGCGCTAAAGAATCTACTGGCTGGCGGCTACGCGGCATCGACACAGTGAACCGATCATGGGCATTCTGCGAATACTCTTAGTTGTCGGATTGATTGCCGGGTGCGCCTTCGTCGCGCTTCGTGCGCCATGGAGGGCCAGCCTAACCACCGACTTTACACCGACCGCCACGGTCAAGGATCTTGGGAACGCCCCCATCTGGGCACCTCCTGCGACACCTAAGAAGTCGGACTTCAAGGAATTCTCCGGTCAGGATGATATCCAGCCCGGAACTCCTGGTTATAACGTGGTCATCGATACCGGCTTGCGGATTGTTGTAGAGTTAGACAAGCGAGCGATGTTCGGCAAGGCATGCACGGTGACCGTCGGGCTGTTCTTCCTTTTTGGGATCGCGGGCACGATCATTCAGCGCCGACCCGATTCTTCAGATGTCGCATTTTCCTTGTGGCTGAGTTTAGGCATGCTTCTGGGAATCGTCACCTCAGCCAGTCTGGGGCACGCCGGTGTAGTAAGGTCGGAATCGTTGCCGTATTTCAGCGAGTGCCTGTTGGTTGGATTCATCGCCGGACTTCTCATTGCTCTCAAAACTCATCCGCTCTTTGGTCCGGCGAAAGGAAGGAAGGGATCGGCATGATCATTGCTCGTTCGAACTAATGGAACCGAAATCGCTTCTCAAACGAGTCCTGGTGGCGGGGTGCGGATATATCGGCGAACTCCTCTGCGATCGGCTGCACGAATCGGGCTGGGAAGTAGTAGCGCTGACCCATTCCAAAGAATCTGCGGAGCGCCTGGGAGCAGTGAAGCCATACAAAGTCTCGGCAGTGTCGATCAGCGATGCGGAAGCAGTAGCTGAGTTCGCCGCAGATCAAGAAGTGTTCGACGTCGCCGTGCACTGCGCTGCTTCTGGTCGGGGAGAAGGAACTGAGGGCTACCTGCAGGTCTACCGTGACGGGTGTCGGCATCTGGTCGACATCCTGAAGCCGGGTCGGGTGATCTATACCAGCAGCACTAGCGTCTATCCTCATGCCGACGGTGAGATTGTCGATGAGGCAACCACGGCATCTCCCACCACAGCCACCGCGAGGATTCTGCGTGAATCCGAAGACATTGTTCTACACGCGAATGGTATCGTCTTGCGCCTAGCCGGGCTCTACGGCCCGGGGCGATCGGTGTTGCTCCGCAATTTCCTCGAAGGCAAAGCGTCGATCGACTTTAGAGAACAGCCGCCAGTGACTGTGGACGGACGGTGGATCAATCAGGTGCACCGCACTGATGTGGTGTCGGCGTTGGTGCATGTGCTAGACAACCACACTGAACTGGCGGGAGAAATCTTCAATGTCAGCGATTCTCGGCCGATGACACAGCGGGCGGTCTACCGGGCGATGAGCCGACGGTTCGACAAGCCGGAACCACCGACGCTGGCGGCAAATCTTTCAACAAAGAAGCGTGGCTGGACAAACAAGCGAGTTTCCAATTTAAAGCTGCAGGGCACAGGATGGCACCCTTTTTACTCATGTTACCTCGATGCGCTGGAGCACGATATGTCGCTGGTTCCATCCATCTTGAAGCAAGTCACCCAACCGACACCCGCACCATTATTTCCCTACGAAGATTTCGTGTTCGTTTTTGACAAGGATGGCGTCCTTTTCAATAGCGAGCCAGTAAAACTGGCAGCATTTGAGTCGCTGTTCGAAGGATTTCCGGAGCACTACGATGCCATCTGTACCTTCAATCGCAGCAACGTTGGGGCACCCAGGCCAGACAAACTTGAGTTCATCTTCACTCACATTTTCAATCTTGAGCGAAGTGAAGTGCCCGCCAAAGTGGAAGAATACCTCGAGCGTGCAGCGAAGCTGGTGACCAGGGTGCTGCCTAATGCTCCGGTGACGAAGGGCGTGAAGGATTTCATTCTCGGTGCCACCTGCAAGAAGTATGTGTGCTCAGCGGCACCGCAAGAGGAAGTTCACGAACACTTGGAGCACCACAGAATGCTCGACTTTTTCGACGATGTGTTTGCCCATCCGCATCGCAAGGCTGAAGTGCTGCGCGACTTACGGGAGACCTCCGGTAAGAAGGTTGTATTCTGGGGTGACACGATCCGTGACTATCAGGCATCGCTGGAAGCTGGCGTGCTGTTTATCGGAGTAGAAAGATACGACAAGGCCGACGTATTCGTCGGCCTTGAAGTTCCTGTTATAGCGAATTTCGCTTCAGGAGGCGGGTTGGGTGGACTTGTAGTTCCGGAATAAACCTTAAGGTTGTGCAGGTGGTGTGGCAGTCAGGCGACCGTAGATGTTTCCTGTAGCACTGGCACCTTCGTGAACGTGAAACTCATCGATGGTGGTGAAGCCGTTGGCGGTGTGCTCACCGAAGCTGAGAAACAGGTAGTAGGTCTGGCCATTGAGAACCGTTGTGAACTGCGTGGCTGTATTGTCGAGGCGGACAAAGTCAGCGTTCTGATCGTCCGACTGCCAGGCGTGGTTGGTGGTCGATTCGAGGCTAAGCTCGAAGTCCAATTCCTCTTGAATACCTGCTGAAGTAAGATCCAGAGTCACATTCAGAGTTACGGTGTCAGCAACAGTGTTCACCAGCGTTGTGCCATTAAAGTATGTCAGAGTGCCGATCAGAAACTCCGTCTCAGGCTCAACATTCTCAAAGCTGGCACCTTCGAACGTCACGCTGTTCGGGTTGTAAAACCCCTGATTGACGGCTTCTGTTCCCCATTCAAAGCGATGCCCGTTGTCGAGAATTTCGATGTCCATCTGGTGAGGGCCCTGAGCATTTGTAAACTGGCCATCTGCACTGCCGGAGAAATCATCGAACACCGCGAGGTATGTTTCACCATTCTGGGCGCTGTCGCGATAGTAATCAGGATCATTGGAAGCGAAGTATGCGGAAACAGTGGTCGACGGACTGATCGGAAGCTGCAGGCCGCCGTGGTAGACGTTCCATGAACCGCCATTCACCTGATAGAAGATCTGCCCTGCGCCAGAGTAGGTGGAAGGAACGGTCAGCTGAACGAGCATTGGAAAACTTGCCGCCGGATAAGAGCCACTGGGTATCGAAAACTCAGGTACAGGAAGAGCTATCACGCTGGTGCCACCCGCAGAAGTTGGCACGTCAGGAAGAACATTAGTGGTCACGATTTCGGTATTTGGGCCAGTGCGGGTCGCCACGACATCGGTGTAGTCCCAAACCCACTTGTCTTCAGTTCCATACGCTACTGCCGTATTGCGGTCTTCCTTCACGGTTGCAACCAGCGGAGCATCGAGTGAAAATTCCTTTACGCCTACACCGGTGGAGCTGAGTTCAAACTTCTGCGTCGAAGCATTCCAGACGGCACGCATGAGATCAGAATCAGCATCTTCAGCCATCACCGCACGGATGCGGGCATCCACAAAACTTCCTCTCAGTGCTACCACGGTTCCAGCAGTTGCGTCCGACGCAGCGGTCTTCATCTTGTTGATCACATCCTGAGGCATCACCACCCCGGTGAGTGAACCGCCGCTCGCACGGTAGACGTTTACGGCTGAGTTGAGGGTCTTGATGTCCTTCTCAAGCTTCGTCAGGCGGGTGCCGTCCTTCAGGCTCGTGAGGGCGTTGATTCCGATCGAGGCCACAATCGCGATAACGACGATCGCAACGGTCAACTCGATCATAGAGAAACCTGATGTGGTGTGTTTGTGGTTAATTGATGTGGTGTTCATGTTTCGATTCCAATTGTTGTGATAATTATCATATCCAACCACAATAATCGCAAACAGTATTTATGGAAATTCGAGAAAAGATTTTGTGCATTTGTCTCACAAATGAGATTCTGCGCTCACTTCCGATCGAGAAATCGCGCTTTCCATGCAGCTCTGGAGATCTTGCCGCGTTGATCTGGAGCGAGTTGCGGCTCGATTTGCCACCGTCGGGGCAGTTTCCATTCCGCCCCGGCCAGATCATTGGCCAGCTCCCGCTTTATTTTCGCAACCTCAGCGCCAGCCCTGAGATTGACCAGTACTACCATGTCCTCGCCCCTCAGGGCATTTGCACTGGGAACACTGAAGACCACAGAGGACAGTACATCGGCCTGCGAATTGAGCAGTAGCTCGATTTCACCAGGATGCACCTTACGACCGGAAACGTTGATGACGTCGTCAGCCCTCCCAAGAAGATACACTTCGCTGGAATTCTCCAGCCTCACCAAATCGCTCGTCTGGAATGTGCCCTCGCCGCTGAGTGCTGTGTCTGGCTGTGGCCAATAGGCTTGCCCCACTGCGGCACTTTTCACGCACAGTGTCCCAGAACTCCCCACCGAAAGGGAAACTCCTTCCATTGGGCTGCCCATCCAATCGGAATCGAGCGGGCGCGGGTGATCGGTGCGATCGTAAGCGATCCCTCCACATTCGCTGGCTCCGAGAAAATTGTGCACCTTCAGGCCACATGCTTCGAACATCGCGAGTTCCAGTTTCAGCGGCAATGGCGCGCCGGCCGAGATACCGAGCTTCACCCTGCAAGGATCGAGAATCCCGGCGGAATGCCACGTCCGCCACATCGCCGGGACAGCCGGAATCGTGAAGCCTTCACCCTGACTTTCCCCCCGCGCGAGGGCACGCCGCATCGTCTCCGGCAGCGGATCGCCGACAAGGATCAATGGAATACCGTGAAGCAACAGTGGCAGTACCAGATTCGAAAAACCGTATGAATGAGCCAGGGAAATCACTCCCACATTCGGCCACTCCCGGAGCAAGCCCATCGTGCTGATGATCTGCTGTGCATCCGCAGCGAGCTGCTCTGCGGTGAAAAGAATGTGGCGCGGCGTCCCGGTAGAGCCCGAAGTCGTTTTCACATGCACGATCCCCTCCGGCACGCTCGCCAACTCCGCCCGCTCGGCATCGAAGATCACGCCTTCCTCCACGGGAACCGCTAATTGACCATCCCTCCATGCCTGAAGGGTGCCCAGCACGAACGCGGCGTTCCGCCCCTGAAGAATGACCGGTGCAGTGGCTACGGGCAGAGTGTCCAGCTCTGCCTGCAACTCTCGAAATGTCCAGGACCGATGCGCCTCACGCAACGCCCATTCATCTGCGTTGGCTGCGGCAATTTCCCGCCAGCGTTGATATAGGTGCATTACTCACACCTTGCAGAATCTCGCCTATCCTGCAATCACATCGAAACGCCGATCCCGGTAGGTTTCTCCACTTCTCAGTTGGCCGCCGTTGGGGTGCCGCAGCCGACTTCTTCTCAACCGTTATTCGCGATGCTGGCCTTGAACGCATGGAATAGTGAAGAGCCATGCAACTCCGAAACATCACATTCCGCGCCGATCTCATCTAGGATCCTGGCATACCGGACACTATTGGGATCATCCTGATGGTAGCTGTATTCCACCGCATACGTACGGGGCATGTCGAGACGCTGACCGTATCGATCGATCACTGCAAAAAACTCAAAGGTTCCGGTTCGGGCGCACGTATCGCTTGGCATAGGCTGATTCTAATTTTTTTGGATTGGCGACAATCTCCCGCCACCAGTCGTTGGCTGCAAAAGAGTAACCCCGGTAAGGCGCCGCGAGTCGTCGCTGTCACACCTGCTTACGCGAAAACTGCCAAAAAATTACAGGCACGCCGCTTATTTATCGTTGATCGAGACGGAATCGTCACTCGCCATCACGGCCTGGCCTCTTTCTTCAGCGTCTCGATTTCTTTTTCTTTCTCAGCGATGAGAGGGTCGAAAAGTGGGATTTCCTTCGCGTTCTGCCCCTGCTCGTGTTTACGGAAGCCGCGCAGGTAAGTCTCGTTCTGAGGGCGCCAACGCTGGAAAAATAACGTGCTCTTCTCAATGATGGCATTACGCAGGCTTTCAGCATGTTCTGCGCTGAGTTGCGGCGCCTGAATGCCGAGACTGGCCAGCACCGACGGTGCGATACGGGCATAGCCAGCGTCAGTGAAGTGAACCCCATTTTCGGTCAACTGAGGATGCTCACCCCAGTTTCCGCCTCCGAGTTCGGTGAAGAGGTCAGCAAAGACCAGCGTGCGCTCAGCGGCAAGCTGGCCAATCGCATCGGAGTAGAGCTTCAGTCGTTGATTCTGAGGAGTCATGTCCGGCAGCGGCGCACCAAGTGTCTCGCACGGTGGGGGTGACATCAGCACCAGCCGGGCATCGATCGCACTTTCCACCAGATCGATCAGCTTTCCATAGCCCTCAATGAAGCCCGCGAGACCTGCCTCGCCTTCAAAAGCAGCAGATGCCCCATAGTTCAAGATGACTACCGTGGGCTTGATCATTTTCAGGTCAGCCTTGAGACGATCCAGCCCCTCCTGAGGCGGGCCGAAATAAGACCGCGCGTGGCCAAAGACGCTGTCGCCACTCCAGCCCAGATTCCTAACCTTCAAGTCGGTGTCAGGCAGAGCCGCCGTCAGCAAAGTCTCAATCTGACCGTACTGCCGCTCGCGTTCAAAAAACGTGTTCCCTAACAGAGCCACCGTGTCACCGGATTTCAGCGCCAGAACGGGTGCGGGCGGAGCATCCTCTTCTGCAACATCTGGAGCCTCCTGCGGCGCGCCGCAGGTCACTGCCGCCGCTGCAGTGGTCACCGCTGCAGCAGCCGTTTCCGATTCAGCAGCACGCAGATCATAACACAGAAGGCGCGACTTCGCCCCCGTCACGAGATCCCTGCCATGCTGGCCGATGTAGAGCAGGCCGCGGTGCAGCACGGGAAGCGACCAGGTCTCGCGGGCGGTGAGGATATCCGCCTTGTGCGAAACTCCCGGGCCGTCCGGACTGAGATCAAAGCGCGCAAGCGTCCCCAGTTCACCCAGGCCGATGAACGTGTCCTGCACCTGCAGTAAATTCCCGCGGAAAAAACTCCACGTCTGACTGGAGTTTCGCTGGCGCCGTCCGCTGGCGCCGCCTTCCAGCTTGAATTCCCGCTGCCAGCGTAAAGTATCGCGCCACATCTCCTTCCCGGTGTTTACATCGAAGCAGCCCAGAAATGCGTCGGGCTCATTGCGCCCGGCAAATCCATACAGATAGCCGCCCTTCACCACAGGGGTCATCCAGTGCATACCGCAGTCGCGCGACTTCCACACCAGCGTCGGCTGTAGTTTCTCATCAAACTCTAACATTGCACCACCGATCATGTAGGTCTCCGATATGAACACGCGCTTGTCATCGATCGCGATGGGCGTGGAAGCGTTGACTGACTCGTACTTGTCAGCGCGCCAGGCGAACCGGGAGTGCAACTTACCTGTGCGCGGATCAATGCAGAGCAGGCCGCCGGTCGCAGGTTTGCTTTCACCGCCAGCGAGTACCAGCAGGCATTCTTTGCCGTGTAGATTTGCCACGATCGGTGAGGCATAACTGGCACCCCACTCATCCTCGACACGCCAGGCCTCCTTGCCTGTCATCTTGTCCAGAGCCACCACGCACACACCCTTACCGTCCGTCTCGTCACGACCGCCGATATTCTGAATCAGGTAGTCATTCCAGATAACCGGGGTCGGGCCGGAGCCAAAAAAGTACTGCGGTACGTCGTAGTCGCCCTTCATGTCACGTCGCCACAAAATGTTTCCAGTCGCCGCATCAAGGCAGTGCATCACCGCCGTCACTCCGAACGTGTAAACGCGGTCGCTATCGATCACCGGACTGGCACGCGGCCCACCACTGAAACCATAGCGGTCGGTATACTCGACAGGATACGAAAATGTCCAGATGCGCTTGCCCGTTTCGGGTTCGAGACAGTCGAGCGTTTCCATCTCATCAGGACGATGAAAAAGGAACAGCCGCCCATCAGCGATTGAGGGCGATGAGTAGCCGGGGCCTTTGCTCACCTCCCACACCAGCGGCGGTCCGTCTACCGTCCAGTCCAGATTCAGTCCGGTCTCGCCCGAAGTCGCGTTGTCATGAGGCCCCAGAAACCGCGGCCATGCCTCGGTAGTTGCTCCGCTCGGCAGCGGCTTTGCCTGCTGGTGAAAAGTCAGAGAATCCCAGGCTTCCGCTGCAGTGCCAGTGGAAGGCAGAATTGCCAAGGCACCAAACGCGAAAACAAGGAAGCCACACAAAGAAGCGTGCGGTGAGCAAAGTCGGACATTCATGACCATTCTTTAACACAATTCGGCAGGAACTGTCTGCTAAATTAGCGACAGAACCAGCCACGAGCTCAGGCGTTGGGATGGTGTGTTGCCGAACACTACGCCAACGACAATCCTGTCAGCGTTCCCGTGCTTGTGCTGAACGTGTCGGTCTCGATGCCGAGGCGTTGAAGCATGCTCACGTAGAGATTGCATAACGGCGGCGGGTTCTCTGGATCGAAGGGAAGGTGCTGACCGTGCCGGAAGCCGCCTCCGGCGAGGAGAACGGGCAGATTTCTGGTCGAATGGCTGCTGGCATCACCGAGGTTGCTGCCGAGGAATACAGTCGTGCGGTCGAGAAGGTTCGCGCTGTCCTCCTCTGATTGGCGGAGCTTTGTCAAAAGATCGCGCACGGTCTTCATCGTCTCGATTTCGACGATCTTGAGCTGCTCCAGTTTGCCGGGATCTTTGCCATGATGTGACAGGTCGTGGTGCCCCAGGGATACGCCTTCAATTGGCGGGGCGGCAGTAGAACCCGCGAGCATGATGGTGATGAGCCGGGTCGAGTCTGTCTGCAGTGCGAGATGGGTGAGATCAAAGAGCAGGCGCGTGCGCCCAATGAGGTCGGCCGGATTTGGTATGTCCTTCGGTGGCTCAACGTCCACCTTGGGTTTTGGCTTTCTGGCCCAGCTTTCGTCGTTGACCATACGCAGCTCGTATCCTCTCATTGATTCAGGGG
>JAGROY010000414.1 GCA_020439995.1 Verrucomicrobiia bacterium
TCCCTGATTCTATGAGAGGATACCTCGCGTTCTTTTGCTACTTCGGCTTCGACGGCTACCGCTTGCTTCAAAGTGTCACTGGCCTGGACGGGCTCGGCACAGGAGCCTCGTTCTTTGAACGGATCTACCGTTTCCAGCTTATTGGAACCCTGATCTTTCTGCCCGCGCTGATGTCAGGTCTTATCACACAGGAAAAAGAACGCGCCTCCCTGCAGCTGCTACTCACCACAGACCTCGCCCCCTGGAGAATCGTGCTGCAGAAATACATCGCCGGCCTTATGCCAATGTTAGCCCTGCAGTTGACGGCGATTCCGATGACTGCGGTTGCCTATTCCCTGGGCGGCGTCGAAGCCAGGGATGTCTGGATGGCCGCCGCGCTCATCCTGGCGCACACACTCAACATGGGCGCATTCTATCTGGCTTGTTCTGCCTACTGTGGCAGTTCGGTCGGGGCGTTTGTCTCCGCCTATCTGCTCGGTGCAATCTGGTTCGCGCTGCTTATGCCACTGACATCCTCAGCCACGGTTCTCGGCTTCCCGCTGCCACCCGATGAGGAGCTTCAGGAGCAGCAGATCCTCCTCATCAAATGGCTTCCCGCAGTGGCGCTGGGCTTGCTGATCCTGGCCACTCGATGGCTGCACTCCCGCGCCGAAGTCAGCCGCAAGAACCGGCTCCGCGCGCTGTTCAACCTGCTCGACTCAGGCTTCAAACGCGTCAATGACGTTGTCGGCGGCGTCAATCTATCCAAGAAGAATCACTCACTTCCAGAGTCAAAACCGATTCAATGGCGGGAGCTCCATCAGCGATCGCTGGCCAAGCCGCACTACTTGATCCGGATGGGACTGGTCGCCGAGATCGCATCGGTTGCCGTGATCCTTTATGTCGCATCTGAAGCATCTCCGTGGGGAGAAATTAGAGCACTCTCGTTGCTCTTTTATGCTCTATGGGCTATCTACGCACTGATCCTCATCGTTCAAGGCGCGAACATCGCTGCCACCGAGCGCTCGCAGCAAACGCTCGACGTGCTGCTCACTACCCCACTGAAGGGCAGCACGATTCTGCGCGAGAAATCAGTCGTGTTCTCTCGCATTGCCGCCATGGCGATCATTCCGCTTGGCACAGTCTGTTGGACTGAGGTATCGATGGAGCACATGTTCGGAACGGAAGTGCTCGAGTACGCAGCCTACTCCCTTATTACGTTTCTTGCAGGATCCACCTTCGTATTCTGGCTGGCGGTCACCATCGGACTGCGCATGCGATCAACCTTTAGGGCCCTGCTGACTACGATCATTGTCCTCCTGGCGCTGAGTATCGTCCAGAAATTCACAGGCAGTAATACCATGGCGATCCTGCTGAATCCGACCTCTGCGATCACTCTCAACGAGACAAACTGGCTCAAATTCGAATTGAAACTACAGGGCTTCGACCAATCAGTGTACATCATCACAAATCTTGTGATCGTCATTCTATGGGCTCTTGGCCTGCGGTTCTATTGCCTGACGAGAGCAGACCGCCTTCTGGGACGTGCAGGTTAGCCAATCAGCTAACCGTTTAGTTAGACCGTGCAAATAAAAACTAACTGTAATGTCGAAGGAGCAAGATACCATGCCAGCTTTCAAATTCAAAAAATCAAAACGGAGCAACGGTCGGGCGAGCATGGAATCACGGTTCTGGAACCGTGGCGATCCGATAGTAGCGGTTTGTGGCTGTGCCTGAAGTAGGATCGATCGTGCTACTCGTCTCCCCGGTGGCCTCGATTGTGGCTGGCACTTCGATCCAGGACGGATCGCTGAGACTATTCTTATATTGCAGCCGGTACCTCTTCCCGGGTACCGATGCCCAACTGATCGTCACCGAACCATCCGGACCTCGCTCGGGATTCCGCGACACGCGCAGGGCAGAGTTGGCATCATTCGGATCGGTGCCAGCAAGGAATTCGCCGATGTCACTCTGCCCGTCGCCGTCCTTGTCGCCGCTGCCGTCCCGGTCGAGTCCGCCGAAGTTCGCTCGCTCCCATGCATCATCGATACCGTCGCCGTCGCTGTCGACGAACGACGACACGATCTGGCGTCGCACCAGGTTGCCGTTGATGTCGTAGATGAATTCGATGCTTTGCCCGGAGCTGTAAGTCGCTCGCGCGATCCGACCCATGCCGTCGTATTCGTAGGATGCGGTCAGTTCGACCGCTTCCAGTGCCATTGCGCATGCCCATCCTGTAAGGGCGGCGCGCGGTAAGATTCGGAGTGTCATGTTGGGATCGTCGTTAAATTTATAGTATTCTCTCACCGTCGCCCAACTCGATCGGGTCTTCTTCAGTGAAGGTGTCATCAGGATCGACCGGATCGTCTAGGGTCAGCGGCGGGGGGACGGGGGCGGTAATGCGGTCAATGAGTCTATCAATATCCCCTCCGAATTCCTCGAAGAAGTCCTCAATCTCATGCAACTGGTAATGTTCTAACTTGAGTAGGTCCTGCATTATGAATACGGCACGCAGCTTGCGTACTCTCGCACCGGCAACTCCGAGCAATCGATCGACTTCGGCGTTGATGCCGCAAGTCAGGCGCGCCCGGAACGCCTCTTCGTCAAACGCTTTCACACGAAACCGACTGAACTCAGGTCTTTTTGCATCGTAAGAAACATCGAGGCCCAGATCGTAAATGAACAATCTTCCCTCATTGGTCAGAGCGATCCGATCGAGTTTGGCCTTAATCGCCCCAAGCGCGGGCAGTTCGACCAGGCTGCTTGGGCTCGGCTGGCCGTATCCCGGCGGAAAGAAACTTGGTCCATTCTGGCCTGGCGGCGTCGGGGCTACGATCGAGTCCGGCTCACGGCCGTTGCGGTCGAGCAGGTTCACGGGATCCTGCGGAAACGCATAACCGTTGAAGAACGGCGTCGCTGAAAACCGTTCGT
Organism: Verrucomicrobiia bacterium; assembly: GCA_020439995.1. Classification (GTDB taxonomy): domain Bacteria; phylum Verrucomicrobiota; class Verrucomicrobiia; order Verrucomicrobiales; family DEV007; genus JAGROY01. The sequence continues at coordinate 2,911 of JAGROY010000414.1, forward strand.
CCATGCTTAGGAATCGTGCTGACCTCGGTTCGTACCATCGATTTCCTACGTAGTAGAGCGAACAGCCATCGTCGACGGGGAAGTACCAGTACCGGAACTTTCCCTTCCACTGGTAGGGCTGATCGGCCATATCACCATCCGCTCCAAGAACGATGCCGTAGGGACTGTAACAGTAAGAGGCGCGCACTGCTCCTGCTGCATCGGTGATGGCTGCCGCGTTGCCAGAATGGTCCCAATGGTAGTGGTAGGCCGCGCCGTCCTGGATGAAATAGAGAGGGGCCGACGTTTCGGGATCGTATACAAAGAAACGAAAGAGCGATCCATTCCGGTGCTCGGCCACGACTGGTCTTCCCGGCAAAGCAGCGGTGAGGTCGTATCGCGTATCGATTCCGTTCCATCTTGAACCGATGAGATCACCCAGGCCATTGTACTGAAGGATAGCCTCGCCACCGCCCCCTGCGTTGCCTACCGAAGCGAGGCGTCCGAAGCTATCCCAGCTAAAGATTTTGCCTGAACCTGCAGTCTGGTATCCTGAATCTGTGAACGCGCTGCCGTCGCCTGTGGTGCGGTTGTCAGGATCAAATTGAAGATCGGCTCCCAGCGATTCGCCCTGCGGAAGCGTAAACTCCCATGGCGTCTGTAGCGTGGCTTGGTTGACCCGTCCGTAGGGGTCGCGCACGACATCCCAGGCAACGACCGGGCTCTTCTCACTTTTGGGCAAACCGCTTTCATCATATGCAATATCGGTTACGTCTCCGGGACTGCGGAGAATGCGAACAATGTCCGTATCGTCCCACACGCGGGTGATCTGCGTCCCCGTGAGGCTGTCTCCCACGGTGGTGGATCTGCCAGATGCCTCGTCCCATCCGTAGGTGAAGGCAACGTCGCCTATGGAAATTTGTAGTATCCGGCCGTCTCGCGTTCCCTCACTCGTGATCGGAGGATTACCAGAAAATGTGGTGGTCGCCAGAGCGTTTCCGAACTTATCGTAAGTTGCGGTAAAGTTTCCTGTGGAAGTCACATGCCCTTTCGAGTCGTAGACATACTCGTACGAAACCTCTCCGCCAGTGACTTCCAACGGGCGTTGGAAGGGATCCCGAACGATCCTGATGCCTCCCCATTCCGTGAGGTCACCCCGTTCATTGTAGGCAGCGTTCCACAGTTCTCTGCCGGACGGAGTGATCATCCGCTTGGGAAGCCCGGATGGATTTCTTTCAATCCGGAAGGTCTGGCCACCCGTCCCTTCGATGAGGTCGGCCAGGCCATCGCCGTCGCCGTCACTAGACAAAACACCCGGGGACTGCGCAAAGCCTGGGTAGCGGAGTCCACTGGAAGCCGCACCGAAGTGATGTTCAACGGCGGGCGGCATTCCGTCAATCCCTACGCTAAGGGTTGAACCGCCGTCGATTCGGTCAAACCTTAGGTTTCCAACCCGCACCAGTCGACCTGCGGGATCCCACTCGAAGTCAAGCTCCACTACCCCATTAGCTGTAATCTTCGCAGGGAGACTGCGGCTATCGTCACCATAAACGTAGTTACGCACTCCATCCGTAAGCGGCCGACCAAGGGAATCGAAGACCATCACCCGGTCAAGGCCGGGAACTTGTTCGTAATTGACTGAATTGGTTTGTGCATCACGAGCGATTGTCCCATACAGATCCTGATCAGGATCCAATGGTGCCCCAAGATCGCCAGGCCCAAACGCCCACTGCACAATGCGGTTTCCTCCGTCGTAGGTAAATAACGTCCGGCAGCCCTGATCGTCCGCTACAGACTTGAGGTTACCATTCTTGTCGTAGAGGAACGCTTCGTCGTAACCGTCGAAATCCACCCTGTGAACCAAGTGATTGTTGATGTCATATTCGCAAGTCTGAATCGGAGCAGACGCTTCGTCCACAAGTTTCGCTCTAGTCACCGATTCCAGTAGCCGACGTTCGTTGTAGGTATAGGTCGTCGTGCCCTGAGGCCCGGTGAAGGTGAGTGGCATCGCGGTCAGCGGATCGTACGTGATCACATTGATGCCTCCATCTGGCGTTGTCACCGTCGCTGGCTGGCCCCGTTCGTTGCGGTCGATCTTCGTTGTTCCGCCGGCCACATTGTTACTGGAAATGACGTTTCCCTTCGCGTCCCGTTCCCAGGTTGCCAATTCCCCCCCAAACGAGCGCTCAACGACGAAGTTCACGGCAAACTCGATCGTGTCGCCGGATACAGGATTCACAAAAGGAATCGTACTCTTTTCAAAAGTCTGGCTGAACGACGTTTCAGGCTGTCCGTCCTTGTCCGGCGCTTTCCGTTCCACAATCCGTCCAGTGTCTGGGGCGCGCTCGTACGTAAAGACGCTTCCTCCCCGCGTGGTCACTTCCTCGATGGCATCCCTGAGGTCGCGCGTGATAGTGAGTTCCTTTTCATCGGGATCTTTCATTGCAGTCGGCCCGGACCTAGGCCCTGCCGATTCGACAGTCCAGGTCGCACCGGTAGGCAACGTGACTTCCACTTTCGTTTCGTCAGGAGTGTCGCTCCAGTCAAATCCAACGCCATCGGATTTCTGCAGCTGATACTTCATCCCAACGGTGAACTTCCCTCCAAGCTTGATCAGTTCAAAGGTGTTTTCAACCGGAGCGTTGCCATCCGGTTCCGTGATGCTTTGGATGAAATCGGGAAACGCTGGATCGAGGATAAATCCGTATTTGCAATCCCCTGGAAGCGTGATGCCGGACACCGTTCCATTGGCGTTGTAGTCGATATCCACCTTTCTCCCTGAGTGATCTTCCAGAGAAGTGAGCACCACTGGCAATCCGCCAGGGTGCAGAGGATGTGAAAAAACTCTCACCGATCCTCCGATACGATCATCGATGCTGGTTGGCGGAGAGCCTAGGCCATTGTCATAATGGACGACGAGCCCATTGCCGTTTGTGTCAGAGGTGAAGCGATGAACCGGTCGGTCGCCAACCTGTTCGAATCCAAATACACACGGCTCGTTAGGATCGATGAGATAGAACCATGCGCTGCTCTCTTCAAGTTCATAGACGATGGGAAGGAGTGGCCCCACATGCTGCCAGCTATCGCCGATTTTCTCGAAGCTTACCCAATCGCCGTTGGGCACGTAAAAAGTCGCTAGCGGCGCCCCTTCATTGGTCTGCCCGGTGCTGGCTGATGCCAGGGGGTGAAGCCGCCAGCCTGGAGCCAGAAACGTATCCGGAATCTCGAGCATTGCTGAGTCGTAGACCAGCCTGATCTCGAACGGCTTCATTCCTGGCGGAGTGCCATAAGTCAGCAGCGGAATCTCGTAATGGAATGATCCATTGTTGAGCGCAACCTCGCCTGAGGATGAAGGAGAGGATCCCCAGGTATTATCGTCAGCGAGCTGGCGCAATGTCGCAGCTGTCGATGAGGCACCCGAAGGGAGCGGAATGAATACGGAACCTGTGATTGCAAATTCTGTGCTCACGAGCAAGCCACCGACCTCGTTGTCCGTTGGATCGGAATCCGTCTCGGCTGCGCTGACCGAAAAGTCTGGTTGCAACGAGATGTTCTGGTCATTTTGCGCGGTGGCGAACAACCTAACCTGCTCCAAAATGATAATATTGATGCTGGCACCAACGCCAACTTCCCCGACAATCCACGAACTCGGTGTCCCATTCGAATCGGAGCTCGCAACAGTCAGCGGTATTCCGTTCGCGGTTGCAGAGATCGTGAAAAGAGTGCGGTCGGGAGAGAGAAACTTGCCGTGATCCAATAAGACGCCAGTAGCATGATCGGGGCCGACATTGCTGATCCGAACAGTCGTGGATAGGGTGCCGAATGTTGCTTTTTGCGTGCCTGCCTCACGTTCTTTGAACTGTTGGTCGACAATCTCAATCTTCAGGTTCACCGATTTCCCCTCTCCAGTAGTGCCAACAACCATTTGCCCTTCTTCACCATCTCTCGGAAAACGATCTCTTGGCGCCCTCAGGCCTGCGATAGAACCTGTGAAATCGTCGGAGGTTGTCGCCCCGGCAAAGGCGACTTCGCGTTCAATTTCACTTGCTTCAACTGGATCCATCGACAGCGCCGTAATCCCTTCCTCCCCACTTCCTCCGAGAAAAGTGGACGTTTCGAGGGCCGGGATGATGCCCGCATTGGGAAACGTAAACGAGCTTAGAAATCCTTCGGTGTCGCCACCACCGAAGGTTGGCTGGATCGCATCCATCACAGGAAGGTCCGCCGATCCAGTGACGCCGGCAATCCACAGCCGGTTGGATCCGCCAAAGTTGTTTGGTTCTTGGGTAACAGCGCGAATGAGGTCGGTACCAGAGCCACCGAAGTAGGAAGCGAATGTCACCGCTCCAGTGGCACTATCGCTGTTGAAGTTGATGAGGATACCGTCGTTGTCGCCACCCCCGTAGGTTTCCTGGAAGGCGTCCAGACCGGGAAAATCGGTTGAGGAAGTGGAACCGGTGACCATAACTCGATTCCGACTGATGATCGTTACGGCGAGTCCCTGGTCGTCGCCGGTGCCACCGCGGATGGACGAGTAACGCATGCGCCGATCGTCAATGACCGAGAGAAAGACATCACTGCCTCCGGCAAGATTCTGGAACGGGCCTTTGGGAAAATTCGCCGACGTAGTGGAGCCGGTGACGGCAACATCGTTGCCAAAGATGGCGACGCCGAGCCCGACGTCCTGGCCATTGGAGCCACCAAGGTAGGTACTCCACTTAACCGTGTTGTCCGGCGCCATTCGCAGCGCAACCGCATCCGCACCGTTGCCATTGCCGCAGCTCTCGCAATTACCGTCGCTGGCGGCTACCAGTGGGAAGTCGGTTGAAGTGGAGAATCCCGCGATGGCGGCATCCAGCGGCCCAAAGAACTGAGTGGCAGGGTTGAGCGCAAGGCTGGAGAACTGATCGTCCTCAGCGCCGCCATAATAGGTAGAAAAGGTGAGCACTCCAGTAGGATCGAGCCGCGCGATGATGCCGTCAGTTTTGCCGCCGAACTTATCCTGAAGCGGATTCATCAATGGAAAATTGCCTGATGCAGTCCATCCTGCGATGATGGCGTTACCGTCGTCGTCCGCACCGATACCGTTCCCTTGGTCTGACATATCGCCGCCGAGATAGGTGGCATAAATCACCTCCCCGGTTTCCGCATTCAGACGCATCACTACGATATCGCCAGGCCCCTCGTCCGATGGGTCACCTCCGTAAGCGGCCTGGGCCGGATTGATAACAGGAAAGTCTGAGGAACGGGTCGCCCCAACAACGAAAAGCCCTGCTTTCGACCAGTGAGTGCCAAATGCGACGTCCCCGTCGCTGCCATCGATCGACTTTACAAGCGATAGTGACGGGTCGATGATCAGTTCCGCATCCGAATCGTAGTGCCCTAGCTTGAAGCCGACTGATTGATCGGGATACACCTCGAATGCGCTATTAACAAACACGCGTCGACCTTGGGTTTCCTGATAACTGACAGGTGCGGATTCAATCAGCTCACTGCCCGAAACGGATACGAGTTTAAGTGAGCCATCTTCGCGGAGCGTTGCCTGGGTTCCTGCGCCGTAGTCCAAGCGAATGAGAGCAGGATCGATTCCTGGCCTCACATGAAATTCCCGTTTCAGGTTTCCAAAGTCGCCGCGATAGACAAGGTCGATCCCCTCATAAACGTTCTCATAAACAGCTCCGTTGGCAGCCGGGACAACCTTCCTCCACTTCTCTGGATCATTTCCGCGGATCAGGTTGACGTTGGTCTTTACCGGGCACCACGGCGATGGCCACCCAGTCTTACCGGAAACCAGCGTTAGGACAAACCGATCGTTTTCTCCAGAAAGGATCACTTTCCCCTCCGTACAGCGAATACTGCGAGATGAACCGGAAGCCTCTAAGTCTCCAGACATTCGCCCATCTACCCCGTTCACTGGAGTGAATAATAACGGCAATTTCCGTTTAATCGGAGCTGCTGTTGAATCTTCGCCTGATGCAAGCAAAGCTACAAAAGCCACATAGGGCACCCATCGTTGATTCCAGGGCAATGTCATTCGAGAATTCCATCGAATAGATTGGGATATGTCAATCAGTTGATTGGTAGAATTGGAAGAAAGTGAGATTCAAATATGTTTATCCAGCTAGAGGTTTAACTTAGCTTAGCAACTCCAGCTCGATGCCAAAGAGCTCATAAAGAGGGCTGAGCGTGCCAATGAGAATGACGAAGACTCGTAAAAGCTTCCTAACTAACTAGTTTCCGGGGATTCCGGCCGCTCCCGGATACCACGCGGGTAGAGGCTTGGCGGGCTGGTCGAACGTTGTGAGGATGTCAGCAGGGACATGAGCGCGATTGACAATGATCGTGTAAACGTTTTCATCGAACCAGTCATTGAGCATCGTCCAGATGCCGTCGTTGCCGACTTTGCTGCCCCAGCTATTCTCCACGAGCCACTTTTGCGGCACGCCACCACGTAGATCGACGCCCATGAAAACCATCGCGTGATTCGAAGCGCCTGCGAGGAAGCGCGTGCGATCCGCCTTGCTCATCCTGGCATCGATCCCAAACAGCGTGTAGTAGTCGAACAGGCCATCGGCCATCAGGCCGTGTTCCTTGGACTGATCGACGCTGACATCGGACGCAAACCAGACCGATTCACCGGCGACGATCGATGCCGCTGCGATTGCTCGCATCGCATTCGACTCGATGTTGACAGAATGCATGTCGTCTGTGCCGGCCATGTTGGTTGTTCGCTCGAAGCGGTAGTGCTTGCCGAAGGCCTGCTTCGGATCGTTATAGAGACAGACATAGTACATCGCGGCGGAAATAAGCG
>JAGROY010000415.1 GCA_020439995.1 Verrucomicrobiia bacterium
AAATAAATGCCGCGCCGCTCCTATGAGTTCCGGGGCGGGATCTGGGTCGGTGTAGTCGACGATTGGCTGCCCGTTTAACCATGCTTCGATATGGGCACCCACGGCTCTAACGCGTAGACGGTTCCATTCGAGGGGTTTGCGGATCTCGTCGTGTTTGTCGCCTTTGTCCAGCCATTCACCAAGATACAGGCCGGTGTATTCTTCCGCGGCTGCCCGGCCGATATTCATCTGATATCTGCCACCGCTGCGATTCGCAGGATCGTAACGAAGGTATACACCACTGTTGTATTTGCCATGTTCGTCGATCTTGAAATCGAGCGCGACCTCAAAATCTTTAAACTTCTCACGGGTCATAATGAGGCCACTGCGCTCGGGGTCTCCCTGCTGGCCGCCTGCTATTATGCCATCTTCAATAGACCACCGGGCTGAGCCCGTTGTCTCCCACTGGTCCAGCGATGAGCCATCAAAAAGTGCCGTCGTTTTGAACTGCGGTAGCCGAGTGTTAGGTCTGACGGCATTTTCGGGATACTTGCCATCGAATACCATCATCGCTTCCTTTGTCTCGAAGGAGATGAATGACTCATCGACGTTGCCATCGGCACCGAGAACCCGCGACAGATCAAGGCCGAGGTGTCTGGCCAGGAATGGATAGGCAGCCATTCTCTTGGACGTGCCATAGTCGTGCTGCTCGGATGGAAAATGAGCGTTCTCCACGATGGCCGTGCCACCATACAAATCGTAAACATGGCGGACAAACGGGAACTCGACCTGCGGCGTATTCACCGTCCAGTCGCTGCCATTTGACATCAGCAACTGTGGTCGAGGCGCGGCGAGCGCGGCAATCTCCACGTTGTTGGTCTTGTGATTAGCGCTCCAGTGGATCGGCATACCGCTCTCGCAGACACACCCGCCGAAAAAGTGCGCAGACACCTGACAAACAGGGACTGAGACGGCAACACGGTCATCGATCGCCGCCAGCACAAACGTCTGCGTGCCACCGCCGGAACATCCCGTCATGCCGATGCGCTTGGCATCGACTCCAGGCAGTGACTGCAAAAAATCGAGCGCGCGGATGCTGTTCCAGGTCTGCAGACGGAGCAACTCTGGAGTGTCCTTGTGCACCCAACCCACTGCTTCCGAATCGCCGTAACCCATCATGTCGTACTGGAAGACTGCGGCACCCATTTTCGCAAGCACGGCGCAACGAGCCTGACGCGCCTCATTGAATCTGCCTCCGTGCCCGTGGGGACATAGGATTCCCGCGAGCGGACCTTCGAAATTAGTTGGCCGATACAAAGTGCCGGTCACATAGAACCCGGGCGCACTTTCGATCGCAACGTTCTCCGCCCGATACCCGGAGTAGGTGCGGGCTTTGACATAACGTGGATTCAAGGGCGTTCGCTTCGGCAGCACTGTCAGTCCAAGACCTTCAAGGATCCCCTCGCGTACCGTCGCTCTGCGTTTTTCCCAGCTACTTAAATCAGGGATCGCACGCTGCAAATCCGCGAGCTCCCGCTTGGCAGCTTCAGGCGTCTGGGCGTGGCCAACGCGGAGGTTTGGTTTCTCAACATTGATGTCTTCCGCAGTGCTGGGCAAACTCGCGAGCGAAACCAGAGCGAGAGACTGTGCGACTAATCTGGGGAAATTCATAGCGAACTATTGGGTGACAGTGATCGTGCTTCTGCCCGTCCTCACCTGATAAGTGGACGCCGTTCCGTCTGGCCAGCGGACAGAGAGCGTGCCCTCTTTGCCCGATCCTCCCATCCCAAACAGCAGAGTGGCCGGCGACTGGCTGAGATACCCTGATCCAGCATACACTTCCGCCGTTTGGGAGGGAAGGTCAGCCTCCTCAAATGTTGCCCGCGCTCCGATCGCCTGGCTGTTCCCGCCCTTCCCTATGAGAGTAACAGCAAGGTGCTTCGTTTGAATGCGATTGACGAAGGCCCATGCAGGATTGGAATTCAGGCCGAAGACGAAATCGATGACCTGATTGTTGTCGAGGTCGACTGCTACCAGTGACTTCGCATCCGCAGGCACGATCAGCCCGCTGACCGTCGGCCACACTGGAGTGAAGGTGCCGTCGCCATTTCCATGCAGCAGAGCGCTGAGGCCACCGTCCATGTTGCCTGTCTCATGCTGGGGAGAGAAGAAATTCTGAGCGATCAGGCAGTCGAGATTCCCGTCAGAGTCGAAATCCGTGAGGACAACGCCAAAGCCCGGTGATGTCTGCGCAAAGCGCGGCAGCGGCTGCACGGTGAACTTCCCTTTCCCGTCATTCAGCAGCACTGATGATTGCAGATAATTCGCTTCGAATCGGGTTGCCTTCTCAAGCCTGTCTTCGGAGTAGACGCTCCGCAAATCAGCAAGGGCAAACTGATTAAACGTCGGCAGCTTCTGTCGAATCGCTGGCATCGCGTGACTTGAACAGCTCAGGCCGCGCCGTGGATAACAGACGCTCCCCTCATACTTGGCCTCGACAATGTGCTTTCTTCCCGTGCCATCAAGATCGCCGTAAAACAGCAGCTCTGGCTTCTCGTCAGTCGCTTTGTACTGCGTATTGAGTCCCCAGTTCGTCGCCACGTAATCGATATCACCATCGTGATCGATGTCACCGGCCGCTATCCCATTCCACCACCCGCGATACTTTTCCAATCCTGAAGACGTCGTCTGATCCACCAGCGTGCCCGATTGATTTTTGAAGAATCTCACCGATCCCCACTCGCACGTCACTAACAAATCCACCCAGCCATCGCCATCCGCGTCCGACCAGATCGCGCTGGTCACCAGGCCAACGCCCGATAGCGATGCCTCCGCAGAATCCGTGAATTTGCCCGCATCATTCCGTAGCAAAGAACTGACAGGCGTCTCCGGCCAAGCACCTGGAATGACCCGGCCGCCGACAAAAACGTCGAGATCACCATCTCTGTCGTAGTCGGCCGCTACGGCACAACTGCCACTGGAGCGTGAATCCGGCAGCGCAGCCGAACCGTCACTGAAGTTGCCTTTCCCGTCATTTACATAGAGTCGATCTGCCAGCGAAGCATTGCCAGGCTCGCACTCGACGCTTCCGCTCACCACGTAGAGATCGAGATCCCCGTCACCATCGGCATCGAAGAACAGCGGCGCAAGGTCCTCGCGATCCGCATGAGCGGCGATCGCTGGAACATTCTTACCGGAGAAATTCCCTTTTCCGTCGTTAAGCTGCAGCACGCCGGCCTGCCCCTTTGGCGCACTCAGGTAGCAGTCCTGATCGCCATCTCCATCCACATCCCCCCATGCCATGCCAGGGCCCAGATTTGAATGTCTCCAGGGCAGCAGGGGCTGCCTCTCATAGTCATCGTAAAATGTATCGACATGCCGGGTTCCCTCCAGCGATCTCGTCCGGACGAATGCCCATTCCGGCGAGTTGCGTTTCCGTTTTTTCGCCACTGTCGCAGGTTCGGTGATCACATAATGGGCACCCGCTCTAAGATTCTGGAAGCCCTGAATATGACCGCTGGGCCACTCCACCTGTAGTGCCTCGACGATCTTTTCCTTACCCAGGCCGAAATGCAGCGCCGGGTCATTGCTGGACAAAAACCCCGTGGCTGGATTCAACTGCCGCACCATCCGATTGCCGCCCGCACTGATCACGACTTTTGCTCCAATCCCATTCGTATTTCCCGCCGCTCCCTTTAGACTAACAGTAATGCTATTGCCGACGGTGCTGTTGTTCCTATAAAGGAAAACCTCCTCGTCAAGGTTCGCAACTACAAGATCGAGATCGCCGTCACCATCGAGATCGCCCGTGGCGCTGGCGTAACTCATCCCAGTGTGATCCAGCCCCCAGTCCTTGCCAGCCGATTCAAACTTTAAGTCGCCCTTGTTGTGGAAAGCCAGATTGGTTTCCTTTCGAGGAGGGAACTTCTCCCAGTAATCCCAAGCGGTCTGTCCGACAAAATCCTCGACCGACCGCGCATTGTCGGAATCGTTGAAACTCCGGGCCACTCCATTGGAAAAAAAGACATCCACCAGAGAATCGTTGTCAAAGTCCCCAAACTTCACCGCCCACGTCCAGTCCGTCGACGCCAATCCAGCCATGAACGAGGCCTCGATAAACCTCGGCGTCGCCGTGTTCACGTAGAGCGCATTGCGCATGAACTGCCTTGGCACAGCAGTCATCATGAACTCCTTAAACTTGCCCATCTCCCCCATCGTCGCCTTGGAAACATAGTGTGTTGTTCCGGCCATGTCGGCGATCAGAAAATCGATCAATCCGTCGTTGTTGATGTCCGCAGCATCCGCCCCCATTGAGAACCACGAAGTGTGCGCCAGAGTGTTGGCGATGACATCGGTGAAGGTTCCGTCGCCATTGTTGCGATATAGTTGATCTGCATCGCGAAAATCGTTTCCAACGTAGAGATCCATCCACCCGTCCTGATTGTAGTCCCACCAGGTGGATGAATTGGAGATATTGCGCTCACCTATTCCCGCCTTGTCGGTCACATCTGTGAACTTCTTTCCGCTCCCCTCATTGCGAAAGAGATGGTTGGCTCGCCCTGCATTGACAAACGTCTGAACGCCGCGTTCATCGGGCTTCACCGCGTAATACTTTTCAAATTCCTCCGCCACGCGATAGGTGCCGTTCTCCTTTATTACCGGCGGCTTGGCTGGCCTCCCACCTTCGCGTTGGTACTCGCTGCACTGGATAAACACATCGAGATCGCCGTCACAATCGTAGTCGCAAAAGCTCGCCATCAGCGAGGCATCTACGACGTCCAGCCCGTAGGCCTTTGCAGATTCTTCGAACACCACTTCACCACCGGGATCCGTTTTGTTGATGAATAGCATGTTAGGGCGGTCGTAGTTGCAGACATAAATGTCCAGTCGCCCGTCTCCGTTCACATCAGCCATCGCAGCGCCAGCGCTCCACTCGCCCGCTGCGGCTACCTTCGCCTGCTCCGTCACATCCTCGAACTTCCATGCGGCCTTCTGAAGATACAAGCGGTTGCTCGGGGCAGCAGTTCCAGTGAGATAAATGTCAGGAACACCGTCTCCATTCACATCACCGATCGCCACTCCACCACAGGCAAACCCGGCGATAAAGTTTCGCTTCAGGGGATGCTGCGTGTCGATGGGATTCACGAATGCAATACCAGTCTGCGAGGAAGGCACTGCGGTGAACAGCGTGGCGGCTCCGCCGTCCAGGCGACTGGCGAGAGCTTTGGCGGATATTCCGCCTGACTGGGCTGACAAATGAGCGGCAAAAAGCATCGTGAACGCGGCATTTACCGCGACTAATCTGAAAATCTGGCTGTTGATTGGGCGCATTGGGAGTTTTTTAGAACACATCGTCACGGTTCCGACCATATCGTTTCTGCCACGCCAACGGAATCTCTTTTTCGGAGGCTGAATCTACCAGCGAATCCTTGCTATCTGGAGCGGAACACTGTCAGAATCCCGTGCTACGCAGCCTATCCAACGCCCGCTTCTGCTCCCAACATGCACCGCCACGAAAACATGCCCGGCAGCCTGTGTTTCTAACCGTTCGCCAGAATGCCTGCGGCGCTGTCAGCCGTGGCATTCTCGTGAACGATCGCGTGCAGGGCTTTGGCCATGCGCTCGGGGTGTGGATGTTGCCAGACATTTCGACCGATCGCTACTCCAGCAGCTCCGGCCGAGATCGCATCGGCAGCTATGCGCAGGATGCCTGCGTCGTCAGTAGCCGCGCCGCCGAGCACGATCACCGGCACATAGGAATCCTTCACGATGGACTCGAAGCCATCGCGATCTCCCGGATAGGCGGTCTTAACGATGTCGGCACCCAGCTCCGCAGCGACGCGAACGGCGAAGCGGATATTCTCGACCGTATAGTCATCAGGACGACCGATTCCAAAAGGCAATGATTCAAGGATCACAGGGATGCCGGTCAATTGACTTTGGTTGATGAGCTCAGCGCACTCGCGAAAAATCTGAGCCTCGTTCGGATGGTGAGGATAGCACATGTTCATCACCGCATGGGCGTCCACTTCGAGCGCGTCTTCGATGGAATAAACCAGATAGCTTCCGTGATCGGTGTTGTCACCATAGGCTGGTTTGTAAATATCCGTGCGCAGGCAGACGCCCTTTCCGTCGAGAGCATTCGCTAGTCCGAGAGCTGCTCCCAGGTTGACGACATACCCGTCTGCGAATGGGTTGAGCTGGCCAATCAGCTCCGCAGGGGACTCAAGTCCGGGCACTGGAATTGCGGTCCCATGGTCAATGGGCACGATGACCGTCCGGCCATCGTCTTGAAGAAATTGGGAAAGAAAATCGGGCTTGTTCATGCTGGTTAGCGTGCAGACCGTGACGGGAAATGCAACGGAATTCCGCATCACCAGCCGCTGCTCTTTCGTGCGCCTTCACTGCCGCTTTCGTGCGTGATAGATGACCCAGTAAACCAGCCCGACAAGACCGGCACCGCCGGCGAGATTTCCCAGAGTCACGGGAATCAGGTTCGTCAGCAAGCCGCCCCAACCGGCATGTGCGGCAGCACCATTGGCATCCGCTTCGAGAATGCCCAGCGGGATGAGGTACATGTTCGCCACGCAGTGCTCGAAGCCCGCGGCAACAAACGCAGACACCGGAAAAACGATCGCCAGGATTTTTCCAGAAACAGTTCTGGCCGCCATGGCGATCCATACAGCGAGACACACAAGCATATTGCAAAGCACTCCGCGGAAAAACGCTTCGACAAATGGTAGCGACACTTTGGCTTCAGCGATGGCAACAGCCTTCCTACCGATGAGTCCGTCGCCCGACTGCAAATGCCCGGAAAGAAAAACAAGGAGAGCCAATCCGCAGGCACCGGCAAAATTGGCAGTGAACACGACGAAAAAGTTCCGCACGAGCAATCGCAAAGAAATTTTCCGTGAGACGAATGCCATCACCATAAGATTATTTCCGGTAAACAACTCGGCACCGGCGACAATGACCAGGATCAACCCCAGCGAGAACACCACTCCCCCAAGAACACGTGCCGTTGCAAAACTAAGCGCCGGATCCGATACAACAATCGTATAATAGAGGGCACCCAAACCAATAAACCCGCCAGCGAGGACTCCCAGCGCAGCCATCGACACGAGCCCCAGGCCCGCTTTCACAACTCCGATGTTCTCAATTTTCTCCGCAATCTGGGGCGGGCTAAATGCATCAAAGCCAAATATTTCGCTTTCTTTCATACCTCCCAGACAATCGTAAATTCCCGTGGAGCGCTCGTCACTACTTGGCCAACGCAGCGCCCCTCTTGCCCTCGTTGTATTCCGGTTTGCAAGCCCACCACCCCCTATTTGAACTCTCAAAATTGGCTGGTTGACAGGCCGCAGAACGCGACGACTGTTCGGCAGTCAAGCTTGGACGAAACACTGTCCTCGCGGAGGCGATTGCTGCCATATAGCGCGTCTCAACCCAGATCGGGAGAAGAAAATGACGGCTCTTCAGTGTGATCCCGTGAACAATATCGAGCGCGAGAAATCGTGTCCTTGATGCGTTGATACGCTGTTCACCACTGTCGCCCTGCGACATTCGAATGACATCTGATGCATCACTACGACGTGATAACTACCGCAATCTCTCAATCACTGAATACAAAGATAAATGTCATTTAAAAATCTCGGCCTCAGAGCCGAACTCGTCGCTGCTGTAACTGCCAAAGGATACACCAAGCCCACCCCGATCCAGGCGCAGGCAATCCCTCCGATCCTTGCAGGTCGTGACCTTCTCGGAGGCTCACAGACGGGCACCGGAAAAACAGCCGCTTTCACCCTGCCCATGCTCCAGATTCTCGCCGAACAGCAAGGAGACACATCGCGTGGAAAGCACGTACGCAAGGCACCGCGCGCACTCGTCCTCACACCTACCCGCGAACTTGCCGCTCAAGTGGGCGAGAGCGTCGAAACCTACGGAGCGGGCTTGAATCTCAAGTCGACGATCGTCTTCGGCGGTGTCGGCATCAATCCGCAGATCAACAAGCTCCGTGCCGGAGTCGACATCGTCATCGCCACGCCCGGACGCCTGCTCGACCACGCCAGCCAGCGCACCGTTGACCTGTCGCGCATCGAATTTCTTATTCTGGACGAAGCGGACCGCATGCTCGACATGGGCTTCATTCACGATATTCGCAAGATCTTAAAGCTACTCCCTGCGCGGAGACAGAACCTGCTGTTCTCCGCCACCTACTCGAACGAGATCAAGCAGCTATCCGACGGTATTCTGCACGATCCTGAATTGATCGAAGTGGCTCGCCGCAATACTGCGGCTGAAAAGGTGACCCAGGTCGTTCATCCTGTCGCGAAGGCTGACAAGCGTTCCATGCTCTCGCATCTGATCCGCACTGGCAACTGGAGTCAGGTGCTGGTCTTCACTCGCACGAAACACGGCGCGAATCGGCTGACCAAGCAACTTGACAGCGATGGCATCACCGCCAGCGCGATTCATGGCAACAAGAGTCAAAACGCACGAACCCAGGCTCTGGCAGATTTCAAGACGGGACGGGTACGCGTGCTGGTTGCCACGGACGTCGCGTCACGTGGGCTGGACATCAGCCTGCTGCCGCACGTGGTGAATTTTGAACTTCCAAACGTTCCCGAAGACTACGTGCACCGGATCGGTCGCACCGGCCGTGCTGGCGAAGAAGGCGCGGCTCACTCACTGGTGAGCCTGGATGAACGCGGCCTGCTCCGCGACATTGAAAAGGTGCTGGGCCGGTCGATTCCTGTCCAGGACATCGAGGGCTTCAAGACCAACGCTGCAGATGGCAATGAAGATGCCCGCGTCCGCCCTACCCGCAGTGGCGGTGGTGGTCGGGGCCAGTCCTCCGGCCGTGGTTCGTCATCGCGAAGCTCAGGCGGACGGAGCGAGTCAGGCTCCAGTCGGCCGGCAGGCAGCACTGCGCCAGCCAACCGGAGATCTTCTCCGTTCCGCAGACGCTCACGCACACGTCGCGCCACTTCCAGCACATCAAGCTGACCTCTCACCAGACAGCGGGTGCCCTGGTCTACCAGACCCAGCCCCGACAGTAGATGCCGGTGATTTCCACTTGCCTGCTGCCCGACTGCTCCTGATCGGCATAGGCAAAGGTCAGCGTCATAGACTGCTCCCTCCCTTTGCTCGACCGGAAGATTTCCTCGAATTCCTCCGCCAGGGCGCTCGCTCGTCTAACATTGCCATAGAGAACCTCATTCCGCTCGTCTGGATGCGTTAACCTTAAACTGACGAACTCAGCCTCGTCGTAGATACCGCCGTGTTCACCTCCCTCAGCAACGCGAACGCGCATCGGCTGAGCGAGCGTCGGGTGGGCACTCTTGAAATCGGCGAGCGACATCAAGTTGTAACCCACCATCCCCTCCCAGTCGATCTTTGGCCCTGATGCTGTCGTCACGAAAACGAACTGCACAGGCGAATCGTCAATAAACCTCCCGTTGAAAACAATGAGTTCAGGGCTGGATCCGTAGCGGGGATCATCTGGAAGTGAGATAACTATACCCTCGCTCAGTCTGTCGAGTTCCTTCGCAGGAAACGGCTTCCTCTTATAGAAACGTCGCATCAGTGGCTGGACGCGCTCCCAATTTCTTACCACAGGCTGTAGTTCGTTCCAGGTTTTCGCGCGAGAGTAGTCCCAGCACATCGCATGAGCCTTCATCATCAGAGCACTTCGCACCTTGCCGTAAGACCGCTCGCCATCGTGTTCAGCCCGATTCTCCACCCCCACCTTTGCGGAAAATGATTTGGAATTGCCCAGTAGATCGATGACGCCCAGGGCATCGAACACAACTGCGGCCAGACATCCTACCAGCACAAACAAACACACCCACTTCGCCCTTCCGGCCATTGGGAAAGATCGCCACTTTTTCGCCCTTTCATCGTTCGTCACTTCCTCCTCCGAGCTAGCTCTCCCGCCCCTGTCACGGGGCCGGTTCTCCTGAACTCGCACAATTGGAGCAGTATCAGGCAAAGGAGGTTCTGCCACAGACTCACGCTGGTGGTGAGAGTCGGACGGGCCGATCGGTTCTTCAACTTCGATGCCAGCGTCGGGATTCAATGACCAGAGAGAGAATGGTTCCCCTCCCCAATCGTGCTGGAGCTCAATCGTCGCAGGCGGAGGCTCACGGAAGGCAGTCAGCAAAGGTGAGGCATCACAGCACTCACAAACGCTCCCCTCCCCGGAAGTAGAGAAAGGCTCGTCCGATCGAACAATTCGGCGCTTGCAGAAGGGACAATACACGTGCGACAGGTCAATGAATCTTAGCGGCGATGCGAGTAAAAACGGAAAATTTACCAAACTTAAGTATTTTCCCCTGATTCGATTGGAAATGAGCCACTTACCGTTCTACTCCGTGTCGGAAACGAGTTGAGCTTACGAAAGACTGTGGCTAATTGTGATGTTATATTCGTCACATTTACGGACCTGAACATTGATGTGTGCCAGACTGCAGCTCGCTGAGATCTCCTCGTCTCCTCAGAAAATTAGCACTAAACTGCCTCTACACCATGGCAGTAGGAGTTGTTGCGCCTGCCTTTCTCATGTTTTGCTTCTGGTCAGCCTTTTCATGCTCAGTGGCTGCATCCTGTCTGAGGAACAGCAAGCCTTAAGGAAACTGCAAACGGACGGGATACCCACCTCCACAGCTTCCGTTTTCGCTGCAATTGAGTCCAAAAACACCGAACTCCTGGATCTGTTGCTCAAAGTGTCCGTTTCTCTGGATGGAAAAAACGAGTTGGAGCAGACGCCACTCGTTGCCGCAATTTGCGGCGACTACCAGTTCGCGATAGACCGTCTGCTGCCGCTGACGACCGAAGCGCAACTGGCAATGGCTGACAAACAGGGATTTAGCGCTCTCAGCTACGCCGTTGAGAAGAAGCAGAGCACTCTTATCAGCGAACTCATTTCGCGGGGAGTACCAGTCGGAGTTGAGACCCCTGGAGGCGGAAAAGCAATCGCTGTGGCCGTTCGCAATGGCGACTTGGCGATGGCACAACTGCTGGTCGGCGATACCGATTCCCCTCATCTTCAACCGGAAGATCTACAAGAACCCCTTTACGCTTCCGTCAAAGCCGGCAACGAGGAACTTGCTGAGCTTTTGTTGAATGCCGGAGCGGACCCGAACTACCTGTCCACTGCTGATGGCCGCTCACCGCTTGCTGCAGCCGTGGAGTCCAATGACCTCAAGCTCGCCAGGCTTCTAGCTGAAAATGGGGCAGCGATGCTCTGCGTGCTGCCCGCAGCTTCAGCCGCCAGCGGTAAAACGGATGATGGCAAAATACTTGAGCCGGATTTGATAGGGTTGGCCTTTCATCACGAGAATCTAGACATGATTCGCCTTCTTATCGATCTGAATGCTCCGCTCGACCATCCAGGAAAAGATGGCACCACTCCGCTGAAGTGGGCGCTGGACAAGAGAAATGTTAGCCTCGTCCAGCTATTGCTCGCCCATGGTGCCGATCCAGGAGACGCCCTTTTTCTCGCCCTGCATCAGGCCGATCCTGCAGTCATTGACCTGCTTCTAGCCCATGGCGCATCGCCGGATCAAAAGGATCCTGCGGGAGATACTCCACTACACATCGCGGTAGAGAGGGGCGATGTCGCACTGGTCGAGTTGTTGCTCGAATCTGAACCATCGCTGTCAACCACTGGACGTCACGACCAGACGGCTTTTGCCCTGGCATGCGCGACTCAGAATCTCCCGATCATGGAACGGCTTCTGAAACGCGGAGCGGATCCAAATGCCACTTTCGCTCATGAGAACTTGCAGGATTCGTTCAAAGCGATGATCCCGAACGATCGCTTCCTTTTCTACCTCAAGCGGGATGTTGGACTGACCCCGATCATGCTCGCGGCTGCCTACGGCAACGTAGAAATGGTCAAATTGCTGCTCGACAACGGCGCAAAACGATTCAAGACCTCGAAAAAATACAGTCGCTGGCCACTCAACTTTGCGTGCGATGGCGAAAACATCGAGTGCGCGCAGCTCCTCCTGGGTCGGGATCCGGATTCTAAACGTGACGTGCACGTGATTATCTCTCTATCCGACCAGCGCGCCACCCTTTACAAAGGTGGCGAAGCAATATTGTCGACCGAAGTCTCAACAGGAATGCGTGGATTCAGGACACCCAGTGGAAAATTTGTCATCACGAATAAAGCACGAAACCACACATCGTCCATCTACGGCTCGCCGATGCCGTATTTCCAAAGGTTAAGTTGTCAGGCATTCGGATTCCACGTGGGCTCCTGCCCTGGCTACCCTGCTTCCCATGGCTGCATTCGCATGCCACACAATAAAGCAAAGGCGTTCTTTGGTGCCACACAAGTGGGCGATCCCGTCGAAATCGTCCCGTAGAGCATCCTATTTCGAGGTGCGCACGGAGAGAGCCCTCAAGATCGGAACAATCGCGCCGGCAAGCCGATCGTAACCATCCAATGTCAGATGCGTGCCGTCGATCGTGTATCTCGGAACCCATCCGCCACCAGCCTTCACGAAGGAATCGTGGACATCCAGAAACTGACATTTCGACGGAAAGCGTTTCGCCACGCCCTCATCTAAAAAAGAGTTCGTCTTGAGTATTCGGTTGCGCAGCGCCGAGCCAGGCTTGTTTCCGCTGGGCAAGATTGAGAGCAGAAGAATCCGCGACTCTGGACAACTCTCCTGCAGACATCGAACGACTTCGAGCACTCGATTCGCCACCAATGCTGAGTCGTCAGGGGGCTCCTTCCCAAGGTTGTTCGTGCCTGCCATCACCACAAAGAAATCCGGCCTGGCTTTCGAAAAATCCGCACGTTGAACTCTGAAAAGAATATCCTCCGCGCGGTCGGCACTGACTCCAAGGTTCACGCACCTTGAGCCGTGAAACTCCAACTCCCAAACAGGCTTTCCTGTGTGTCCCCAAAATTCAGTGATGGAGTCGCCCACAAAGCAGATATCCACCTTGCCGCGATCCAGTTCACTCTGATGTTGGACGATCTTTCGATGCCACGAAGCAGGGCGTTCCGGTTCGCCAGCATGCCCAGAGGCAATCAGCATCAAGATTCCCAACGCCAAAAGGATAGGCCCAGAATTCGCACTCACCCCGTCAGAACGAAACATATCAGAGCGTTATTAGGCTGAAACAAAAACAACAGCGATCTGTGAGAGTATACGTGGCTGAAAGTCATTCGGCACCATCCACCACATCCGCAAGGTTACCCGCGTGGATTTGGAGCCTGCCACTGGCCCGGTCGGCCTCAATTTGCGCCCAGAACAACACTGCCTCGCCTGGATGGCACGCGAACATCCTTCACGCGATACAGCCAGGAGAGAACCGGGCGGGCCGTGATGTGGGTGAATTGAATGGGTGTGCCAGTGTGCCATCGACGATTGCCAGCTCGCCCTTGGTGCCGACATAGAGCCGGCGCACCGGTATGGGAACTGCACGGGATGATTCCGTGAACTGCATCCACTGCAACCCGGCGAGCACCGCGCCGCCGCGAAGGTTTCGCCAGTGCAACCCGCAGAAGAATGCCGGACGATTAGACATAGCAAAGCAACTGCTGCAGCCCCCCGCTTTCCCCACCTTTTCCCGCGCATCGTTTACGGACGCAGCCCGCTTTTCAATGTGGCTCCCGCATCCATTATTGCTGGATCTTGGAATCACGGGGTGGCTGGGATAGATGTCTCCAGCACCGTCGGCTGGTGATCGGAGGCACTGGCGATGAGCTTTTTCCACACCTCGTTTTCGGGAGCGAGATCCAGGGCGGTAAATGCTTTTCCAGGCTGCCAGCCACTTGATACGGGCAAAATGTAGTCGATGCGGCGGTTGGGATTCTCGGAAGGGATTGTCGGCGCACCTGCAGTTACCGAATCGGTGAACCCGGCTTCAGTCAGTGTCGTCAGCACTTCGCTGCCCGGCACTGCATTGAGGTCACCGGCGACGACAGCCACTTCCCCTGCCGCACCGGCGATGCGGGCGATCTCCACGGCTTGCGCCACCCTGACATTCGCCTCTTTCCCTGCATGCAGGTGTGTGACGAAGAACTTCAGCTTCCCCCTGGGCAGGCGCGGCTCCACTTCCAGCAAGATCCGAGGCTCAAGGTCGCCCTCACTCGGCAGCCGGTGAACGACGGCTTCACCAAGGGGAAAGCGTGACAGAACCGCGACGCCGTAGGCACCGCCGTCATAGTCCATGGCTTTACCGTAAGTGGAGTGCATGCCGGTTGCCTCTGCGAGGTCCGCCAGCGTGTCCCTACCGCTGCTGCGCTTAGTGCCCCTGTCCACTTCCTGCAGGGCGACGATATCTGGATCCACCGTGCGAATGATCGCGGCCAGATCTGCAGTTTCCTTTCCGGTTTTGACATTGTAGCTCATCACCCGCAGCTGGCCCATGCTCGGATCTCTGGCAGGCAGCGCTTCGATCCCTGCAACAAACCTTGTTGGCATCACTGGCCGTGGCGCGCTCGCAGGGAGGATGATGTCCCGCCACAGCGGCGACGTTTCATTTCGAATATCCCCGCCAGTCGCGAGAAACATTACTCCATCTGCAGTCAATCCCGCATCCACATTGAGCGCCGGGTTTTTGTCTCCAGTGAAGCGCGCCTTTGTCAGCGGCATCCAGTCGCCATCGACCGACTGCAACCAGGCCGGGCCAAAGCGCGCGCGGCGGGTGAACCTGGTCGACTCACGATTGCGCCGGAAGTCTTCCACGAAACTGTAATACCCTGCCAACACGTCGCCCTTTGCCAGAGTTGCAAAGGTAACAAGCTTCTTCCAGCTGTCGTCGTCCCCCGGAAGCGCCAGCCAGCCAGTGTAGCTCGTCCGCTTGCCGCCATCGATCAACTCAGCACTGACAGCGAACCGGTAGCGCTCCCCCATTTTCCATTCCAGAGGAAAGGATGCCTGGCCGCCGGTTCCTTCGTTGCCGAATCGCCTCACCTCAACGTCTTCGCCTTGAAACATCAGTTGCACCCGCTGCTCGTCCGCCACCGCATTCGGATCGTTTTGATCTCCCGGATCCCAGACGGAAAAAATCGCGACCTTTTTTCCCCGGCGTAGTTCCTGGATACCGAAGTAGCCATGATTGAATCCGCAGACGCAGAAATACGTCCCATCCGCCGACTGCTCCACGACGACTTCGTTGTAGAAGACCAGGCCTTTCGGCGCATCCTGATAGCCCAAATGCACGGAGCGGCAAGCGATCCCCTCCAGTCTCTCGTCAGCCACACCAGGGACACAGGCGAATGCTGGCAGAAGAGTAAGCAGAAGGGTGCGAATCGTGTTTTTCATGGCAATCATAGGGAATGAGTCATGCTAGCCGTGTCCAACAAGCGTGTAAATCGCAGAACTTCGCCCGGTGCGGGCAAAAGTGAATTGGCCAAACTTTGTGCTTAAAGATTTCCGCATCCCGTGGCAGAAGCAGGAATGATCAAACTTGAAATCTGTATCGACTCAGTCGAAAGCGCCGTGGCCTCGGAACAGGGAGGGGCCCAGCGCGTGGAACTTTGCGGCAGCCTGATCGAAGGGGGCACGACTCCCACGGCGGGCATGATCGGGGAAACCCGCGAGCGAATAGGCATCGGCCTGCAGGTCATGATTCG
>JAGROY010000076.1 GCA_020439995.1 Verrucomicrobiia bacterium
TACATCATACCAACCGCCCACCCCCACTGTGATGGCTATGACCTCCGTCTAATGTCTGTTACTGGAAATGACGATCTTGTAACCGAGGGGCGTTCACTTGTAATCGTAGCCCTCGTCAGTAACGCCCCACACATACGCATTTTCAATCTCATTGGAAACAAAGTCATCGATAAATCAAAGGAGGAATTGACGAAAGAGAATTGCTGACGGATCTAGAGAATCGTTTGAACGTTAGTCCCTTTCCCGATGACGCTTCACTGTCAAAAGAAGAAAAGCGGGAATTAATCGCCATAGCTATTTCACTCGTGATCCCCCCCCGCGATCAGGCACCCCCTGTGGCGAAGAAGACCAGTCCAAGAGCAAGGAAAAAGCAGTCGTCCGACAACACACGGAAGAAATAGAATTCTTCGTAAATTCCAGCATGAGTCTCGATTGGAAAATAGAGACATGATGAGGTTTGATCCCAAGATAATCTGGAAGCTACGATCAGAAATCCTATACAGACTGCTCGACCATCAGTAAGCCCCCGAGCGAGTACCGTCAGTAGATTCTCTCGTGAAGCAATAGCGCCGGGAAAATTCCTGTATGGGATCGACTATCGTTAACTGATCAAAATGGCCGAGCGGGGTTCGTCGGTGTGGATAGCTATGCGAGCTTGTCTTCACTTCCCCTCTGATCACATCGGCGAGTAATGCTCGATCATCTGCTCATCCATCTTTGCCGCAGTGCTTGAGCGTGTCCTGATTCAACGCGCTCTGGCCCCATATCAATCTTTAAAATCCCGCTGACTTCTCTAAACAAGAAACAAGGCGGGCGTTTTGCGATGCGTTACTCGAATGGCGATGCGAACCAAATGCCGCAGTGCTTTGACCACGGGCCGACCAGTAATTGAGGTGGGTGCACGAAGGCCCCATACGAGACTGGTGTGATTAAGAAGTGATGGTCAGTTGAGGAAAGTCCGGTTGAACGCCTGCTCAGACCACCCACAGGGGGGGCACCTGCAAGCGCACCAGAAGCCGAAGTTCCCATGATGTAGCTTTTTACAATTAATGTTGGGGTAAGGTTTCGGTCAACTTGGGGGCACCGTTCTGACAGGTTGGGTGTGGTTACCATTCGAGTTGGGGTGAGGTTTGAGACGAGTTGGGTATCCAGGCCATAAGTTGCTAATAACAAAGTAGTTGGACATGCTCTATCGTTTGTGCTTTTGTATGGCCAACAGTCTATCTGAGCCAAATTCCTGCCTCGGTGGACACACAAATAGTCCCATGAATAAACAGCACCAAACCCAGAACTCGGAGGAAAGGTTGATTTCACGCAAACATTTGGCCAATCGATGGAGCGTTTCCATCGAAACGATCAAGCGGCGGGAACGCGAAGGGCTCATCCGGGCGATCCAGTTCAATCGTCGATTACTGCGCTACCGCCTTAGTGATGTGGAGAGGATCGAAGAGGAAGCCTTGGGATGATTCATGGGCGGCCCTGAATATGGAGACTGAGAAGAGCAGCGCGGAAGGTTTCACCGAAAACACAATGAAGAAAATGAGCACACCGACAACGTTAACAATAGTCCGCGTTCACACTGCCCTCGAAAACATCACAGTGGAGCCCCCATCACTGACTATAAGGGAGCAAGCGCCCGAACAGCTGAACGCAGCCATCAAGGCGATAGCTGAGAGAAGGGAGTCGCGCCCCGGTGATGAATCAATCAACGCAGGCTGGCAAAGTGGTGCCGTATCACTGCTCAGACTGAAGTACCCCCCTCCCCATGAACACAAAAAAGACCGAGGTTAACGAGCTGGCAGGCTCCCCCGGTCATCGCAATCACGACATGAATAGAATACACATTTCCCCCACCAGCGCAAGGTTCGACACCGAACAAATCAAAGCCGCAAACCCGTTGCCCGAACTCGTCGAGCGTCTAACAGGGGAACCACTTCGGCGATATGGCGATCACAAGATCACGCACTGCCCGTTCCACGACGAGCAGTCACCCAGCTTCAATGTCTGTGACGATCACGCGCATTGCTATGGGTGCGGTGAACATATCAGCGACAGCATCAGCTTTGCTCAGAAGTTCTATGACATCGATTTCAAAGCTGCCTGCGAAAAGCTGGGTGGAAGCTGCGATGACACAGTGACAGCAAATTCTGGAAAAGTTCTCAAAAAGCGGGAGCGACTGCCGGAACCGAAATACAAGCCGACCGCTTCAGAAATCACAGTCGCGGCAAAAGCGGTAAGGAATCTGGTGGAGGATGATGCCATCAGAGCCAAAATCGCAGCAAAGCGCGGCTGGGAATCTGAGACGCTGAAAGGACTGGCACTTGAATCAAGCCTGGGATGGCTCGACGGCAAAATCTGGTTCCTGTATTCCCACGGCGTAAAATGCAGGTGGATCCAGAATGGCGAGCGACGTTTCAAGTGGGAATACGGCAAAGCGAGAGATGCACTGTGGCGCGGTGAATACCTAATTCTGCTCGGAAATGACATCGATGAAGTCTGGATCACTGAGGGAGAAACCGACTGTATCACGTTGATCGACCGTGGCATTGATACAATGGATGCCGACCAAAAGACGCTGGCGGTAGCATTGCCGGGAGCGACAACATGGAATCCTGAATGGAATCTATTGTTCACCGGAAAGCGGGTCATTCTCTGTCCTGATGACGATCCGGCAGGCGGGAAGATGGAGGAACGCATCACCAAGGAATTGTCCGGCATTGCTTCTGAAATTCTGGTTCACCAGATAAAAACTGAGGTGACTCATGGGTAAGGACATCACTGATATAGCTGGAGAACAGTCGCGTGAGGACTTCGCGAAGAACATCCGAGCAAACCTGAAACCTGCCCCGATTCCGGCGAGTGACACGGTGACAGCTAAAAACCAAAAAGATTCCAGAACTTCTCAGTACCCCGTTGATACAGGATCTTCTGCACCTCATTTGAAAACTTCTCAGGAAACCGCTGTCACTTTGTCACCGGAGGAGAATTCAGAGTGTCGCGATGCTTCAGAAACTTTTCCTGAATCAGCTGTCACCTTGTCGCCAGACGCATTCTACGATTCAGACCGGAAGGAATTCCTGATTCAGAATAAGCACGAGCGATGGCTGCCATTGAATGAAACACAGTTCAAAAGATGGCTGCGCCAGCAAGGTATCAGCACCACAAAAACCGAAGGTTCTATGCTGTCCCCTGCGGAGGAAGTCCTTCTGGAAATTATGGATGACAGAGACGTTCGCTATGCCAACCCACTGGCAGGAAGGCAGACTGGATTCTATTCCGAGAACGGTGTGCGATTCCTAGTCACTGACTCACCGCATATCATCAAGCCTGCCGATGGATCATGGGAGACGTTGATGGCGCTGATTGAGGGATTATTGCTGAGGAGTGAACCAACCCACGGAGAGCAGCAACTGAGCACGTTTTACGGATGGTTGAAGCTGTCCCATCAAGCGCTGGTATCCGGCAAGATCCAACCGGGGCAAACGGTAGCTATCGCAGGAGCACGGGATTGTGGAAAGTCACTGCTACAAAATCTCATTACCGAGATGATCGGCGGACGTAGCGCAAAACCTCATGCATTCATGACTGGTCGAACCGACTTCAATGCCGAGTTGTTCGAGGCAGAGCATTTGATGCTGGAGGACGAATTCATGGGCACCGCTATCAAGGAACGACTGGCATTCGGGGCGCAGATCAAAGCAATGACCGTGAACCAGATTCACGCTTGTCATGGCAAGCACCGGAAACCTGTGAACCTGCGTCCGTTCTGGCGCGTCACCATCACGTTGAACGATGATCCTGAATGTCTGCTGGTGCTGCCGCCATTGAATGCAGACATCTCAGACAAGATTATCATCCTACGTGCCAGTCGATTCCAGATGCCGATGCCCACCACCACGGCAGATGAAAAGGAACGGTTCTGGAAAACCATGGTCGCCGAGATCCCCGCATTTTTACATTTCCTCGATCAATGGGAGATCCCGGAAGAACTTCAATGCAGGCGTTTCGGGATCGCAGGATTCAAGCACCCGGAACTGGTGCAATCCCTTGAGGAACTTTCACCGCAAGAGCAATTGCTATCCATGATCGAGCGCGCTCTATGGAAAGGCGTTGAAGAAGAATGGGAGGGCACTGCCGAAGAATTGCGGGAACTGCTGCAAGACGACTCTGGCACCCGATATGACGCACAGAAGTTGCTCAACTATGCGCAGACCTGCGGATGGTATCTCGGGCGATTGCAAGAACGATATCCACGCCAGTTCATCCCCATGCGAACAAATCGGAAGCGCTGGTGGAAAATCTGCAAGCACGATGCTGAACCTGAGGATGAATCGGGGATTACCAATCACGACGAATTTGAATTTTGAAAACTTTTCCTAAAGCCGCTGTCACTCAGCCACCGCAGTGCTGCGAGTTCATGCTGACCGATGAGCAGGCCGAGCAGCTACCAGGCGCCGAGCCTGGGCAACTTCTCGTCGGCAGCATCCAACGCCACTGCTGGCCACATCCAAGGGCAGGCGAGTTCTTCTTTCGAGGCAGGTGGATGACTGGCCGACAGGCGCAACGGCTGCGGAATGCAGCAAAGAAACTCTCACCCAAACCAAAATCGAAATCCAATACAAAATAGAGACATGAAAATTAATAGCATCGAGCTAACGAGAATTGCATATTCATTGGTAGCCTTGGAGTTCCCAGTTGGATCAACTCGGGAGGATATTCTGTCGGGTATTCATGAGTCCCGGACATGGTTAGTGGAATCACTTGTCGACAACGCGTTGAATGACAAACGCTCAACGCTATTCTATCGAGACGGTGTGCCGTATTTCAGCATTGAAACAGCGGGAGGCGTTGCGCGAGACGTTATCAGCGCAGACCTCGAAGGGGCTTATCGCGAAATCTCAGACAAATGGGAAACCCGCACCGCCGTCACTGGAGATGTGTGGTTCATGCCGCAAGCCGAATGGGAGGCAATGGAGGCGGAAGATCGAAAGCTTGATTCAATTCTGTCCCATCAGATCGTAAGAGTTCACAGCGCACGTGAGGCAGTGAAGGTCGAAGTTCCAAGCGGAGCAAGTCGAGAGCAAGTGCTTATGGCGCTTGATGAAGCGTTCAAGGCAATCGCAGCGAGCTGGGAGCCGAGCACTATCGAGGAACCAATCAACTCAGTCGCTGCCGAATAGCAACAATCGACGCAGAAATCACGAGTCCGACCCTCGCGGCACAACCTCGAAAACCATATTTCTTTGAGTAGCCACGTCCAGTCATATCGCCGAGGTGCGCAATTCTCGACCTTCTCAATCGGCGGAAGAACCGACGGGGCAATCCACGGAACCGCCGATGAGAGCGATTTCGAACGCCAAAAACTATGCTCAAACAGTGATCACAATCGGCGCGCCTGAACCCTGAACCGCCCCATTTACGGCGCTATTGCGGATCCGTATGCTTGGTGGTGTGGGG
>JAGROY010000416.1 GCA_020439995.1 Verrucomicrobiia bacterium
TGCAGATATTTCAATCGACATTGAGGAGCCTTCCAGACGATTGGAAGGTTCGCCTAATTTACGTAGGAGGCGAAGAGTGTGGCCACCAATGGTCGGCTCCATGCATGGACAAGGATCTAGCGGATCGTATGTTGGCTTGGGTTTAATGGTAAGAAGGTAACTCAAGATTCGGTTGCGACTAAATCACGATGTCATGCCCAATACGATAACACTTTACACTTTATTATCAGCGCGAAGTTGTTTTCCTAACGATGTTCGTTTCATTCGTGGTATTCTATAGGAAGCGTTCGATTAGCGGGGATGCCTATTTCATTCTTCCGCAAAATGAGTCACAAGGGCATGAGGACATTGGGAGGGGAAGGTTTTCCCCTGAGGCTTACTGCGTGCAGCCTCACCCCTTCTAGCGGGAGTGCCCGCAACGCCCCGATCCGCCAAGGCGGCGATGGTCATTTGCCGCTCTGCGGAGTGTGTTAGATGGCTCCAATCCCGGCCACCTCCAGCCCGGAACCGTCCTTGCCTTTCGCTCAAGCTCCGTTACCGCAGCGCAGCGCTGCCTTCACTCCACTCGGCGAAACGCAGACCGTTCCCGCCTACCCCTCATGCCTCCCACCAGAAGCTTGTCGGCACCGTGTGGCACACCGTGCCGAGAGGTTTGGAAGGCTCCGCACCACTCGCGATGCTCGCCTCGCTCGCGCCACACCTCCTTCGTCGGCCACCCGAGGCCAGCATCGCGCCACCGTTTATCGCTTCGCCATTCGGTAAGTTGTCTTACACCGTGCCGGGCAGTATCGCATTCACCGCCTCCCATTCTCCACCACTCGGTGATGCGATACTCCCCAGCACCGTGCGCTTTTTTTATAGTCAGCCGCTCGTCGAGCGGTTTGTTGTTTGTTAGAAGCTCCGCACCCCGCAGCGACGTGCCGGGCGTCCACGGAAAAATGGGTATCCCAGAGGGAGTCGTCCTTCTATGGGCGGCGGTATGAATGCCCTCGTTGCGTTAGGGTGTGTGAAGATCAATATGCAAATTGCGCAGGGCAACGAAGCGGTTGAGGCGTTCTATCGGTCGCTGGGTTATGAACCCGAGGTTCGGCTGAGCATGGGGAAAAAGCTTTCTGTCAATATCCCAAGCAGAGATTGAGCTGACCTGTCCGTGGCCATTTCTCATGAGTCGTCTGCGGGAATCCTCCCGCCGCAGTGCCTCCGCCGTCTGTAGCCGCGTGGCGAGCGTGAGCCAGCCAGCGAAGGAATCACGTTTCACGAGAGCCCCGGCCTTGCGCGTCAACGCGGCGAAGACCGCCATCGAGATGTCATCCACCAGTTCGGCCCTCCCTGACTGGCGAGCAGCTGTTCGATATCCAGGAGGCGCGCCAGGCAATCCCGCGCACGAGGACGAGGTAGCGATCCACCAGTTCGGTGAAGGCCATCTCATCCCCGTCGGCAAGGTAGCGGGAGAGAAGTTCGCGGTCGGAAGTCATGGGCGTTGCCATTCTGCTGCGTCCCGGAGCGAAAACCGGAATTTTTTTTCGCCGCATTTTCCAAGGAGTGGCCTGCTGACTCCGCCTACCAAAGCGGCCAGTACTGCGTCGTTACCTTACCCTTGATACTGAAAATAGAGATGGGGCCAAAATGGCGGCTGTCCTGCGAATCCGTTCGATTGTCACCAAGAACGTAGACGTGGTTTACCGGCACGGTGATCTTCTGCATGGCCTCGCCAGCAGGCTCAGCGCTCACCAGCACTTGGTAGGAGGCACCACCCACGGATTCGCGGCAGAGCACTCCTGGCTTCATCGAATCCTGACCAATCACGTTACGCGGAAGTTTTTCGCCGTTCACATAGACCTCGTCATTGATGATTTCGACCTCATCGCCCGCGATGGCGATCACCCGCTTTATCCAGGTACGATGGTGGTCGGTGGGGCTCGTAAACACGACCGAATCGCCGGGCTGCGGCTCCGCTTGATCGTAGGCGCGCTTGTTCGCCAACACTCGGGTGTGATCGTCATAGGTAGGATAAGAGGAATCCCCCACGACGATAAAGGCTTCCACTACCCACGTCTTAAGAACGATGGCGACGACTGGAACTGAAAGACCCGAGATGATCGCCAGCAGACCATAGACCAAGGGCCGGTTGTAGTCCTTCAGGCGATAGTCGCGACGGGTGCCCAGTGCCAGTTTCCGGGAATCGATGCAGCCATAGACTCCAAGCGCGATCACCGAGAATCCGGCGATCCAGGCAAGCGCTGTATTGCCTGGGAATGGCAGCACCAACCCGACGATGAACGCCGCAAGTGCCAGCAGGGACATTGCCAGGATGAGCAGACCGCGGGCGATGACGCCGCAATAGACATGTCCCAGACCGGGGCTTAGCAGAGAGAGATTGAGGGCGACCGTTGGTTTGCGCGGTGCGCACAAGGGTTCGCAATTGATTGCAGTCATGATGTTATAGTCGTGAATTGGTATTTCGTTAAGCGGGTAGAAGTAGGATGGCGAAAAAGACAGCGATTCTCGTAATGCCCACGATCGAGGCGCTGGCTGCAGTGAATGCCTGCGGAAGCCGGGCACTCCGAAGCCGGATGGAGAAGCGCTGTTTCGGGGGTAAGGCACATCTCGCTTCGGCCTGAAGGCGAGACATCACGGAGTCGGCAAACGCCTCATTGCTAGTGACCATCCGGCGGTGTTTCAGCCATGCGCGGTAGGTGGTTTCCATAGGATCTGTGTGTCCGGTTTGTTTCATGTGAGGGGTGGTTGAATGGATTCGATGGCTTCGCGCAGACGCTGGCGAGCCCGGCTGATCCGGGAGCGGATCGTGCCCACGGGAACGGCTTCGATGGTTGCCGCTTCCTCGTAGGTCAGACCTTCGATTTCGGTCAGAGTAAATGCCGTGCGCCATGGAGCGGGAAGTTGCTGGAGCGCCGCGTCAAGAGCGGCGAAGGTCTCCTTCCATTGAATGTTTTCGTCTGGGCCAGTAGCAACCTCGCCGACTTCTGCGACGTTTGAGTGATCGGCTGGAATGGAAGTAAAACGCCGGAGCTTGCGGTTCGATTTCAAGGCGAGATTCCTCGTAATCGCAAGGAGCCAAGTCGAAAACTTGGCCCGGTGGGGGTCAAAGTCCCGCAGTTGACGAAAGGCGGCAATGAACGCTTCCTGTGCGATGTCGCGGGCCTGGTGAGGATCGTTGCAAATACCATGCGCGATGCGCAGAACGCTGCCCTCCATGTCTGAAACGATTCCCTCGAAAGCACCCAAATCCCCAAGGAGGATGCGGTCAATCAGTTCGAGTTGTTCGGATTCGTTCAAATGATGAGTGGAATGGTCTCTCTGTTCATTCCCCCAAGCGCCGGGAAAGTTCCCAGATTGTTGAATTCTCTCAGAAGTCCTTCTGACGTCCATGCTCGATAGAGGGGGCCTTTTTCCAAGAATGAACTCTGGAGGGGAGAGGTTTCTCCCCTGGGGCCTACTGCGTGCGGCCCGCACCCCTCTCAGCGGGGACACCCCGCAACGCCCCGCTCCATGCAGCTGTCGCTGTTGTGTGAGGAGAGTCGGCTCCACTCCCGCCCACCGCCAGCCCGGAACCGTCTTTGCCTTTCGCTCAAGCTCCGTTACGGCAGCGCTGCGCTACGGCCGCCTTCACTCCACTCGGCGAAACGCAGACCGTTCCCGCGTGCCGCTCCTGCCTCCCACCGCAAAGCGTGTCGGCACCGTGTGGCACACCGTGCCGAGAGGTTTGGAAGGCTCCGCACCACTCGCGATGCTCGCCTCGCACGTGCCACACCTCCTTCGTCGGCCACCCGAGGCCAGCA
>JAGROY010000417.1 GCA_020439995.1 Verrucomicrobiia bacterium
TCGCTTTTTTCCGCCGCGCTGTACTCGTGGTTCCTGACCCAGCTCCATCACACGGGGGTTTCATAACAGGTAACATAAACGGCACCCTGAATATTGCAATTATAAAAAATATGGAAAATTATTGTGCGCCCGATAGCAGTTGAATTGAGCTGCGGATTTGGCCGTTCGTTAATATCAGGAGTGGCTGGTATACAAGCGCTCAGATAAGATGATCGGACCGAAAGAAAGCCCAGGTCTAAGGCATCAATCAGTAACGATTCACTAAGCCGCCGCAAAGTTTCTGTTGCTATTGTTATTACAATTATTACATTAATTTCATGAATTGCAGTGGTTACGCGAACGGCATGCTCTTGGAGGCGAAAGCTACTCGGGTAGATCCGTATGGGGCGTGGATGGGTTCATACTCCTTCTTTTTCTGGAAGTTGAGATTTGAGTGAGCCCGGCAAAGGAAAGAAACAACGAACTGATCGAGTCTGATCTTAAGAGCATGAAAGAATCATTTATTATGAGAGTTGGGGTTGCACTGATATTGCAGCAATCCGTCTATGGAGACGATGTTATTGGAGGCAGCGGCCCCTACGTGAACGTTTTCAGTGAGGTAGGAAACGCCACCGTTGATCCCGATCCGCCAAGTGGGCTTGCAACCGTGAATGTAGGGGGAACGGCAGGGCCAGTGGATGTGGGCCTCTGGGAATTGGAGGCATCTGGTGGAGTGTCAGCGACACTCCTAGGAATCCCTCTAACAGAGTCGGGGGCTTCGGTTTCGCTCGACGGAGATTCCTTGAATTTTGGGATATCAGCTGTCGATCCGAGCATCGTCGGGGCCCTGGGTGGCATCGCGAACATAGCAACGGTCTGGAATGCAAAGCTCACACTGGACAGCCCGGCGATCGCCTTGCAACCGATGACAACATACGATATTTCTTTCGATGTTAACGGTTCAGACGGGCTCTTTGATGGGTTCGCCAATATATTCCCAGAGTTTGAGTTCACTTTCATGGACGGTGGAGGAAACCCCATCCAGAGTCCTGGAGGGGTGGATACTGTTAGCTTGCTTGGATTAGGAATAGTAGGTGGTGCGGGGTCGCAGTCGGTCAATCTGCAGTATACCACTGGCCCTTCGGTTGGATCTGGGCCCGCCACGTTGATGTGGGCTGGATCCGCGCTGATTACACCGGATGCCCTAAGTGCTTTGGGCACGGACAACTATGCGGAGGTGAGTAATTTGACGTTGGCAGCAACCCCAGTACCTGAGCCTGCCGTCACGTTTCTATCTAGTGTCGGAGCGCTTCTTCTGCTGCTCCGGCGGGATCGATGCGTAGCAGGTTAGAGCTGAGGGACTCGACGGACAAGTGCAATGAATTCATGCTACGAGGCCAAATGCATTCGGGCGCTACTTGAGCCAAAGCGGTTGAACTGGGGCAAGAATACGCGATGGCGCATGCGGGCAATCGCAAAGGCAGTTGCGGCATTTGCAAGACGTGAGAATGTGGGTAATCTCGATATCGGAGCGTTGGCGCTGTTGATTTTTTCAAGTGGGTTTGTTGCCCTTGAAAACTGGATTTCAGGTTCGGTTGCTATTGTTCCAAATCCCGCAATCGAATCACCAGCAGCGCCACTCCCGATTGCTCCTAGCGACAGTAAACCGTTCTCAGTTCTATTCCAAAATACCAATCGCGAAGCGATTGAGCAAGCCAGAGATGCCCTGTGGGAATTCCTTGTCACCCCCGACAGTGCAGTCCGGGGACGACATGTCTACCGTCCCGAGGTGAACCTGGCCAGCATCACGACAGAGAGTAGCAAGGTTCTTCCCTTTGAAGCCCCGCTTCTGACACACTTGAAATCGTGGAGTCGAAAATCGACGAACGGACACGAAGTAGTATCCGCATTCCTCGTCAGGTCAAACTCACAGCGGCGCGAGATGACAGTCGAAGTGGGTGTTGATGGTTCCGGCAAGGCGCGCATCAACTGGCCACTGTTCAAGCAACACGCCATGGGAGAATTTAAGGAATTCATGACTCATCCGTTCGATGAGAGCCGAGGATTCTTCATTTCGGTGAAGCGGACGCACAAAGCAACGACGGCATCCGATCCACGCTGGGAATCTTTTCTCATCAGCGGCACAAACCCAAATCGATACGCAACTGTGCGCGTAAAAAAGAACTCAGAAGTGAGCAAGCACCTCGGCCAAATGGTGATGTGGGACGAAGTTTGTGTTCTGCGTGCTCGCCTCGGATGGAAGAAGGGGCTTTTCCCAGGAGATTCTGTCGAGGTTACGATCGAAGAGGTGATCGGAGGAAGCTGGCAAGGCGAACTGAAGTAGTGCACCGCTCGATTGACTGGGACAAGCGGGTCCGAGAGAAGCTTTCAAGGGAAGCCACTCCGTGAACTCCGACCGTAGGCTGCACAATAATAACTGATATTGTGCAATGCGATTTTTGGCTCGTGACCCGGAGCAGTTCGCTGCAGCGCTCTGGTTAGGCGCTTCGTTATTTGCGGTTGCTGACGACGAATACAATCGAGTCATCGGGTGCGGAAATACGCTCGTGCATGGCAGAGCCGACAAAGCTCTGAAGCTCGATGCCAGCAGCCTTGAAGGCGGCTTCGATGGTTGGGGCGTGCGGTGGGACTTCGCGGATGCAAATCCAAAGACCGTCGTGCGCGAGGTTGACCCAGATACGGTCGGAAACTGTAACCTCGAAGCCGGCTTCGGTGAGCAGTTGGGCAAATTGGTTGGCGTAGGCAGCGGCATCGCGCTCGACCTGCAAAAATGTGATGATGACCTTGCCGCGTGGTCCGGCGGTGAGGGCTTGGCGGAGAGTGGTGCGCTGAGGGTCGGTGAATTGGCGGGCAACGGTAAAGCGTGCAAGGCGAGACGCGACCTCGGCAGTCTGTGCCTTGGACTGCTCAAGTTCGGCGGTGGTAGCGGCGAGCTTGGTGGCAATGGCAGCGCGGTCGGATTCGGCAACGGCGGCTTTCCGTTGGGCTTCAATGGTGCGGAGCTTGTTGAGGTGGAACCCGGCGAAGATACCGACGCCGCTGATGAGCCACGCAATGAGAGCGGTCTTGCAATCGCTCAAATCATAAGCCCCAGAAAAGCGGCACCAATCCAGAGCATTAAGGAAGCCATTGAGCCAAATGCCAAGGTCCAGCGTGCTCGCCGCCCAAGAGTCTTAAACGGTCCCGAAGTGAGCAAGGGGATCTTGCGTCCGATCAGCCAGCCATTCACGCAAAGAGCCGCAACGAAGACCATCTTCATCCAGAAGACCGACTGAGCCATGACTTCAGGCTTCAAAATAACAAGCAACAGCCCGGTTCCGATTGTAGCTGCGCATGCTGATGCAATCAATCCGTGTTTTATCCTCAGGCAGATGCCGTTCATGCGCTGTCTCAGGCCAATCAAATAGACCAGACCACAAGCGTCCGTTATGAGAACTGCCAGCAGCGCAGACAATAGAAACAGGACGTGAAATGATAAGAGCTGGGGATGCGCCATGACCTTCTGAGGTGGGTTTTGAATTTCAGCCGAACGTCTAGCTCATCCACGGCGGGGTTGGAAGCCCGAATTCAAACAGTCGTCACTGTTTCAGTATTTGTGCGAATCGAATGCCGTTGCTTTGAATCCGGTCATGGGTGTTGCAAGACCTGGCGAAGGAGCCAATGAAGGAAAAACTCCAGCGCTGGGTGACCATGAAGCCAGGCAACTGCTCGACTCCCCTTCCCCGGACACTCTCAAAGGCCAACGCGATCGAGCGATCCTTTCGGTTCTTCTCTACCACGGGCTTCGTGCCGATAAGCTGTGCTCACTCAAAGTGAGGGACATTCAGAGTCGCCGGGGCGTTCCCCATTTGCGGGTGCACGGCAAGGGCGACAAAATCCGCTTCGTTCCCCTGCACCCAGGGTCTGCGGAATTGATTGAGATCTACCTCGAGACCTCAGGGCAACGTCACCGGGACACTCTCAAAACGCCTCAATCAAAAGAGCGTCTACCGCAGCATCGTTCATCACTACGCCAAGTCTGCAGGTGTTCAGATCGAAAGGCTTTGCACCCACGCTTTGCGTGCGACTGCCGCCACCAATGCTCTCGACAATGATGCGGACATTGCGAAGGTTCAGGAGTGGCTGGGGCATAGTAATATTTCTACCACCCGTCTTTACGATCGCCGAAAAACCAGGCCGGAGGAGAGCCCGACGTTCAAGGTTGTCTATTGACTTGAACTGGAGGAGCTTACAAATAAAAAGGAAATTTTCTGTTACGTATCGCAAATGAGATGGGTACTTAAACGGAATGAATGACCAGGAGCTAATCCAGCGCTACTCATCGACTAAAGACGCTGCCGCGTTTGGGGAAATCGTTGCCCGTCATGCAGGACTCGTTCTTTCGGTTGCGATACGTAAAACAGGAAATCGCGAACTTGGTGAAGATGTTGCCCAGCAGGTCTTCGTAATTTTGTCAAGAAAAGCAGCACAGTTGGGCCGTCATCCAGCAATTGCGGCGTGGCTTCATCGCGTGACCGTCTTTGAAGCCGCAAAAGCACTAGATTCGGAGAAACGACGGCAGCTAAGGCATCGAGCCTACGCCCAACAACTATCTATGAACTACATGAACTACGACGCACCAGACGAGTGGGAACGAGCTCTTCCTTTGTTGGACAATGCACTTAACGCCCTGCCGACAAAGGATCGAACCGTGATTTTGCTACGTTTCTATGAGAAAAAGAGCCACCGTGAGATCGCGCGTTTACTTGGCAAATCGGAGGAAGCAATCCGAATGATGGCTTCGCGAGCGTTGGGAAAACTTTCCAAAATGATCAAAAGCAAAGGCGTGGCAATCACGGCAAGTTCATTGACAGCTGGTTTTGGTTCGAAGTTCGTAGAAACAGCGTCGGCAAATGTGTGCCTTCATTTGTCTAAACATGCCATCCAATCGACGACGAACACTCACTTTCTTCTCGGGCAAGTAATTCAGATGCCTCGAATAACGCTGGGGCTGAAATCTTTTGCAGTCGTATTCGTTGCGTTGATATCGATTCCAAGTTGGTTTATCGGTACGAGTTTTATCAATTCTCAATCATCAACTACAGACTCCCCCGGAACGACCACCGTTCCTGAGAGGAACGTATACGGGTCTGATCCAGACAAACGCTATACCCTACAACTAGAGTGGGAGAACGCCCCCTGGAATTCGCACCTGATAAAAGTTGAAGAGTCCCCATCCTTTTCGATGTTTGACGATAGTAGAAAGTTGAGACCGATCACCATTTCGTACGCCAGTATAGCCACAGATGAAGTACCACAGATTGAGGGCGCTTTGGAACGGCTTTGGCAGGAGGCAAGCCGTCTATCGAACGAACACACATACCTTGATCCGCTTCGCGACGACTCTGCTCTAGAAGTCCTAGCATTCAGAGTTGCTCCATTTGATGCTTCCGAATTGCTTCAATCGTTTCTACATCAGATCGAAGATATTATTGGCCCCGAGCGAACCGTTAAACTCCTCAGCACGTTTGCTGTGCACAGTTACTTTGGTGCATTTGGTAGGCTTGAAGTATTAGCTCAGGTTCACAAGAAGGCCGACTCGACCGAGGTTTTTTATGAGCAGCGTATTCCAGCAACCGGGAAATGCGTTAATCGAGGTAATTCCCCTTTGGATCTTTTCGAATATTTCAACGGGAAGGTTGCGAAACCGAAACCCGCTGATGCCGCTATAGAACTAGCAGAAACAGAGGCATCAATGAAGGGGCAATTCGCCTTCTTGGGAAAAGATCTAAAAATGACTACCCAAGCGATTGAATTAATCGGGATCTCCTCGAAGGAATCGGCCCTTGTTCAGAATCGAATTGAAGAGTGGTTTGCTGTCATCACAAAAATTGCTCAATCGCACACCATTGAACAGAGAGCCCCAGATGGCACCATCGGTTCCTTCAAGATCGAACCCTTTCCTGAGGAAAGCGACTCAACGATCAGTGATCTAACACAGGATTTAACAAACATGATTGGAGCAGAGAGCTGCGATCTGTTTCTTAATCACTTTCCTTTCGACAACTACTTCGCTGCCTTCGGTCAACATCGAGTTGAGGTAACATTCAAAGAAGAGCGTTCCGTTCCTGTCAGTTATTCTCCTAGGCTTCTGGAACCAGGATTTGGCATCTGGGCTCAGTTTGTCGAGATCGATCCTGTAACCGCCAAGCCCACTCGTTCGGGATATACAGACTACAAGAATTTCACGGATCGGTACGGAAGTTTCCTGGAAATCGAAACGAGTAGTGAAAAGTTAGAGTCTGATGAAAGTGACCTAAGTGACCTTCCGTCGTCGAATGAGAAAGAGTGGGAAGAAGGAATAGAGATATCTGAAAGTGCTGAGGGTGAGTTCACGAGAATGCCCACTGATCGGGGCGACGGAGAACCGGTTTATATGCTAAAGTTTGACGACAGTGGCCTTCTGCCATCGAATGAAGAAGAGTGGGGAAATGGCGTGTCTGACTGATGATCTGTAGGTGTCAAATAGATTGGCTCTTCTTCAGTTTGGCAGAAGACTGGGTAATGAAATCTGGCGAAGTTTGAGGAAGAGGTATTGAAGGTTTTGACACCACATGCCTTGTGAAGAGTTTGAGCGGGAGCGGTCGATCGAAATGGCACACTCGGCACCCCTCAGAGCGCTTGAATACATTTCAGTCTTTTCTCCATATTGCACAATAATACCCCTTATCGTGCAACGCGGTTGTCGAAATCCCCCCCGTCTCAATGGAGGCACTCTCACGAAATTTCAGGGATTCTGAGGTGCGGCACAAATATTACCGGCGCGCTTTGTGTAGCGATGATCTGGCACGGCCTTCAGGACTGATTTGACGCTTGGCCTTGTTCCTGACCGAATCCACCAAGCTCTTGAAACCTTGAGTTTTTTTGCGTTCCTCCGGCGGCAAATTTGGGGCATGTGGAAAACTGAGCAATAAGACACGGTATTCATCCGTGATATCCTCAATCTTTTCGTTGAGCGCACTTCCACCTCGTGAAAGAGCCCACAGCTCCATCAATATCGAAAGAATAAAGAGCACCCAAGAGGTGGAGAGAACCCACAGCGTCCATGGCTCAGGATTCTTTGCGATCTTATTCAAGAACGTGATTGAAAGCGCTAGTGCTCCCCCCGATAGAGCCAAAATTGCTTTATCGTAGCGAGCGCTTACCTCAAGAGAACTCTTCGAAAGATTATCGCGTTCACTTTCACGGAACCCTCAATTGCCCGAGGACTCCGGCAAAGCATCGCATACCGTCGCCACACCTGCGTCTCTCAGTCGATCTAGAGTGGGGCCATCCGTGCCGCAATAGCGGAGAGCTGAAATACATGAGCCTTCAAGAGCTTCGATCATCAACTCTAGTTCTTCATCGGTTTCAGGCTGCTTAACTACTCTGCAGTGATCCGGTATTTCTCCGTGCACCTTAGACTCGAGTAGCTTCTCGCTCCATTTAATGTTCTGAGGAGCTGTTTCACAGGGAAGACTACAGATCATGCAAGCATCTTTCTCCACGTAGAACGGCCCCGGAACGCTGTCTGGCTCCCTTTCATGACGCGCTTCAACCAGTGGATAGTGGCGTTGGTTCGTGCTCATTGTCCTAAATTGATTACTTCACGGGGTTGGATCAAGATCGAAACCGGGAGTCGCCACTGGATGAAACCGTGTCTGTAGTGCGTCCAGCACATCGTAAAGCGGCTGATTACTCTCAATCGGCCCAGTCATCCAGTTGAGCACCGACAAAGCCGCCGTCGTGTGCGCACCATCAAGACGGCGTAGCTCGCTGATGCCATCACCACGGTAGCCCGTTGGATCATCTCGGCCCACGGCCCAGAACAGAAAATATCACTGCGCGGTCGAAAGTCTCGATCCCGGAGCGTTGTCGCGCGACAAGGCCAAGGAGTTGTATCAGCAGATGACGCGCAAGCGCTCGGCTTCGCACCACCAAGTATTCATACTTGGCATTGCGTTCGTCGAGCTGTTTCTTGGCAACCTGGGGATCGAGCCACTCCTGCGCTGCGTGCGGATCTCATTGCCAATGTCGTGGGCTCAGTCCGCAAGAACGCTTTCGTCGAACTGATGTGCCAACATGCGGCAGAAGGACAAGAGGGCTTCACAAACCTGATCAACCTAGCCGCCTACCAGTCGAGGATTCCCGTGATTGCGATAGGGCAACCACAATGATGCCTTGTCATTTTCCGATGAGTGAATGCCATTGGGCCGCACTGTCGGCGTCCCCGGATTTCTCGAGCTGCTTGACCATCGACCTGATAGCGGTGTCCTTGACATCGCCCGAGGCAGATGCCCCGACCCACTCCGATAAAGATCTCGAGTCGAGGGCGAACCACTCGGTGACTGACGTGTCGATCAGCTTCCAGCGGAGTTTTGCATAAGCTCGCAGCTCGTTCACGCTCTCCAATTACGCGCTCGCCTCCGCGGGGACCGCGCTGCTGGTGGGAATCGCGTTATCAGCCATCATCATGATTTTTCTACGGCGTCGTTTGGTTGCCACCCCAGGGGTCACACGGAGCACCTGACCATCGGCACCCACGAGCCGACCTCGCCGCCCCCTGCCAAAGTGAAACCCCGAATGCCTCGTCACGTCACCCTCGCGGCACGATGGTAACGAAGACCCGGACGCGCTCAAAACGCCGTAAGCCTCCAGACTCCAGAGGGCGATACTGCTTGATCATGAGCGTCTAGAAAGTCCCGTAACTGACGAACTTGCCTAAAGCTCCCCACTCAAGCTGCGGTGAATGTGCTCCAATGTAAGCAACGCGAAGGAAGTCACCAACTCGGGCTCCTTCTCCCACCAGCGTCCAGTCGAGTTCACCCATGACCCAGTCGAGTCCTGCATATCAAAAAGCTTCTTCGCGAGTTCTTCGCGCCAATCCACTTTCGACCCGTCAGCCAGTTGTAGTGACTCGACTTTGGCTAGGGTCAACGCCTTCGCCATTGTATGGAAGTAGTAGAAAAGGCCCTGCTGTCCGAGTCCGGGATTCTCCTCAACCGTAAAGTTCTTGTTGAGCCACTCCAGCACAGCCTGAACACGTTGATCCTTCAAATCGACCTCGGCATAAATGAAACTGAGCAGCCCGGCGTAGCTAATGCCTCCAGAGGAGCGCAACGCAACGTGCGCACCATCTCCCTCACCTATCTTTTGCTCACCCGCCTTCGATTCCTTGGGACTATAAAGGAACCCGCCCCTGTTGTCTGGATCATCACTCGCCCACGGCTGGTCATTGGTTGCCGAAAGGTTCTGACAACGTTCGACGAACTTGATCGCCGCTTCCCAATTAAGGTGCGGCTGAGTGGACGTATCCAAACTGGTGTCGGCAAATAGCTCTTTGGAATAATAGAGCGCCTCCAACGCAAAATGTGTGTTCGACAGGTCTGGCAGCGTCGATGATCCGCCGTAACCCACTCCACCGTCAAAGGGCTCGTCTGCCTTGCCCTTCTCGCCGGTGTCGCTCTGGAGAGAGATGAGGAAGCTACGGGCTTTAAGGATATTGTCATTGAAGTGACCCGATTCCTCATTCAATAGCGCCATAGTGCAGAGCGACGTATTATAGCATGCGAGACCTTTTCCGTAGAGGCCGCCATCTTCTTTCTCAGTGGAGGCGATAAACTCGTAGGCTCTGCGGAGTTGCGACGGCAGCTGATCCCAGCTGTGCGCTTCCCGCGACGGGTCTCCCATCATCGCGGAAACAGCGAGGGCGGTGAGGGCCGGATAGTCCGGGTCCCCAAAACATCCAGTCTCCGACTTCTGCTGCGTCTGAAGCCACTTGACGCCACGGTCGATGGCACGCTGAATTTCCAGTCTGAGCGACACTGCGTTTCCGTCTGCTTGAGCGTAGACAGGAACTGTGCAGTGAAAGAAATAAACCAAGAGGCAAGCAGCGAATGGCAATCGATTCATGGGCAATAGGATGGGCAATAGGATATTTGTTTTTCCTTGAATCTGGCGGGAAGGTAAAAGCGATTTAAAGGCAGCTCCCGAGAGAAACATTTCATTGATGTTAGGTCTACCAGCGGATAGAGGCTGATCAAAGCAAAATGAATGGACAAGAATTAACCACTTTCAGGGCCGACTTGAACACAATATGTCCTCATACTGCTCATCGCGTGACAATCACGGTATGTGCTCTGCAAGGACGCTCTCCGTCCCAGGATCGCTACAATGGAGACCCTATGAAACAGGCAAAAAAGACCACCAATAGGGAAGTCGCGTCGACACGCTCCGGCGCACTCGTCAAGAGTGAGCGCTTGTTGACGAAATCCGAATTTCTTGGCCTGGCTGAAGTGCCAGCTGAAGTCGAGTGGTTTGCGAACATCAAAAACGAGCGCACCCGGCGCGCTTACAAAATCGACGTCGGAAATTTTGTCCGATTTGCCGGAATTGAAAAACCGGTGGAATTTCGCATCGTGGCCAGGTCACATGTGATCGCCTGGCGCAAGAATCTTGAGGAGCGTGCTCTTGGAGCTTCGACAATTCGACGGAGGCTTTCGGCGCTGTCGTCACTGTTTCAGTATTTGTGTGAATCGAATGCGGTGGCGTTGAATCCGGTCATGGGAGTCGCAAGACCTGGCGAAGGAGCCAATGAAGGAAAAACTCCAGCGCTGGGTGACCATGAAGCCAGACAACTGCTCGACTCCCCTTCCCCGGACACTCTCAAAGGCCAACGCGATCGAGCGATTCTTTCGGTTCTTCTCTACCACGGGCTTCGTGCCGATGAGCTGTGCTCGCTCAACGTGAGGGACATTCAGAGTCGCCGGGGTGTTCCCCATTTGCGGGTGCACGGCAAGGGCGACAAAATCCGCTTCGTTCCCCTGCACCCAGGGTCTGCGGAATTGATTGAGATCTACCTCGAGACCGCAGGGCATCGCGCTGAGAAGAACGCTTTTCTTTTTCAACCCGTTAAAAACAACGTCACTGGGATACTCTCAAAACGCCTCAATCAAAAGAGTGTTTACCGCAACATCGTTCATCACTACGCCAAGTCTGCAGGTGTTCAGATCGAGGGGCTCTGCACCCACGCTTTGCGTGCGACGGCCGCGACCAATGCTCTCGATAACAATGCGGACATTGCGAAGGTTCAGGAGTGGCTGGGGCATAGTAATATTTCCACTACGCGACTCTACGACCGGAGGAAAACTCGACCGGAGGAGAGTCCTACGTTTAAGGTGTCGTATTGAGCCCCTACACACGGGCGACTGAAATTCCCACGGCTTGTTCTGCCCGTTGCAGTCTTGTGCGGATGTAGCCCCAAACGGTTTCCGCAAATGGATTCATCGTGATCTGACTGCATTCGTTCCCGAAGTAGGTCTGAACGGCAGTCGAGTTCTCAGGCGCTGTGAGAATCCTGACAATCTCACGCACCGCGTCAGTGGAAGGCAGCCCCAACGAATCGCGGAAATCGAAGCTCTCGTGATCCATGATGCGGAAGTAATCGAGTGCTGCGAGCAGCCGATAAATTGCCTTGTCAGCCTCGGCTGGCAACCACTCCGGGTCGGGAAGATCATCAATGTAATCCCGTAACCGATCACCTTGCGGAATCAGTGCCATCATGATCGACCCCGGCTCCGGCGTTCGGCAGCCGATGGAATATGTTCCCGATCAGTGAGAATCTCCTTCAATTCGGAGTATGCTTGCTTCCAGGCGTCGGTGTCCTTGAATTCGATATAGCCGGTAGCCGAGAGATCGGGCTCTTCCTCGTATCCGAATTTATCCGACAGGCGGAACGATTCTTCACACTTGCGCAGCCGTTCTAATCTGGACAAAAGCGATCCGGTGTGGAGTGTCTCCA
>JAGROY010000077.1 GCA_020439995.1 Verrucomicrobiia bacterium
TCGAGCGTGTCGATTATTCCGATGATAAGACCGCTCCGGTTGTCTATGGTTACAATCGATTGGGACAAAACTCCAGCGTTGTGAACGGCGACTCCACCACCATCAACGAATACAATGCCGACGGCGAGCTGCTGCGGCAGTCGATCAGCGGTGGCCCACTGGACGGCGTCACCTTGGAGCAATCCTTCAATGACAAGGGCCAGCGTGAACAATTCACCGCCAGCCTCCCGCACCACCAGAGTATCGCCCACCACTACGGCTACGACGACAAAGGCCGCATGCAAACCGTGCGCCAGGACGATCGCCAGGCCACCTACACCTACGATGACGAAACCGGAGCCCTGACCACCACCCGCTTCGAAACCGCAGGCGAAGCCATCGCCGAAACCACCCGCGAATTCGACGATCTCGGCCGCCTGACCAACATCAGAATAAGAATAAGGGACGGCGTTGGGACGTTGTTTTATTTGTAGAC
Organism: Verrucomicrobiia bacterium; assembly: GCA_020439995.1. Taxonomy (GTDB): domain Bacteria; phylum Verrucomicrobiota; class Verrucomicrobiia; order Verrucomicrobiales; family DEV007; genus JAGROY01. Next base: position 476 of record JAGROY010000077.1, read on the forward strand.
GACCGATGCGAAGATCTGGTCGACGGGAGGATCAGGCTAAGCCTCTGACAGTTGGTAAATCTGCAGCCGTCCCCACGACGGCCAGTTACCGTCTTTCCGTTGCGGCTGGCCTTGGGCGCCTGTGATGATGAGGGATTTGCCATCAGCGGTGAAGCGGGCCTGGGTGATGCGCTTCTTGGTGTCCACGGAATGCACGAGGGCTCCGTCGGCGGCCGAAAAAAGGGCCGCGTTCCAAGTGCCCTGCGCCTGGCGTCCGGCCATGACGAAGTGGGTGCCGTCGGGGTGCCAAGCTACTGCTTCCATGAGACCGGAGCCGTGCTGGCCATCTTGGATCTGGTCCAATCGCTCACCGGTGTGCCAGTTCCAGCGTTGCCAGGTCATCTTACCATTGCCGGCCATCGGATCTCTCATCGGCCCCATGCCGCATCCCAGCAGGGCGGAACCATCGGGTGCGAAGGCCAGACCGTAGATGCCACCAGAGTGATGATGTGACTTGGTAGTGCCCCAGGAAGTGAAGTCGGGCGAGTTCCACTGAGATACTGGCTCATGATTGCCTGAAGCCAAGTCCCACACGCGCACGTCCCCCATCATGTTGGCGGCGGCAAGGTGCTGGCCGTCCGGACTGAATGCACAACTGAGCACCGGAGGAGTGTGGCTGAACCCAGTAATGAGATCGCCGCTCTGGGTGTCGAAAACTTTTACCGACGGTTCGGACTCCGGAGCGGGCTCATATTTCCAGCCTCCCGCGAGATACTGTCCAGTCACCGTGGCCAGGCGGCTGCCATCCGGCGAGAGCGCGAGTTGCCAGTTCCAGAACTGGTGTGCCTGCACGCGGCGCCAGCATCGGCGCGACTCGACATCGTGCCACAAAAGCATGCCATCATACCCGCCCGAGATCACGGTGCGGCCATCTGGCAGGAGCACGCATCCGCTGGCGAAAGACGCATGCCGGTCATCGAACGGTTCGAACGTGCCGCCAGCAGTGTCCACAGCATACAGCACGCCATCGGCGCAGGTGGCAAAGGCGCGGCTTCCGTCCGGGACGTTGGCGAGTCCCAGCGCTCCCGCAGGCAGTTTGTGATCGTGTTGGAGAGTGAGTTTCATCAGTTCAGGCCAGCAGCTCGCGGATCGGTTTCGCTTTGTCCTCCACCCGGTGGAAGGTGGGCATTCCTGGCAAATCGTATTCCGCATAGGGATCCAAACCCAGGGCGGTGAAGATGGTGGCAAAGAGGTTCTGCTCGTTGTAGGGATTCTCGATAACGTCCACACCATCCTCGTCAGTGGCACCAGTGACGATGCCGCGTTTCAATCCGCAACCCGTCATCATCATGCTCCAGGCGTGCGGATAATGGTCGCGGCCACGGGCAGGATTCATCCACGGAGTGCGACCGAATTCACCCATGGCCACGACCAGAGTCGAGTCCAGGAGGCCGCGATCCTCCAGATCATTGACGAGGTGAAACAATACCCGGTCCAACTCCGGCACCAGCATCTGGTGGATCTCATGTTGGAAGACGTGGTTGTCCCAGTTCATCCCATTGGCAACCATGACGAACGGGGCGCCGTTCTCAACGAGCTGTCGGGCCATGAGAGTGTGCTGCGCAAAACTTCCAGCGCCGTAGCGCTCGCGATCCTGGGCGGGGAGCTTATTTACGTCGTAAAGATCGGCGCTGGCTGCCATGCCTCTCATCCGATCAAACGCGGCGTTCTGACTGCGGGCGACGCCGCTGTTGCGGTCGCGGTCGAATTTTGCAGTGAGAAATTTTCGCAAGCTTTCGCGCGCTTCCCGGTCGTGCTCGGGGATGCTGTCTGTCGCAGCATTCAGGAGTTGCTGGGTATACTCGCCGCCCAGGCGCACGGGCGCGTGTTCAGCGCCCAGCCAGCCGGGCCAGTTTCCCGCTTTGAAGCTCTCGAATTCATTGCCGCCCGGAATGGGATCAAGAAAGACGAAATTCGGAATCGGCGAGTCCAGTTGTCCGATGGCCTGCGACAAGGCGCTGCCCAGAGTAGGCCGGGTGAATCCTGCCCGCTCCGGGTTTCCGCGCTGCAGCAGGGTAATCGCTTGAAAATGCTCCGTCTGGGCAGTTTTCATGCTGCGCACGATGTTGAGCTTGTCCGCGATACTTGCGCAACGGGGCATCAGGGACGAAAAATGGATGCCGGGTATCTTGGTCGGTATGCTCCCGAATGGTCCGCCGGTGGGGCGCCCTGGCTTGGGATCCCAGGTTTCGAACTGACTCGGTGCGCCGCACAGCCAGAGCAGGATGCAATGCTTTTGCGCCCTCTTGGTCTCCGCCGCGAAGACCGGATTGTGAAACAACCCCGAGAAACTCGCTGCCGAGGCCAGAGCGCCACCCGTCAGCCCTTTGAGAAAGAGCCTGCGGTGCAGCAGATGGTCATCGGTGCAGCACTGGCCGGGAGGCAGATTAGACGATTCTTGTGTCATTGTCAGGGCATGGTCAGAAATTCGGCGCTGGTCATAAGCGCCCATAGCAAATCACGCACGGCCTCGGCGGGTTGCGCTGAACGTTCCCGCAGGAACTCACCGGCCCGCGCCAGCTCTTCTTCATCCGGCCAGCGGCCGTAGACGGCGAGAAAGGCCTCACGGATTTGAGTTGGGATATCGTCAAGGGTGGCCAGGCGCGCCACCGTCGTTGCATTTGAGGGATCAATGAGTTCGGCAAGCTCGGGCGAGCCAGCGAGAAACTGGGCCTGTTGAAAGGTCGCATTGTACTCGTCAGGAAGAACCTCTGGTATCGCGGCGATCACCGCACGTCGCAGAGTGTCGTCGTCCGGCGACAGGCCCGCAGCCACTCGCCAGGAGCGCGCAATCTGCTCAGCGGACATCGACCGCTCCAGGGTGCCAGCGAATAAATCCGGGGCAACCTCCGATGGCCCCAGCGCATAGACCTGACTCAAGACAATGCCTCGAATCAAGCGTCGCACGTCATACTGATGCGAGGCGAAGTCGGCCGCCAGCCAATCTAGAAGTTCCGGGTGGCTGGGCACATTGCGCTTAGTCATATCGATCGCGGGATGCACGAGGCCACGCCCCAGAAGAGCAGCCCACATGCGATTCACGAATGCACGGGCCAGCAGCGGATTGTCATGGGTGGCGGCATCCGCGAAGGCCTCGCGACGGGAAAACCTGGGCACTCGCACCTTGGCGGACGGGTCGAGGTATTTGTCGTCGGTATCCTGTTCCTCGCCAGCCGGCCAGGTTTCGTCGACCGTCCGACCATTCATCAGCATGATCACGGCTGGCTGAGATTCCTTTTCCAGGTTGGTGAAATTGATGAAGCCGCCCACTGCCGACTCAGAGACATCGGTGCTGCCCTTGATGTTCTTGCTGCGATTGAAGGCCGCTACCAGTCCCCAGTAGTGCCCCTGTTTGATCTCACGCGCCAGAGGATGATCGTGGCACTGTGCACAATCCACCCGCGCTCCATAGACCACCGGGGCCACAGCCTCGGCGATGGATTGATGTTGATCGCGGCGCTCGTAGAGGAACCAGGAGGCACCCTTGTTGTCGGGCGAATCCGGCCGCGCCACCAGAAAATCGCGCACCGTCTCATTCCACGGCCGGTTCTCGCGGAATGCGTTCTCAAGAAACGCCCACCAGCCGTTTTCTTTGCGCCGATCCTCGTGATTCTGCCGCTTGCCCCGGCCCATCAAAAAGGTGTCCCACAGCTCGCGCATTCGCACCGCGTAGGCTTCTGACTGCAATAACTGATCCACTAGAGCGACGCGTTTGGAAGCCTCTGGAGAAAATAGAAATGCCTCCAATTCGTCGACCGTGGGGATGCGGCCGATCAGATCAAGATAGACCCGCCGACACCACGTGCGATCATCCACAAGAGGAGCCGGAGTGACATCGCGCCGATCCCAGCTTTCGGAGATCAACGTATCCATTGCCTCGGTGACCGAATCAAATGCCACAGGGACGGTAACGGTCGGGCTTTCCTCCACTTTGGCTGGAGGGGCACCCATCGCTTTGATCCAGGCACGCACCACTTCCCGCTCTTCCTCTCCCAACTGCTTTTTGGGGGGCATGTGAGGATCCGAATCCTCGGCAAGGTACAGGTAAAGCGGGCTTTCCTCCGGTTTTCCCGGCACTAAAACTTCGCCCTCGTCGCCACCCCTCAAAACCGCTTCCGGAGTGTCGAGTTCCAGCCCACTTTTCTGCTCAATTGGACCATGGCATTTGACGCATGCCACATCGAATAAAGGCTGCACTTTCTCGACCCACAAAATGGATGCGTCCTCACCGCTGGCGAAGCGGGTAGCGACAAAAATCAGCAGAAATGTAAGAGAAGATTTCATTCGCAGAGCACGAAAGTAAACGATCTTCACAGTCGATCCATTTACACCATTTGTCCCGCTTCAAATCCCCTGGAATCGCCGTCGTAACAATTTGTTCGATATATTTTCAAAAAAAGAGGCAGCACCTGGATGGTGCTGCCTCGATAAAATGAATCAGTGAAGAACTACCGGTTTACGCCTCAAGCTTCCAGTCGCCTCGATACTGCACGGTCTTAATCAACTTGTCAGCTTTTGGATCGTCGACGGCTTCTTCTTTGATCGGATCCCACTTGATCGGGCGGCCCAGCGCGAGCGACGCATAGCCAAGGTGGCCTGGAGTTGCGGAACGGTGACCCGTTTCTGCGGGGCAGATGCACTCGGTGCGGGTTTTGACGCCTTCGATGAAATTCTTGTGATGACTGCGTGAAACATAGGCCTTGATCGGGCCGCGGTCGGTAGACTCGCGAATCCAGTCCTTGTTGGATGCCTCGAGGCGACCGCGATCCACGTAGATCCACCCGTCTGTGCCTTCCCACATGGTGCCCATGTTGCGACCGTCTTTGCCCATTTTGTGCTGGTTCGACAGGGTGATGGTGTAGCCGCCTTCGTATTCAGAAACGACTTCATAGTCGATTGCCTGATCGTACATACCCTTTTCGGGGAAGCGGAAGTTTTTGGCTTCGACCTTGATCGGGCCGCTTTTGTCCATCCCGAGCCCCCAGTGGGCGATGTCATTGTGGTGGCCGATCCAGTCCATGAGCTGGCCGCCGCCGTAGTCCAGGCACCAGCGCCAGTCCCAGTGCAGGCGTTTTGGATGGAAGGGGAGATAGCGGCTCGGGCCACACCACATGTCGTAGTCGAGGTTCTCAGGAATCGGCTGGCCGATGCGGCCAAGCTCATCCGTACCCCTACCAGTAGGAAGGCCAACTTTCACGTTGGTGATTTTCCCGATGAGACCATTCATCACAGCCTCCGCAGCGATACGGAAGTAAACGTCCGAGCGCTGCTGGGAACCGACCTGGAAGATCGCCTTCCGCTTGGCGGCTTCCTTGTAGACGGCCTGGCCTTCGGCGAAAAGGTGAGTGATGGGCTTCTCGCAATAGACGTCTTTGCCGTTGCGAAGGGCTTCAAGGGTGCACAGAGCGTGCCAGTGGTCGGGAGTTCCAACAATGATGGCATCAATATCCTGACGTGCACACAATTCGCGGAAGTCACCGTAGACATCGCAGCCCTTATAGGTGCCGCCGGTTGAGCCTTCAGAATAATGTTTCTCAACGTGCCCCTTCGCTTGCGCGGCCTGGTTTTTGTCTGGATCACAAACGGCGAGCACTTGAATATCTGGGGAGTTCATGATTCCCCGCATGTCCCCGGTGCCCTGTCCGCCGCAGCCAATGAGTCCCAGAGTGATGCGCTCACTTGGGGCTGGCTTGTCCTCTTTCCCTTCCTGGGCTCGAGCCGAGGAACGAAGAATGGTCGGCGCTGCAAATGCGGCCGCCGTTGTCTTGATGAAGTCACTTCTTTTCATGTGACGGGAATCTTCAGCTGCCGGGAGTCCTTCATTCAAGGATGAAACTGTTCTGTCACAGAGTGGAAGTAGTTCGGACATCGCTGAAAATTGTTCATCAGGAGAAGGTCATCACCTGCAATAAGTGGGCGGAATGCATAGCGGATTCCACAGTGTCGGGAGAGATTCGCAGGCATCATTCACTTTCCGCAACCCGGTAGAAAAGATTAGCTACCGCTGCCAGCAACCTGTTGTCGGAATAGCTCGTCACGCAGTCCGCGCCGTTTACTGAATCTGCGACAGAGTTCCAAATTTGGAGATCGGCTGAACGCTCGATGCAGTAGGTCTGGTTAAGTGGTTGCTAGTCGATGCCGAAATTGTCAAAGCACGGATCAGTATCAACTTGCGAATTGTTCCGATGAGGCGCACGATGAAGGCGCACGATGATGAGCAGTTCACCCGACGCGGAACACGGTAGCGGCACTCGCGATCGCCAAGACTCGAGGCGGGGAAATCTCCCCCCGAGGAAGGCGCGAAAAGCTTTGGCTGATATGGTGCCGAGAGGAGAGATAGCGGAAGACGTGAACGTTCCCGAATGGCTTAGCAGAGACGTACCGCCCTTGTCCGGTGTCGGCGCTGAAGGGGTACCGCAGACCGTGCGCTGGGTAAGATTGATCCTCTGTATGGGAATGTTAGCAGTCACAGTGGCGCTGGCGATCTTCGGATACTCGAGCAAAATGACTGGCGCTCCCACTTCGAGCTTGGATACGGGAAGTGGAAGCATTCCAAAGTCGCGCCAAGATATGCAGGGCAAGAGGGAAGACCTGCATCGGGCACTTCAGGCATTTCTATCGTCTTCCACCATTGACGAACAAATCGAGTGTGTCCGTCACCCGGACAGGACCAGAAGTAGAATGGAATTATGGGAAAGACGCGGCGAGTCGCCGCTGACGCTCGATTCTGTAAATAACACGTTTGAAGACGCGAACATCGACAACGCAGACCTGTCCTGGCTCTCCGTGACATTCACGGATGGGTCGAAGCGCACTGCGATTTTTGAGTGGACACCTGCCGGACCGAAACTCGACTGGGAGAGTCTTGTGTTCTATTCAGCAATTCCCTGGAAAGATTACCTGCAGCATCAGCCACCAGAGCCACAGGTTTTTCGAGTGCTGTGTCAGCCTGACGATTACTTCACCGGTGCGTTTCTACGGCCGGAGGACTGGGTGTGTTACCAAGTTACCGATCCGCAGAGGAACGGAACCTGCTGGGGCTATGTGGCATCGGGGTCGGCCCTCGCAGCAACTTTGGGAAGACTTTTTGAGGTGTCTGAAACGCGACAGCTAATGGTGCAGTTACAGTTTCCTGACGAAGAGGAAGCGCATCCGTCTGCCCAAGCTGTCATTGTGCGACTCGTGTCCGACACATGGATGTTGCTGGACGAGTGATTTCGCGGATACGCCCCTGTCAACGATCCGTAAACAGTGGTGGTGACTCGTTCGTTGCCGGTTCGGTGTGAAATTTCATCGATTTGATATCAATCAAGATCTTAGCTGGCTGTTTTCCCCTTGCCGCGCTCAACAGCTCACTGTGTTGCCGGGCTGCTGCATCTGCCTCAAGCTCGTGCCGCAACTGCGGTGCAACCTCTACAAGCGGGCGACGGGCAGCGGGGGCCTGTTCGCTGACAAGCACTAGCCATGCAGCGCCAGCAGCGACGATCGGTTCGTTCACCAGGCCGACGTTTTGAGTTGCACAAGCTGTCGCTACGACCTCTAAGGGCAAGCAAACGTGTGCCTGGCCAGCGACAACTTTGCCGTAGTCGCCACCCTGGAATCGCGTGTTTGGATCATCCGAAAAATCGACAGCCAATGTCCCAAAGCCACGGCGTGAAACACTTTCTGGCAAGGACAGGAACGCCTCGCGAGCCTTGGCCAGTTTCTCTAGTGCGGCTTGCGTTTCGGTGCCGTCCAGCTTTTGCCTCAATACGGCGATCCTCGCGGAAGCAGGAACGACGAATCGGTCACCAGAAGCGTTCCATGCGGCTTCTACTTCGTCATTAGTAACGACAGGTGTTTCGGTCGCGAACTGCTCAAGATAAGCACTTGCAAGTAATCGGCGGATGGCTGCCCTCACCTGAGGCATTTCAGCCAGGCCCTCTTCTTTCGCATTCGCCGCCAGCACTTGCTCGTCGATGAGTGTATCCAGGCTCACTTCGGCACTGCGTGAACCCGTCGACTCCTTGTAGTAGGCTAAGTCGGATTTCAACAGCCAGTACTTGCTGCCAATAGAAGCAATCGCCTCATCTGGCATCGCGGAGTCGTCAGTGTTCGCGGCGGCAGAATGGTTGTCGCTACAGGAGACGATGAGGGCGGCGAGCGCAGTCGGCAGAATGGCAATCGGTAGATTCATGCGAATTCAGTATCAGTGTTAGAGTAGGATGAGCTTGCGACGCCTGGAGAATACCCGTGCTCCCAGGCCGAGAACGATCAAAGTCGGGACGCCAGGTTCCGGTACCGACGTCAATGAAATTGAAAAGCTGTAGGGAGCGAACGAACTTGACGAAACGAATCCAGCTCCACCCGTGCTCGATGCAGCAGTGAAAGCACCCACTTTCCAGCCGTCCGACTCCACATACGAGCCGTGTTCATTGAGGAAACTCCAATGGTAGAGGCCAGGGTTATCGAAATCGTCGAGAGCAGAAGCTCCAAAAACGATCCAGTACTCGCCATCCGCTGGTAATTGGTTGGCTGCAGAGCCAGCTTCCGGCATGAGTGTTACCGTCGACACTGAATGGGTGGGCACAAAAGTCAGATCGGTCGTATCCATAGTGGCGTAGACATTGCCAAGGTCTGGTGCTCGGGATGCCGTTGATCCGGTGATCATGACCACTGCATTTGAGTTGTGGCTGAAGGCATCGAACTTCAGCGTGACGCTGTCGATCCGCATGTCTGAAGCTCCGGAATCCCCGGTGAACGACTGCGCCAGCCACTGGTTGTATGACATGTAATCAGCCATGTCAGTGGTTGGCAACGCGATGGTACTGATTGTCGCGCCTACAGTAGGTGTCGGAGCCAGCAACAGATATACTGCTACTGCACCACAGCCGATTTGCAGAATCGTAGACAGTTTTATCATTGTGATTTGAGTGGTGTGAAATGGATATGCAACCGGAGTTGCTGCCCCTGGGCTCCAGCAGATACGTTGTTGAGGCGGGTGATCACTTCATCCTGCCGAGGTGCGGCGGTGCCGCTCTGCGCTGCAAGTGGTCGATGCTCGATCTCCAGCTCGGATTCGGCGATTGTTTCCCAGGATGTAAGATCGACCGAGCGTTGTAGTGTCCATGTCAGTTCCGGGGCGTCTGACCATTGCACCCATGTCAATCCGATGCGACCATCGGGCGATATCGTCGGATGCGGCAGATGTTTGCGGTTGGAGTCGAAAGCAAATTCAAGAAGTCCACTGAGGCCATCGTGATCTACATCGGCCGCGAGAAACTCATCATTGCCAATCGATGGGTTTCCGGACTGAATCGATCGCCAGCGATTGAGAAGTGCTACATTGTCCCCGTATTCTTCAACGGGCGGGCTGAGATCTGCAGCATCCAGAGCAAACGTAAAAGGCGTGGTTGCTTCGCTGGCCCAGTTGCTGCCTGCCGTCCCTGCCGACCCTGTCATTGGTGCGAACGACCAGTCAGACGAACCCTCGGTGTCGTGTTCGCTGTCCATAGCGAAGCTCCAGTAGTAAAGGCCGCCAGGAATGGATGCATCAGCGTAAGTAGTGGCGACGCCAAGCACCAGCCAGTAGGTTTCACCGCCCTCAAGAATCGGATCGTTCCCAGTCGTTTCGATGGCAGAGAATGCGACCACTGATACAGCACCACTTTGAATATCCGGATTTGCAAACTCCACACGGACGTTCGTAAGATCGGGCCGCCCGGATCTCTCTCCGACGATGCGGACAGTCAGACTTGGGTTCGCCGCGACCTGCTTCATGCGAATCCTGACGCGACTTACCTTCCAGGGGCCTGAGTCTTCAGCGGTTCGGAACGAGGACGCCTGCCAGGCATGATGCGTCACGGGCACCTCGCCGTCCACGGCAGGACGGGTCAGGTTTCCTATCACGGGATCAGCTTTGCAGACCGCTGCCGTTGCGGACAGAGCGATCGCTATAGTCGTCAGAATTGGAACTTGGAAGAACCCGTACATATCGGATACCAAATTGCTCGCTGGCTCAGTTCGCATCCCGGACGAGCACGCGAAACAAGGTCGGATGTCCACTTTCGAACGGTGAATTCATGAACACTCTGACGCGCTCAATTCCGTCGATTCGTAGATCGAACGCCGTCTCAGTGTAGTCTGGCAAGTCCTGCCATTCCACTGCATCGTGCGATCGTTGCACGACGTAGCGAAGCGATGACGCGGCAGGACGACGCTGGAATTCTATGCCGATCCGGCCCTCCCCATCGCGAACCGGAGTTGGTGAGGCAGACTGGCCATCGTGCTTGCTGGGGTCGGTACCAAAGGCGAACTCTAACATTCCATTGAGACCGTCGGAATCATGATCAGTAGCAGCAAAGGTGGCGGCATTCTCTGTGATGCCAAGTTTAGCTATCCAGGCGGACAAGTTCACCGGAGCATCAAGCAGGATCGCCTGTGCCTGGGAAGTGGCACCCATCAGATAGCCCGAGTCCTCGCCGATTTTCACAATCACATCGTCCGCCTCCGATTTCTCCCCAAGCGGCAAAATGTCGAGAGTCATCACATCTTGAGCAGGTTCGAACGTGACACTTGCCGGTAGCCGTTCGAAGTCGATCCCGGGCACTGCCATGCCTCCGAATTGCAACCGTACTGTCAGCGGAGACGCTAGCGGACCACTGCGTCGAATGAGTATCTGGGCTGGGACACTTCCACTTGCGGAATTGCGGAAAGCGGTACGTTCGACCACTTCCAGCCAGACCCGACTGGGCAGATCGACGATCGTAAGAGAAGAAGTCCGTGAACCGTCAGCGATGACCCATTCGCCGTCGTCACTCGTGCCGATCTCGATTTGAACGGACTCAGGCGTTTCTTTCTCGTCATCAGCGAGGGGCTGAACTGTGAAGGTGACTTGCTTTTCACCGGGAGCAAATTTGGCTACGCCGGGCAGATTTAAAATGTCCCGTCCCATGACTGCGGTGCCGCCCCAGCGGACTGGCACATCGAGTGCCGCCGATACATCGCCCCGTCGACGTATTACGAAGGAGCCAGTTTCCAGGTTCTCTTCCTGTGGCGATCCGTTCGCAGCTAGAAACAACGTCGTCGCAGGCACGAGATCGCCGCTCTCTAGGAGTCCCAGATCCCACAGGTCTGCTGCTTCAGCGGGAAGATCGGCACCGGGCAAAGCGATCAATAGATCAGTCACGCCATCTGCGTCACGGTCTACCTCAAGCGCCTCGCCCTCGATCCTGACAAAGTCAGAAAGATAGCGCCCCTGTGGCTCCGACTCGGTATTCAGGAATGCGCGCAGGTCGAGGATATCGCGATCCTGCACCGAGTAATCTGAGATAGTAACCACTCCCGTAGCCTTGGCGAATAAGACGGCATCAGCACCGTCCCCGCATGTGATTGTGTCACCGTCTCCGGCGACAAAGATGTCGCTCAGTGCTGAGCCATACATCGCATCGGGATCGGGCGATCCGACAAAAAGCCGTGCGATATCAGTTTCGTCTGCTGGGTCGGTGGGGGGTGCCGTCAATGTCGAGCCCCCAGAGAGTCGTGACCCGTCCTGCACTGCGGGTAGCGAATCTGGAAGTCCATCTGCCGCGAGGCTCCAACCTTCCCAGAGTGTGGCAGCAGGGGATACTGATATGCGCAAGGTTGTCTCCGCCGCAGCGTGGCCTGACGTTTCATCGCGCAGTTCCAGTTTTACCTCCATATCACTAACGTCAGCACCAGAATGCCTGAGTAGCACGCGACCGGACTCGACCTCCGCCTGGGTGAACTGCTCCACCACTCCTTCCGTGCCGATGCACTCGAATAGCAGGTCGTCAGGGCGAGAAACGACGGAATACGTTAATTTTTCAGCAGGCGTGTCGGAATCAACTGCTCTCGCTACGAGCACGGCAATTCCACCTGGTTCCATACTGGCGAGCAACTCTGCTGGCAGTTTCGGTTGCTGGTCGTTGCCGGTGGGATCTGTGCCTGCCAGGTATTCTGCAAGATTGGCTGACCCGTCACGGTCGGGATCTCCGTCAGCGTCTGCGAGCAACGGGTCGGTCCCGTATTTGTGCTCCCACCAGTCTGGCAGGCCGTCGTGGTCGCTGTCAGGCAACGGCCCCTCGATGATCAGATCAAGTCGGCGAAAACTGCCACGACTTTGCTCTGACGCGTTGAAGGCCACGCCTGCTGGATCAGCGAGGCGCACAGGCAGCCCGTTTACGGTGATGCTCGTGTTGCGAAACGTGGCCGCTGGATCGTCGGGAACGATTAGCCCGGGCAGTACTCCCGCATGCGTTCCGGGCACCGCCAGGCGTCTTGGAATACGGACGGCATAGGACATTCTCCCCTGTTTCATCGGTGTCAGCGTGGTCGAAGTGGAGAACGGTTCTTGTCCGGCAGCGGTGACCGTCCAATTGAGCTCACCAGATGTCACCACGTGCTCTTCACCCCCACCGAGGTGAAGTACGCGGCCATATAAGACAGTGTCCGGTTCGGGAATCGCCAACACACAGGGAGACAGGATTGCCGCGATCAGTATTTGTGAAAGAAGGTTGTTCTTCATTGCTGAATTTCTAATAAATTCACTAAAATCAGTTACCGCTGATGCTGTAGGTTTTGAGGAGGATTCGAATATCCCGTACCCCGGCGAGGTCGCGATTTATTGTGCCAGCAGTGGCCTGCGTGAATCCTGGAAGTGGCGGCCCATAGATGAAGGTATCGATACCCGCAGTCGGATTGGATGTGTCCAGCAACAGGCTCGCACTGGGAATAATAAGTACCCACTGAGTGTTCCAGACACTCCGCCCGACGAGGCGTCCGGACTTTACCATCTCATCAGGCGACCAGCCTCCGGCATCGTGATAGGCTCGGAAAGCGCTGAACTTGCGGATCTCTTCAAAGAAGCCGCTGCCGCTGCCAGTGAATGGGTGCCAGTCATCGTTGGCAAGATCCCCTGGTGTCACCGTAAGAGGAACGGGAATGCGTTGATCGACGACATTCCAGGAACGGAATTCCAAAGTGTTGCTCTGCGGCAGGAACATACGATCTGCCCCCACGGGAACCAGATAGACCTGCGGTGTCTGGCTCAGTGCTGTATTGTTGTATCCGTCCAGGCGAATACCAGCTGCTCTGATCTTAGTGGAGAAATTGGTGGAATTGAACGTGCTGTCTCCGCCGGACATGTTCTTTCCGAACCAGTTCTTTCCTGCCACCACTGTGGTATCGAAGGGAATGACGAGGGCAGGCTGAGCGCCGGCTGTCTCAGCGACAAATGGTCGGCAGTAGCGACGAAAAACATAGCCGTAGTTTACCCCATTGTTCTGGAATTCGTAGTTCCAAAGATCCGGCACACGCCAGTTCTCAAGAGTGGATCGCCAGGTACCATTGACGCGACTGCTGAGACCGATGCGCGCTAGTTCAGTCCGTACCGAGAACGCGTTGATGTCATTGTCTGGATTATTGAATCCTAGCTGGCCTTTTAGTGCCTGGTAGTTGGTGCTGAGTACGGCGAGGCTATCGGCGATTCCTCCGCTTCCAAGCACAGGTTTGCCACCTTCCCATTGCCCCAGCGTGCGCTTGCCAAGAAGCGATGATAGAAGTGGCATCGCGTTTCCAGCGTGGTTGTCCGGTAGATTGAGTTCGTACTGGTAGGCTTTGCCAGCGAGGTATGCGTACCGTGTCGCCAGGTCAAAACTGCTGCGGTATTTACCCAGTGATTCGTTGTGAAACACCCGGAACGTGTAGTCTTCGTAGCGCATTTTGGTGGTCGTTGCCGCGACACGCTGGTTGAATACCTTGCGTTCTTCGATCAGCGCCTGACCTTGCTCAAGCACTATCCGCACGCGATCACTGGCTGCACGCATCTCTTCCATTGCATCGACTACTGCCAGCAAAGCATCGCTCTCGCTGTTCACCAGATCGTTGATTTCAGAGAGAATGTCGACGAGCTCGGATTTACTTTCTTGAGTGAGCAGTGCCCGGTCTAACTCCGCTACGGCGAGGTCGGACGCGAGTTCTGCCCGATACTGGGTGACCTCAAGCGGTAGGGCGGCCCCGCGAGCCACCGCCTTAATGCTGAGGCCTAGAATTCCCTCAAGAAGTCCGCGGGCAGCAGAGGATGGATCGAACGACAGACCGACTGACGTAGGTAATGCGGCAATGCTGCTACGCACCGATGCCTCCGACACCTCGGCTATATGCAGCAGCGCCGTGCTCGCCGCAAACGCTCCCGTAGCAACATCGCGCCACTGTCTTTGGTCGCGCAGTGTAGTTCTGCTGATTAACAGGTTCTCTGTAGCAATGCCGCTTTTCAGTTCGAATCGTTTTAAGAGATTTTGAAAATCATCTGCCTGTGACTCGTAAGCATCTGCTGCCATTCGCACCTGCCAGGTCGCCCGCACGAGTTCCTGAATCGAAGCGTGAATTTCGCCGGGACTGCGGCGCTCGCCCCATGAAGCGGGTGCCACCAACGCGTAGCTGGACGCTTGCCGCGGGAGATTCAGCGTGATCTCGCCTGGCTCCTCGTTGGGCAGTTCCAGATCCAGTGGAAAGTACTTGGAGACGGTTTCCACAAGTTCGCTATCGAGCGCTTTTGCTCCGTCTTGAAATGGGTTGGTGTTCACCGATAGGTTGCGAAGGCCCGGAACGATGGTGGTTTCGACAACTGTAGCGCTCACGGGATCGAGAATATCTCCCCCTGCTGCGACTTGATCGACATACATGTAAAGATATAGATCCGGGCCGTCGTAACCTGCAGGGTAGGCTTTGCCGGCACCGATCATACCGTCGTAAGGAGTACCGAAGATCTGTACCAACTGATTTCGATACGCGCGATCCTGATCAATCGTCTGCTGGCGCAGTGTCTCAGTCGTGGCCTCGGTGCGACGCAGTTGCGCAGCAATGCCATTCGCATGGTTCAGCGATACCAGGGCATTGTCGACAGCACTCACTGCTCGTCCGTAGACTTGTTCAAAGTGCGTTCTCGCATTATCATGAGTGGTATCAGTCAAGACCGGATCGATGTCGAACGGAACGACGTTGGGATCCAGTCCTGCCGGGTTAAGTCCTCTGTCGGCCATGTCCATCTTCGCCTGAATATTGGAGGCGTGCCGAGCGATCTCAGCGAGTTCTCCGACGGTTGAGCGGTCGACCCTGCGAATGCCCGTGTGCTCAGCGTCCTCAGCGGGCAGGAGGGCGTTGCCCATCATCCAGTCATACAGGGCTCCGGTGCTCGTTCGGACTGCCGTTTCGTAGACGCCCCAGGCACGATCGGTGTTCGTGTCCTGGTAGCCTTGCCATTGGCCATCCGGATTCTCGGTATAAGCCTGTCGATAGGTGAGATCGACCAATTCTGCGCCGCATCGGGCTCGGGCTGCTGCGCTCTGCGCAAAGGTGCGCTCGTCGAGGTAGTCGACATCGACTACGACTCCGTCGATGTTGTATTTCTCGCTACGCGGACTCCATGTGAAATTCGTATTGGAGGCCAGGTCGTAATAGCCCGTGAGTGCCATAGTGTAGTGTCCCCATGCGTCGCCATGACCTTGTGGATAGAGGAGCCTGGCATCCTCATCATCGAGATATCCGTCCTCCGTGACGTCCTCAATGCCATAATTCATGACATAGGCAGCCTCGCCGGGGCCATTGGTGAAATTCCACATCAGGCGGTTGTAAGCCGGGCGTGCTCCGACCTCTCCACGACCGCGCAGCATAGCCAGTTCCTCGTCGAGCAGACTCGCTGATTGGTTCTGGAATGCAAACATTGCTGGTGCCAGCGACCCGAACTCTCCGCCGACGGTGCCGTAGCCGATGGTTGGGTCCTGTGCATCTGCATAAGCTTCGTTGCCGAGCAATGTATAGAGTGCTGCGATTCGATTCGCGGCGTTGAGGAGCGCTGTGTTGACTCCATCCGTTCCGGAGGCGCTGGAAATCGTGAAGTCTTCGGCGCGGTCGAGCACCGTTTGGTACAGCTCGATCAGCCCAACGTTTTCGATGGCGTCTTTGTTAGGATTGAACGCAACTGGCCCCTCCCAGCGCTGACCAGCCTGCTGGATTGCACTGGTGTAAGTAGCAGGAGAAGAGCTGGTGCCAAATTCGGCAAAGCGTGCGTCGAAGAGATTGACTGCGTCTGTGACGCGCTTCACCCAGCCGTGCACCAGTTGTGCGACATACGCCACATCGGTGCTCGCGGATGATGAGGCAGGTTTGGGTTCGCGACTGTTGGCCGCACCAGCAAAGGCGCTCCAGTTTGCCGTACTGTTCTTATGCCGGTAGCGGCAGAATACGAGGTTATCTGTGATCAACGTGGGCCCAGAACCTGAAAGTTGAATTTCGCTGAGGCCGATCCCCTGCTTGAACAGCGTCCAGTCAGATCCTGACGGTGTGCCCGCAGTCGGCAGGGTGATCCCTGGAGGGTTGAGGTCGCGACCGTCTTCTTCGCGCAGGTACCATTCAAAGTACAGGTCGCCCACGTCTCCACCGAAGTCTGCGGTGTGCCGCAGGCTGACTTTCTCGTCGAAAATATTCTCGGGCTTCATCACCGCGATCGAGCCACGATACTTTTGTCGCGTGACTTTGATTACGTGCATCGCCACTGGTGCGTCGCCCAGGTCCTCATGGTCGTTCTCGGCAATAGTGATGTAGCCATCTGGGAGCGATGAAGACGTAGCAGGATTCTGTATTTCGGGGTTGGTCACGACGACAAGTCCCGGGCCGAAGCTGTTTGCCGGCCTGGCACCACCTCCCGATGCAGGAACCAGTCCAATGCCGAGTGAGCCCGCGACTGCTGCCGCACTGGGGTTGCGCGTCAGTGTGCCGAGCGTTCCGACGGCGCTAAGCCAGTTTGCGCTGGCTGACAGTCCCGCGACGAGTAATTGATCGTCTGTAGTGAGAACGTTAGGCTGCAGGATCGTCTGTGCACCCGGTGCAGCCAGCAGACCGCCATCTCCAAGAACGTGGCCGTTCAACAGGCCACGCACGCCGAGTTTCTGGCTCGAGGTGTTGTAATAGACACGTTGCTGCAGGCTGGCGGGAAGCTGCTTGAAGCGCCAGAGCAGGCCATCGACAATCACGTTGCCAGAGGCGGGTGTGAGTTCTTGCGGGACAGATGTGAGAGCAAGTTCGACTTCACGATTCTCCAGCGCAGGGAACACCCTTGCAAGGTAGTTCGTTCCCATATTGCCAGTCGCCAGAGAGACATTCGCTTCATCGAAGACAAGCTTGCCGCTCTGCCAGGCGACCGCAGCAGGCAGCCCTTGTGGTCTGGTTGTTGCGGTGTTGTTGTCCGTTGCATACTCCCCACCAGAGAATGTGAGTGTTTCGCCAGCTTTCAATACTGCAACGTCGGCGGGCCAGATGGTGTTGTAGAGTAAATTGAAGGCGTTGAGATCTTCGGGATCTACTGTGGCGAAGGGAACTGAATCTCCCGGCTGTGCACTGGCATGCCAGAAGTCTGCCCGCAGCGGGTAGAAGAATGCTGCCCGAATATCCTGCGCTCCGTCTGTGTCGCCAGACACCACCCAGGGCATGTGATTCTTGTCCTCGTAGTAGGAAATGCGGTTGTCGACATTAAGGCCGCGGGTTTCCTCTGGCATCGGTGAGCCTGCGAGAACGACATCGAGCGGATGCGGCGGCACGAGTCGGAGGCCAGCTTCTCCTTCGTAGATGAAGTTGTAGTGACGATTGAAGACCGGAAGGCGGGAATCGATCGTGGTGGCATCCTGCTCAACCACCTGGTAGGCGAACATGCGGGGCAGCGGGTTTTCGGGATCGCTGTTGTCGACGCACTGCACCAGCACGAAAGGCTTGCTGGTGAACGTCTCGTTCGCGGCAGTCAGGTTGAAGTTGCCGTGCAGCGCGAAGGCCGCGACGCGGGTGCCTTCAAGGAAACTCGGCGCGATCAGGGCGTGTTCCTCGTTCGGGTTGTAGCCCATCGCGGCGGGTTCCGGCTGGTTGTAGATTACCGGATCGGTAAACGCAGGGCTATCGTAGGTCGGCTGCAAATCTCCTGCCGGATTTTTCAAGCTTTCGCTGCCCAGGCGGCTGGCGATTACAATGCGGTAAGGATCTGTGGGCCAGCGAGGGTTGTAGTTTACCGCCTTGAACGGCCAGCGAATGCCGTCGCTGACCTGATACCAAGCAACCGCGAGCTGTCTGCCGTCGTCCAGATCGGACGGGTTTCCGGTCACTGTCGCGAATCGCTCGTTCACGGGAATGATTGGCCCCTGCCTAGATTCGGAGTTGTAGAGAAAGGCGTTCACTGGCGCGAGCGGATCGATGACGTAGCCGTTGTGGCCGACCGCGTCCACGTTGTGGCTGGAGTCGGTGATGGATTCGCCAATCTGCACCGGGGTCTGGCTGGCACCGGCTGAGTCTTTCCAATGAATGGAATTGACGACTTTCACGCTGAGCGATTCCCGATCGAGGAGGCCAGTCGCGAATCCGCCGGTGCGCTTCGAGAAAACCAGCACCGACCGACCGTCCTCGGTGGTCGAAAACTCGGTGCCGCTTACTTGCGCCCGGCCCTCTGTGTAGGCCAGCCTGATGAAAGCCGTGTTGTCCTTCGGCGACGGATCCAGATCCACTGGAGGCGTTTCGAGGACGTGTGTGTAGTTCGCGCTGCCTGGCCAATTGGCGGTGACTTCGACGATGATGTTCTGCGCTGCGTCGTCCGGAGCTGCATTGTTGGTGAACTCGACCGTGAACTTGCCTGGCCGCAGGGCATAGAGTTTCCTGGCAACCTCGTCCCACTGCTGCATGTCGTTCCAGGAGCTTCCCGTGGGCGCGGTCGATACCGTGCCCGAAATCGGCTTCGCCGTCTTCACAATCCGCCCGGCGTCGTCTCCGGTGACACCGCTAAAGGCGATGGCCTGGCCGACGGTCACCGTTTCAGGGTAGATGGCGCGCGCGTAGTCCCAGGTGATGGAGCTTGGTTCAGTGAGAACGAAGGCCTTGCTGGACGCGCCTCGGACGTCGAATGGGGAAACCGATCCCGAGCCCCCGGTGTAGCCTTTCAGCGCCAGGGTGCTGATGCCGCTGGAGACCGTCGCTGGTGCGCCAGCGGAGAGGGTCTGACCGGGAGCGTACCAGAACTCGCCCGTGCCGGTGCGGCGGTTCGCGTTGCCGCCCAGTGTCATCTCGGCGACCTGCATCGAGTCCGCGTTCGCATCCCGGATCGTCATCACCGTGATCCGGTAGGTTGTGTAGCTCGCCGAGTTGGAAAACGAAAATTCGCGCGTCTCGTTGCGTGCGCCGTCGGGGATCGTGATGGAACTCGCCAGCACTGTCCAGCCGCCGCCGTTCGAGCCCTCTATCTTCACCGTCTTGGGATCGCGGCCGGGAATGTCCTCGGCGGTGACGAGGCGCAGCTTGTTCGCGACAAGGCCACCGCCGTAAGCCAGCTCCACTCCGGTGTTGGTCTTGGCGAAGTTGAGGTATTTCGTCGGGACACTGCCGTCGTTCATGAACTGGGCGGCGTGGTAGGAGAGCGTGATTCCCGACGCGGGAAAGCCCGTGACCGCGTCACCGTAGCGGTAACTGCTGTCCACCCAGGGTGCGTTCGTCGCCACCGACGAGTTCGCGCTCACCCGCAGGCTGACTTCCTTGGTCCAGTGCCAGGTCACGCTGCCGGGAGCGCCCACGGAGATCTTCTGGGTCTGCTGGCGCGGCTGGTAGGTCGTCCACGGGACAAAGCTCCCGGAGGCCACGCCCTGGCCGTTGGCGATGCTGCCGGTGGCGGTGAATCCAGTGCAGCGGTAGCGCACGCCGGGCAGCGACAGGTCACTGGCCGCGCCGTCGATGAAGGCGGTGAAGGGATCGTTTTCCGGGATCCAGTGCTTGCGCACTGCCGGACTCGGATTGCCCGCCGCCGTTGAGGTGAGGCCGTCGATTCCCTCGATGGCGGACCCGATGTCGATGGCATGTTCGGTGCGCCAGTTGAAGGTCAGCTCCGTGTCCTTGGTGACCACGAATGACACACTGTTCGAGGTTCCGTTGACTTCGCTGTTCTTGAACTGGTAGCCGGTGCAGATCCTCCGCGTCACTGCCCAGCGGTTGACGCTCTCGGTGTCGTCCGGATCGAGGATCGACCCACTGGCGCTTTCGTAGACGACCGGATCCACGCGGGCGTCGATCGTTTCGCCGGAGACAATCGTGATCTTGCCGAGGCTCGGAGAAGGATTGCCGTAATCCGACTTGATGTTGACGACGAGTCCCTGCTTCCAAGTACCATCGGTCCCAAGAAAGGCAGCGAATCCCGCCTGCCGTGCCGGATCTGGAAGAGTCTTGAGATATCCGGTCTCACCCATTGTCAGGCTACCGCCATCCCAAGCTCCCACCGGCACTGCCGTGTCGCCGACGACACCAATGCCCGAAATACGTTGGACCGATGGAATGCTGGTACCAGTGGACTCGGTCGGAATGAGGTGCCACCCTGGAGTGAGATCAGTGCTGATTTTGTTCCAGAATAGGTGGGGCGCGGAGGACTCCGGCGTCATGTTGGACGCCGACCCGGATGTCCTATGCGTGGTGCGGTAATGAAGGGTGTTGCCGGCGATCCCCGCAATGTAGAGCGCGTCTCCCGTGACGGTCAGCTCGTTGACATAGTCGTTTCCAGTCGACTGGAAGATCAGCCACTTCTCATGCGCCAGATTCGATGCGTTCATCTGCGTCACCCAAATGTCGTTGCCTTGGCTCGGCAGGTTCTCGTCGCCGGCCGGATACTGGAAGGAGGTGACGGGCCTCAACCGGTTCCACCATTCGCCCGCGACATAGAGCTTTCCTCCGGTATAGGTCATGTCGACGATCCGGTTGTTGGACCCATTCTCGCCGCTCTCGACGAGCGCCGGCTGGAAGTAGTGCTCGATGGGACTCGCAGGGGAGGTGTAGTTGGGATTCAGCCGCAGCAGCAGGCAGTACGATCCTGGCCAGATGTCTTTGTCGTGAAACGCTCCGCCCGGGAACACGGTTCCTGCCTGATTCGTGTCGGTAACAATCTTTCGATTGTCGTCCATATCCCAGATCCTGGAATCCCCCTTTCTGTCGATATTCTCCATCTTGATGGCGAGGTAAATCGTGCCTGTATTGTCCGCTGCGACTGCGGTAGCAGAGTCCCCGCTCCAAACGGTGCCGAAAGTCGTTCCCCAATTGGTGTTGAGGTCCGCATCCATCCTCAGGACGAACGCTTCAGAATACAGAACGTTGTTCCATTTGCAGAAGAGGACGAGGTTTCCGAATCCTGTAGATGGCGAGAGCCGCTGCCGCTGCTGCACTTCCATGGTCTCCGCCTGCACTTCCCCACCGATCACGATGGAAGGCGTGCCGTTGATGACGCTGACCGCGATGCTGTTCGCGTTCGCCCAGGCTGTACCAACGTTCGCCCCCGTCTTTCCAACGATGAGGTTGTAGTCGACGAATTCCAGTCGGCTACCGAGATCGTTGAACTTCGCGACGAACGCCTTCTTGTCGATGGTCTGGCCACAGACGAAGATCGATTGGCCGCTGACGGCGATATCGTTGATCTTCCATGAATTCGTCCACATGCCGGTGAGTTCCCGGAACGTCCACGATCCCACGATGGCACCTTTCGGGTCGATCTTTGTGATGAAACCGTCCGGTACTGGGTTCGGCCAGTTGGGGAAGACATCGTAGGCCGAACCCACGACGTAGGTGTGCGTCGCGGACGAGGCGGTGCGGAAGCCTGGATTCCAATGGACTTGCTGCGAGCTGAACGTGCCGTATCCGTCGTCTGCTTCGGAACCAAGCATGACGCTGCCGCCTGGAAACGGAAGCTGGTTGAACAAGGCTTCGGCCCCGTGGGAGAGAACGGGCGCGGCGAGCAGGGCTGCTGCGGCGAGAAAAAAATGCAGGTGCTTCATGGGAAAAATGGATAGGCTTAGCGGAGGATTCCGGAGTCGGTGACGCGGGTGAAGGTGACGGAGCCGCGCGACTCAAGCGTGGCCTTGTGTAGGCCGGAGACCGATTGCGTGAGAGTGGCGGCGACCGTGTTGTCCGCCGGTGAGTCGCTGTTGGCGAACTTGATGTTGAGCGTGTGGCTGATCGAACGGCCCTGCGCGAGGTCAGGATGATACTTGTGCCGGAAGGGATTGAGCGGATGCGCGCCGCCGAGCGTGAACGCAGCGGAATACCAGCCGCCGGATTCCTTCATCGGAGCATAGGGGGCGGGCAGCGGTGTTGTGGTCGCGCTGAAGCGCTGGCCGATGAGCTTGTCTCCGCGCCGGGTCACGCCGTCGTAGGTGGGCAGTTGCACGTTGTCCGCCACCACGACCTGCGTCGGCGCGCTGTCGCGCGTCTTCATGATGGTCGCCTCGCGGAGCAGCCTGATCTCGCCGCTGCTGCTGACGTGCACCAGGATCTGCTGGGGGAAGGCCGTCGGCGCGGTGGCCCATTCGTTGGTGCGCACGTCCTTCACTTCGTCCAGCAGAACTCGACCAACCCACAATCCGGCCAACGCAGGATCGACCATAGCCGGAGCTAGCTCCGCGACCTCCGAATCCGCGAGCACGCGGCCGTACAACCGGACGTCTCTGATAGTGCCATTGAAGCCTTTCGTCTCGAATGTCCAGGAATCAATGTGACGTCCGATATTGACGACTGCGGATCCGCCGGTACTCGGAAGCACGAGCCGGGTGCCGACTTCATGGACCTTTGCCCCATCAATGTAGAACCGAACAGTGTGTCCATCATTGCTCACTGCGATGTGGTGCCAGGCACCCGTGCCGATCGACTGGGGAGTCGACCACGTTCCGCCGCCGGTGCCGCCGTCGCCATTCCCGTCGCCGTAGAACCACAACTGTCCGCCGCCGTGAATACCTGCGGCGAAGAAGTCGCTAGAAACGAATCCGTTGCCTGAGAAGCCGTCTGACTTCACCCAGGCAGCGACCGTGAAAAAATCCCGCAGAGGGAAGTCCATCCCGAAGTCCCAACGCTCCGCGTACTGCTGATAGTTCGGGTCAAACCGAAGTCCCGGGGAGGCCCAGGTGGGCAGCACGGGATCAAAGTTGAAGTCCGGGGTAAAGTGTTCGCTGCCCAAACCCGCGTGGCGTCCGGCGGCGGTTTCCCCGGCGGTCGTTCCGCCGGTTTCGGTCAGCGGGTAGTGGTAGGCCAAGCCGTCATTGATGCCTGCTGTGGCATCAACGAGGCAGAGAGCGGCGGTCAGAAGAATAATCAGGACGTGGTGCTTCATGAAGGTTGCTCGGATGTGCGGTTGAAGGAAGAATGCTTAATCGCGAGTGGGATCAGTCAGTGGTAGGAACGCTGACCATGCGAATCATTCGCTTCATACCAGCACCGGTGATTTCCAATACCCCTCCCGCTGTCGATGCCGCTCTGCCGGATATCGATGATGCTTGGATTCGCGTACGATCACCATGTTCGATCCAGTGTGAGTACGTTTCTCCCGTTGCTCCAGAATCCCCGCCTTCTGGTTCAGCGTCTTCAAAACGTAGGGGAAGCCCGGTTGCCTTGAGATTCAGATTTGCCGGAATAGTCCCCGGCAGTCTTGTCTCCAGTCGGAAACTTCCCCCATTGCGGTTCACTGGGATGCTACCGTCCCGGTCTACAACAACACTGACGTCGAGAGGCCCCTGGAAATCGCTGCCTTCAGCACACCAGACCCAATAGGCTTTTCCTCTTTGCACCGTTTGTTGCGCAACAACTGGTTGCCACTTGCTGTCGACCAGTTCGAAAATCTTCAGATCCGCATG
The DNA here is from genome assembly GCA_020439995.1 of Verrucomicrobiia bacterium. Classification (GTDB taxonomy): domain Bacteria; phylum Verrucomicrobiota; class Verrucomicrobiia; order Verrucomicrobiales; family DEV007; genus JAGROY01. Next base: position 24,196 of record JAGROY010000077.1, read on the forward strand.
TGCTCGTGAACCATCGAAGAACCTGGCGAACGTAGGGGAGGCATCTGGATCAACGTCAAAGCCGACGAAATTAAACGACGGTGCGGTCCACTTCATCCGTTGGTAAGAATGGTGGCCCGCTATTGTGATAGTTGTCGGTTCAGAAGCCTTGACCAGCATTGAAAGCCGAGCTTTCAACGAATGGAGATTGTTTAAAAACGCCGATGGACTGGATTCTGGTTGCCATACTAGCCAGTCCGACGCTTTTCTCGGGATTGCGTCTGGAGCAGTCAAGGACTCCACTTTTGCCTCTGAGGGCAACCACAGCGCGCACATCTCGACTGGCTTCCCGGCAAACACTTTTTCGGGCTCCGGCTCCAAGGGATCCAGTTCAAGATAAACCGCGTTCCACCCTTCCCGAAGCTCGATCACCTGTTCCGCCGCATCACCGTTTCCGGTAGTCATTAACAGGCTCCCAAGAAGGAGAACCCATTCGATTGAGAAGCGTGCGCTTCTTGCCAACGAGATCAGATAGTGCATGTATGGAAATACGTTAAAATATAATAAATATGTAAAGCATCTAAATTATACGAAAAGAACAATTTGTCGATATGCTAAACATAAAAATTATAATTAATATCACCCAGGCTGCATTATATTTGAATAATATTTGAATGCAGAGGTGAATTACCGCTGTGATCTTCTTTTCCTGCTTTGGATCCTTCCGAAAGCCAAAAGGCAAGGATCCGAGAGGTCAGGTATTCCCCTGGTGTGGGGAGCATACCTGGACACTTGCGGGCATGCTAAGCCTCACAGTATTCCGACCATCGGAATAGAGCCAATCTTGGAATCGCCTAGTCGCCACTACGCCATTGTGCGACCAGAGCGACTGGCTTGCGGGAAAGATCCGTTGTTTGGAGAAGCGGCCTAAATCTGGTAGTCAGGCACGTTACTGGCCTCGTGGAGACCGCACTCACGCTTGAGCCCGCCGAACCGGGTTTCTTCCGCGCTCTGGCCCGCTTCAAGAGGTTTCGTGGAATGCCAGTCGCCGATGGAAACGTAGCCTTTCTCAACCAGTGGATGGGGCGGCAGGCCGTAGAGATAAAAGTAGCTGTCGACCTGCTCGTTGGTCCAATCGAGGATCGGATAGAGCTTTGTCGTGCGGGTCTGGTTCATGACGAAGTCAAGATTGCCCCGTCCCCGCGACTGGATGCGGCGTAGACCGCTGATCCACGCGGTAGAACCCAACTCTTTCAGAGCGCGGTTCATCGGCTCGACTTTGTTGATGAGTCCGTAGCGCTCAAGTTCTTCCTTGCCACCTTCCCAGAGTTTTCCGTACATCGCCTCCTGGCGGGCAGCGGTAATCGCCGGACTGTAGACTTGGATTTCCATCTCCAGCTTCTCCTTCAGTATTTCGAGATACTGATACGTCTCCGGAAAATGGTAACCGGTATCGATGAAAACGACGGGAATGTTCGGCGCATGCTTTTTGATCAGATGCAACATGACTGCCGCCTGAGCGCCTGCGCTGGTACTGGCTACCACCTGCCCGGCATAGTGCTCGTTGATCCAGGCGAAGCGATCGCCCATGTCGAGCTTGCCGAATGATGCGATCTCACCGTCGGACGGCACAGTTGCGGAGGAAGCTCCGCCTTTATCTGTGGCAACGTTAGACACTTGCAGGTTCATCTTTAAAGTCCTTGTGGAAATCGCGGCCTTCATGTGTCTCAGCGACGATTCCTTTGCGAATGACGAAGTCACCAAAGCGCTCTCCCTCTGTCCGCTCCTGAGCGTAAGACAACAGGATCGGGCGCAGAGTTGCGACAATCTCGTCCGACTTTACCGATACCTTGTAGAGCTTGCTCAATCGCTGGCCATGGAAGCCACCTCCAAGGTAAAGGTTGTATTTCCTCGGTGCGCGACCGACCAGTGCAATCTCTGCAATGTAAGGGCGGGCGCAGCCGTTCGGGCAACCGGTCATGCGGATCACGATGTCGTCCTGACGCAGGCCAGCTTCATCGATCACTTCTTCCAGTTCAGTAATCAGGTCTGGAAGGTAGCGTTCGCTCTCGGCAAGTGAAAGCCCACAAGTGGGCAGCGCCACGCAGGCCATCGAACTGCGGCGCAGGCCAGAGGTCTCGTAGGTGTCCTTCAGATGGTATTGCTCCAGGAGCGCCTCAATCTTTGGCTTCTGCTCTGGGGTAACATTGGCGATGACAAGGTTCTGATTCGCGCTGAGACGGAAGTCGCCAGTGTGGATTTTGGCGATTTCGCGGAGTCCAGTCAGCGTCGGCTGCCCTTCAACGTCACGCACGCGACCGTTTTGGATGAACAATCCCAGATGGCTGTTGCCGTTTGCATCTTCCACCCAGCCGTAGCGGTCGCCATTGCTATCGAATGTGAACGGACGCTCCGCTCCAAGCTTGTAACCGAGCCGCTCTTCCACCTGATCGCGGAACCAGTCGAGCCCGTGATCATCAATGGTGTATTTCAGGCGTGCGTGCTTGCGTTCCTTGCGATCGCCGTAGTCGCGCTGAACGGTAACCACTTTTTCCGCCACATCGACCGCCTGCTCCGGAGTGCAGAACCCTAACACTTCCGCTAAACGCGGGTAGGTGGCCTCGTTGCCGTGATTCATTCCCATGCCGCCACCAACGGTCACGTTGTAACCGACAATCTTGCCGTCGTCGCCAAGGATTGCGATGTAGCCAAGGTCGTTGGCGTAAATGTCGACGTCATTGCTCGGCGGCACGGCGACAACGATCTTAAATTTCCTCGGCAAGTAATGCTTGCCATAAATGGGTTCAACTTCGGCAGGATCTTCCGTGACCTGCACCTTTTCTCCAGCTTCATCGGTCAGCCAGATCTCGTGATAGGCACGCGTGCGCGGAGTGAGGTGATCACTGATATCCTGTGCCAGTTTCAACGCTTCCGCATGGACTTCCGACTGATACGGATTTGGATTGCACATGACATTGCGGTTCACATCACCGCAGGCAGCGATCGTGTCCATCAGCCCGGCATTGATTTCCTGAATCGTCTTCTTCAGCTCCGACTTGATGACGCCGTGCAACTGGAAGGCCTGCCGAGTCGTCAGCTTCAGCGTGTCATTGCCATAAGTGGTCGCCAGGCGATCCATGTCCAGCCACTGCTGCGGAGTGCATACTCCACCGGGCACGCGAACGCGGATCATAAAGCTGTAGGCAGGCTCCTGCTTCGCCTTGCGACGGGCGCTGCGGACATCGCGATCGTCCTGCTGGTAGATGCCGTGAAATTTTGTCAACTGCGTGTCATCCGCTGCCAACGCTCCGGTCGATGTGTCGGCCAGCCCCTCAAGGATAGTGCCGCGCAAATAGTGACTGGCATCCTTGATGCTTTCATTCTTACTGAGTTGTGACAGATCCACTTCAGGAGTTCCGCTCGTATTGTCAGAGACCATGATAAAAGATGATTAAATTGGGTTGCTTACTAATGATTTGTTTGGCAAAGGATTCAAGTAGTTTTTTCACCCCGTCAGAACTCTTTTCCTTTCCCGTGAAACTCCCCCTGAAAGTCGAGTACGCATGCCGAGTGCTGGTTCAACTGGAGGCTACCTATCGCTCCAGCAATGTCCGCCGCATAGAAGATCTCGCATCGATCGAGAAAATTTCCGCCAACTACCTGGTACAGATCCTGAACGAGCTGCGCAATGCCGGGCTGGTGGAAAGCAAGCGGGGCAAGAATGGCGGCTACCAACTGGTGCGCGATCCGGCATCGGTAACCCTGCTGGACATCATCAGCGCTCTCGAAGGCCAACTGCTTCAGCTCAACTCCGCAGGCGAAGGCGCATCCGGCAACCACGTCACCGGTGTCTGGGAAGACGTCTTTAACGCGATCAATCGCGAACTCGCCAAGCACACGCTGGCCGACATCGCCCAGCGTGGAGCAGCGCAGATGTGGCACATTTGATCAGCTAACTCCGGCAAACAGGGAGACATTGCACAAACGGAATCACCGTTTTTGGAACCGTGCCAGACCCGTCACAGCCCCTTTCACAGGCGGGCCGGATATGCTACAAACGTGGTCAGCTGCCTGTAGAATGCCGCCGATCTTCTCGTGATAACGGTGATGCGGTGACGATGAGTGCCTACGATCTGGAGAACGAATTGTTCGAGATGCGGACAGCGCACTACCGGAACAGCGCCAAGGAAGGGCGCAAGCTGATCGTGGGAACGCTGGGCAGCAGCGGAAGTCTGCGGCTGGAAGAAGACAGGCTCATCATCAAGCTGGAGGAGCTGGCCTCGGCAATCCGCACGCGTGCGATCGACGCGATCTGCCAGGAACTCAATCACTGCCAGGCCACCATCCCCGGCACCAGCCTGCCTATCGAATATGATACCGTGCACCCCAACTGAGCAAACATTCCCCGACCGAGAAACCGCCAAGCGCCGTGAGATTGCGACGGGCCTGTGGATTCGTAGATCGATCTACTCAGAGTCAGGAGCAATCGCTTGCAGGATTTCTGCGGGTGAATAGCCGCGCTGCTGTGGATCGTAGGCTTCGTGCATGACGACGATGGCGCCGGGCGTGAGGCTTGCGTGGATTTGAGCGACGACTTTTTCCTTTGGCGTGCTCACTCCATCAAATCCGCGCGCACTCCAAGCCATAACGGTTTTTCCTGCGGCGGCAGCGGTGAGATGGACGAACGGATTACTGTGGCCGACGGGGCTGCGGAAAAGGGTGGGCACTTCTCCGGTGATCGCATGGATGGCTGCATCACAGCGGGCGATTTCGCGTCTGGCTGACCATGGGTCGATGCACCAGAAACGGCCTGCTGGATGGGAAAATGTGTGATTGCCAATGGTGTGGCCAGCGTCGTGGATAGCGCGCACCAGTTCGGGGTACTTTGCGGCGCGTTGGCCAACGAGGAAGAAAGCGGCCTTGATCCTGTGACGTTCGAGGGCCTCCAGCAGTTGTGGGGTGGTGCGGGGATCGGGGCCGTCGTCGATGCTGATCAGGGTCTCTGAGTGGGTGCGCTGGATGTGGCCGAAAAGTTGGGAGGATGGCTTGAGGGTTCCGTAGAGGAATGCTGCGTGGGAGATGGCGAAGACTGTCACGCCAGCAGCCATGCTGCCAGCGGCCAGACAGCCGATGCCTGCGATTTGCGCAGCGCTGAGCACGATGATCATGACCTGAGCCCGGTTCATTTTCGGCGTTCCAACAGTGCGGCAATGGCATTTCCAAGGGCAAGCGCCAGCCAGATCCAGGCGAGCACTCTGAGGAGAATGTTTCCCACACCCATGTTTGTGATAACGAAACTCAGGAGGACGAGGAGCGCGACGTGGCCGTTGGTATGCCAGGCGCGGGCAGTGGTGGTGGAACATTTTCCTGTAGCCACAAATATCTTCTCTAACACCAGTGCCATACCTACCGTAAAGGTCTGGATCAAAACGAATGCCGACAGGATCGCGAGCGGCACCCTCGCGGGCCATGGCACGGACGACAGCGCAGCATCAATCACCAGCGCCCATGTGGCAATGGTAAGCCAGCCGAGCACGTGGGCTTCGATAGCGTTGTTCTCGGAGGCGTTCGCTGCGGGAATGACACGGTAGTGGGACGGTGCAAGATTCCCTGGCGCGAGACGCCTGCCGAGCGCGAAGAAGCCGAATGAACCAGGGCGAGTCATTGGTCGGTTTTCATTGCGGGCAGTGTTTGTCCGGCGAAAGAGCGCCGTCAAGCCGGACGCACTCCAGATCGAACGAAGTACGACTATCCCAGCAGTTTTTTCTCTAACATTTCACCCACGGCTTTCGGATTCGCTTTTCCTTTGGACAGCTTCATCACCTGGCCCTTGAGGAAGTTGATGGCTTTTTCATTGCCGCCTTTGACGTCTTCTACTACGCTTGCATTGTCGGCAATCACTTGATCGCAGAAGGCCTCCAGTTCGCCGGTGTCGGCCAGTGGTTCCAGGCCTTTTTCCTTGATGATCACGGCAGCGGACTTGCCGGTGGTGAACATCTCCGGGAATACTTCTTCCTTAGCGAGGTTGCCGCTGAGCGCACCGCTTTCGATGAGGTCAGTCAGCTCGCGCATCGCTTCCGGCGGTAGCGGACATTCGTGGATCGTCTTTTCGTTTTCTTTGAGAACGCTGAGCAAATTGTTGATCACCCAGTTGGCCACGACCTTGGGGCTCTTTGCGTCTTTCGCTGCAGCTTCGAAGTAGGCAGCGAGTGCCTGTTCGCTGGCCAGCACACTGGAGGCATAGGCGCTGATGCCGAAGCTGCTCTCGAACCGTGCCTCTTTCTCGTGTGGCAATTCGGGCACGAGCGGGCGCATTTTCTCCACCAGATGCGGCGTGCGCACTGGCAGCAAATCCGGATCCGGGAAGTAACGGTAGTCGTGCGCGTCTTCCTTGGTGCGCATCAGCTGCGTCTCCGCAAGCGTGTCATCCCACCGGCGCGTCGACTGAATCTGCGGGATGCCCCGATCGAGTTCGGAACACTGGCGCTCAATCTCATAGTGGATGGAACGGCGCACGGCACTGACGGAGTTGAGGTTCTTCAGCTCGATCTTCTCACCCAGCTCGGCCTGGCCGGGCTTGCGCACGGAAATGTTCACGTCGCAGCGCATCTG
>JAGROY010000418.1 GCA_020439995.1 Verrucomicrobiia bacterium
TAGTTTTCGGCTAAGCTCTAGGCTACGGTCACTCGGCGACCGCGAATATTTTGCGCTGAAATGGGACTAGTGGAATCCCAGACATTATCGAGAAGAATGCAATTCACTCATACTCAAACCCATCCCTTCTGAACATTATGGCAATGTGACGCATGGCCGATGTTCTCGGACAAAATACGTGTTTTGGAATGAGGCTGGCAACCATTTTCCCTGTAGCGGGAATGGCAATCGTAGTGTCCTTTGGGCATGATCGTTTCACGTTCACAACTATTGCGGCACGGCTTGTTGATCTGCGGTCTCTTGTTGATCGCAGGAAATTTGCGCCCATCCATCACTGGAATTGCCCCACTGGCTGAGCGCATGCATGCGGCAGGCATCAGTCGACAGGCGATTGGGTTGCAGACGACGATGCCGCTGATCCTGTTTGGTCTGGCAGGACTGTGGGTGGGAGCGATTGGCAACCGCCTTGGTTTTGCCCGGGCTCTCGGGATAGGACTAGTGATTCTGTCTGGAGGTTGCTTCTTGCGGTCCTGGGATTTCAGTGGCACCGGCCTTGAGCCTATCGCGGGGGCCCTCTTGATTGGAACTGGCATCGCGTTTGGGAATGTTCTCCTGCCGGGTATAGTGAAGAGCCGTTTTCCGAATCATGTGGGGCTGCTCACCAGTCTCTATTCCACAGCGATGAATCTTGGCGCAGCGTTAGGCATGGCCCTTGCAGTGCCGCTTGCGAACGTGCTGCCTGGCGGATGGCGCGCTTCTTTAGGCGCGTGGGGAGTCGCTGCACTGATCCCGCTTCTCGTCTGGTTTCCACAGCTTTTACGCAAGCCCACGGTAAGGTCCGGCGTGAATCCACTCGCAGGGATGATGACATTATTTAAGAATGCCAGGGCATGGCAAGTGACCGCACACATGGGGATCCAATCATTGCTCTTCTACTCAAGCGTGGCTTGGCTGCCTACCGTATTGCAGATGCGGGGGATGAGCGAGACTGCATCGGCAGGGTGGGCGACAGCGATGCAGCTATGCGGATGTGCAGCCAGTCTGATGGTGCCGACGTTGGCGGGAAAATCCCGATCGCAGAGCGTCTGGTCGGCAGGGTGCGCTTCGATCAGTGCGATCAGCATCGCTGGGATACTGTGGCTTCCGCAGTCATTTGCCGGATGGGCGGCGATCGGTTTGGGCTTGGGGCTCAATGCCAGCTTTGGCATGTCACTTTTGCTCATAGCAATGCGAAGCAGCGATGCTGAATCGGCGGGCAATCTTTCGTCCATGGCACAAGCGGTCGGGTACCTTGGGTCCGCGCCGTTTCCGTGGCTGATCGGTGGGCTTAGTGTAGTGTCGGGGAGCTGGACAATCGCATACGGTGTCCTGATTATCCCTGCTCTGCTCGTTGCGCTTGCAGGCGTTTTTGCTGGTCGCCCGGGTGTGGTGCGATAGCTGGCTCGTCCGTAGTCAGCAGGTGCAATGTTAGTCTCCCGTGGGGATCGGCGTCGAGTGTGGTCTGTTACCAAATGCCCAGCGCTTCCAGTTGCTGCGTGGCCTTCTCCGCCCAGCCTTTGTTTGCAGCGGGGCTGGCCGGGCTGGGGTGGAGGATTTTGTTGATGTTAGGTTGAAAGCTGAGTGCGGGAGCGATGGAAAGCAGCCGCTTCTCGGCGAAGGCGCCGACGCCGATTGCCCATTCCGGTTTGAGTGCTTCCAGTGCGGTAATGAGGTGGGCTTCGCATGCACGGTGCACGGGAGCCATTTCGCTGGCTGGAATCTTGTCGGGTGTGACGTTACGACCGCTTGCCTCCATCCACACCAGTGGGCAGTAATTCAGGGCGAAGTGGTCTGCGAAAAATGCCTCCGGGGTGCCAAATCGCTCTGCGGCAAGCCCCCAGAGGCGGCGACCGCTGACCTCTGAGCGGGTGCATTCGAATCCAAGGACAGGACGTTTTGGGTTTTCGTTCGCCGGGCGGGAAACGGGCGCGCTGATCCCCATCCAGTCACGAACTGCGTCAATTTCCCCAAAGGGCACGCCAGTCTGGGCCATGCCGAACGGGCCCGGGTTCATGCCCAGAAAAACGACTTTGCGTCTGCTGTCGCCGTACGTGCAGAGGAATTTTTCGTGGGGTACGCGGGCGTATTCGAGCGGATTGTAAACGTGGGTGACGGGCTCGCCGAACTTCAAGGGGGCGAGCGCGTCGCAAAGGGTGCGTGCGGAGGCGATGAGTTTTTTCGAGATGACTGGCATGTTCCAGGTGGTTGGGGGAGGGGACTAGTAGCCAGCAGCCTGGCCGTCTTTTCGGGATTCAGAGGCACCGATATAGGTGTCATTTTCCGCGTCGTAAAGAATTGCCTGGTAGCCACCGAACCCGCCGATGGATTCGCTGATCGTATGGCCCTGTTTAGAAAGTTCTCTGACGGCCTCCCTATCGAATCCGCTCTCAAGGCTAACATAGCCACCATCCGTCATCTTGGAGCCCGTCGGTTGGGAGGATCCGGTATGGAGAATGCGTGGGGCATCGCCTGCTTCCTGGAGGTTCATGTCGAAATCGACCAGGTTCATGATGATCTGAGCGTGGGCCTGCGGCTGAGTAGCGCCACCCATGACGCCGAAGCTGAGGTACGGTTTTCCGTCCTTCGTTACAAACGCGGGAATGATGGTGTGAAAGGGCCGCTTGCCTGGTGCGTAGGAATTGAAGTGCCCTTTCTCAAGGGTAAATAGCTCGCCGCGATCCTGCAGTGAAAACCCGAGTCCGTCGGGACAGACTCCGGAGCCGAAGCCTCGATAGTTGCTTTGAATGAGCGAAACCATATTGCGGTCGTTGTCCGCTGCGGTGAGGTAGACGGTGTCGCCGTGCTCGAGCGCAGGGTTGCCCGCTTCGTAACTGCGGGCAGCGCGGCGTGGGTCGATGAGTTTGCGCCGTTCGGCAGCGTAGGCGTCGGAGATCAGTTCTGCTACCGGTAGCTTGTTGAAGGCCGGATCAGCGTAAAATTTCGCCCTGTCTTCGAATGCCAGTTTCTTGGCTTCGACGAAGTGGTGAATGTGCGCTGTGCTGCCGAATCCAAATCCGCTGATGTCGTATCCTTTGAGCACCTGCAGGATTTGCAGAGCCGCAATTCCCTGGCCATTCGGAGGAAGTTCCCAGACATCGTAGCCGCGATAGTTCGCCGAGACCGGTTCAACCCACTCGGATCGATGACTGGCAAGATCATCGACGGAGAGATATCCGCCGGCTTTCTGCACAGACGCCGCGATGGTCTCAGCGATGCTGCCTTTGTAAAAGCCCGCGCTGCCCTCGCTCGCGATCCGTTCGAGCGTGTCTGCCAGGCCAACGTTCTGAAAGATCTCACCCTTCTTTGGTGCCTTGCCATCCGGCAAGAACGTTTCTGCAAATCCATATTCCTTGCCTTGTGCGCTGATCGACCGATCCCAGTAGTAGGCGATCAGTTCCGATACTGGAAAGCCTTCACGTGCGTAGTGGATGGCCGGCGCCAGCACATCAGGCAGCGGCAATTTCCCAAAACGTTTGTGCAGTTCCACCCAGCCATCGACACAGCCCGGAACAGAAATCGGCAGCGGCCCGAACGGTGGAATGCTGGTGAGTCCGTGCTTTGAAAATTCCTCTCGAGTGAGTGACATGGGCGATCGTCCGCTACCATTGAGCCCATGCAGTTTTTGCGTGTCATTGTCCCACACGATGGCGAACAAGTCACCGCCGATTCCACAAGAGATCGGTTCAGTCAGCGCCAGCATTGCATTTGCAGCAATGGCGGCGTCGACCGCGCTGCCGCCCGCTTTGAGGACATCTAGAGCCACCTGCGTGGCCAGCGGCTGGCTCGTCGCGGCCATGCCATGCCTCGCAATGACCTCCGAGCGCGTAGCGAACGGTTTTCCTGTGATCCTGTCACCGCCCATGGAATGCGTGGGCGAAAGGGTGATAGTTGTCAGCGCGAGGATGAGAAGTGATTTCATGGTGCTCCCAGTATGGTGCATGGGCGGCCAGCAGGGTGCGAGACATTTTCCGGACCAGTCGACTAAAACGTGAGTGATCAGTGACACGAACGCTTGACTGGGGCGAAAAAGATTTTCAACCCTCCCGGAAGTCGTTAGTCGTCAGGAGTTCGAGCGCCGGATTCGGGCAATGTAAGACGTATGATGAGATTAGGAGTTCAACGAGTGATTTTTTGCGTGCTGGTGATCTGTGCATTTGCCATTTCGGTGAACGCATCCGATCAGACAGCGCCTGCCCGCCCGTTCAACATTGGATCGTACTATGGTTTTTTCGGGACGACGAGCAACGTCGCGGAGTTTCAGATCGGGTCGGTGACAGAGGAAACGGTCACCGGTAAGATCCTATTCGAAACACGCTGCATCGAGACGATTTATCGGGGGGATTTGACTCTTTCGGTGGCATTCGAGCTGATCAGAGCGCCCGGGGGCGATCGTCAGTGGGGCTTTCGGATGCTGAATCCTCCCTTCGATGTGGCGACCACGGAACCGTCGAAATGGATTCAGACGCCTCAGGGACTGCTGCTATCAACCCGGCTTCAATTACTGGGGAATGGAGAGCGGATGGAGGTGACGGTTGGATTCTGGATTGATCCCAATCTTTCGGCAAATCCCGCCCGCGTTCCCAGTCCCCGCAAGCTTGCAATTACCGGCAGCCTTGCCGCTGGGGTGACCCGCTACACGGCAGGCAAAGGCCTGGCGAGCAATGCCGTGCGCAGTGCTATTCAGTCGGCAGATGGGCACATGTGGTTTGGGACTATCAATGGTCTTAGTCGCTTTGATGGGGCGCAGTGGACCACCTTCACCTCCAGCAGCACACCATCGCTTCCGGAAGACAATATCACCGGATTGGCGGAAGATCGGCAGGGGCGGCTGATCGTAGGAACCAAGGCGAGTGGCATCTTCTATTTTGAGCAAAATCAGTTTGTGCCGCTGGCAATCAATGATGTGCTCGCTGGCAAGTGGCTCCGCGACCTTGTGGTCGGGACGGACGGAGCGCTGTGGTTTACTCTGGACGAGGAAGTGCTTGGGCGAGTCAGTCCTGGCGGCCAGTATCAACACTGGTCAATAGAAGATTTAGGCTATCCCGACGGGCCTTCTGTGGAATGGGGCGATGCCATTGTGGATCTTCTGCCGCGTCCCGGTGGGCAAATTTTGGTCGGTTCGACCCGGGGGCTGAGCCTGCTCAGTGCTCAATCTGGCCTACAGTTCGTGCCCAGTGCTGGCGGTACCACTGGCCTTCGCCTGGCCAGGATGAGTGGAGGAGGATTTTGCCAAAGTCGCTGGAACGCTCTTCGCATAGGCGACGGAGCATATCGTCTTATCAGGCAGATTCACTTGCCCCCACAGCATTCCGACATCCGCCGGATCCGGCAGAGTAGAACGGGTGAGCTTTGGATTGGCTCCAAGGCAGGGATTCTGCTGTTCGACCCCATGACGGATTCTCTGCTCAACGTTTCAGGGCTGAATGATGCCGTGTACCGAGACATCGTGGATCTTGTGGAAGATCACCAGGGGAATCTCTGGGTGATTTCGGGGCAGCATGGCGTGGCAAGATTAAAGCGGCAGTTCATCGAGACGACAACATCTGGAGCCGAATCTAGTTCTATTCCGTGGCAGCCGCAAACCGTTGCAGCCGGACCGGATGGCTCCCTTTACACGTCAGTCAATTCTGGAATCGACGTGTTGAAACAGGGGGAAATCGAACACCTGCGCGTGGCCGAGGGACACTGGCATGCGGGGATCGCTCTGGATCTTGAGAACCCAGATCAGTTCTGGCTGGGGATTACCCGGGGATATCAGCCCTTGGGGCAACGCGATGGTGCAGAGACCGCGGAGCTTTCGCCAGCGCTCGCCACTTGGACGAATTCCACGTTCGATGTTTTTTCCATTCCCGGCTATCCAGAGGGCTTGACGGGAACATCCAGCATCACTTCCACGCGATCGGACGGAATCTGGATCGGCTCTGTGGAGGGGGCGTTTTCGTTTCGCAATGGCGAGTTTCATCACTGGAATGCCGACAGCAAGGTTCCAGTGTTTCCTGTCAGCGTAATCTATCAGGACCAGCTCGAGCGCATTTGGATCGGTGGCACCGAGAGTGGCGTCTTTTGTCAGGAAAGGGACGCCTCTCCGCAGCGCTTTACCCGGGCGATGCATGGGCTGGCGTCAGATACGGTGCTGTCGATTTTTCAAGACAGCGAAGGTACGCTTTGGATTGGCTCCCCGCGCGGGCTCACCCGTTTCGGTGAACAGGGTAGCGACATCTTTGCGTTCACGACGGGTGCTCCCTTTCTGCAGCTTCCTATTCACGTCATCGTCGAAGACTCGCAGCGCCATCTATGGATGGGGACGCCTCAGGGAATCTATGCCGTCGCGATCGATGAACTCGACCGCTTTCGTACGGAAAAGATTTCAGAAATGTCCGTCGCAAGGTTCGGGCGTGAAGACGGGCTCCCCAACGAAACGGTCTCCGCCGACTATTTTCCTGCCGCCTGTCGCAGCAGTGGTGGCGACCTCTACTTTTGCATGGAAGGCGGTCTCGCGCGCATTGACCCGATCTCCGCCACGCGCTCGCTCGCTGGGCCACCCATTCACATTCAGTTACTCTCGACACCCCGCCGTTCGATCGCGCCACCGCGCGTAGAGACGAATGGCCCGATCCTGCAGCTCCCGGCAGAAGCTCAGGATTTGTTGCGCATCGACTACGCCGGGATCTGCTTTACCCAGCCGGAACAGCTGCGCTACCAGTATCGACTCAGAGGCAGCTCTGACAGCTGGGTAGATGTGGGTACCCAGCGCCAGGCCTGGTTCGCTCACTTGCCGCCAGGCGAATACCAGTTTGAGGTCAAAGCCTACGATTTCAGGGATACCGTCAGCCGGGAACCCGCATCTCTCAGCTTCGTCATCCGGTATCACTACTACCAGACATGGTGGTTTCGCGCCGCCGTTGGGATGGTGCTTCTGGGGGTGGTTCTGGGAGTTCATCGCTACCGCCTGTCCGTTCGCACCCGCATCAATGCGTTGCAGAAAAAGCTGGAAATTGAAGAGGAACGCTCCCGGATCGCCCGTGACATGCACGATGAAATCGGCACCAGCCTCGCGCAGATTCGCATGCTGGGCGAACTCGCGCAGAGCGATTCAGATCCCGACGACAGCCAGCCATCCCCGACAGCCCGCCGAACGCGCCAGATCGCAGGGCTCGCACAAACGTGTTCCCAGTCCCTCCGTGAAATCATCTGGTCACTCAGCCCCAGCCGCAACAGCGCCGATGATCTCATCGATTTTCTACGTCACTACGTCGAGCAAGCCTTTGCCGATGGCCAGATCGAGTCCACCTTCACCGTCAAAGGTGCTGCATTGCCTCCCGCTCATGAATTCTCACCCACCACTCGCCGACAGCTTGTCCTCATGCTGAAAGGAATCGTCAGCAACGTGCAAAAGCACTCGCAGGCAACACAGTTCCATCTGCAGATCACTACCGACCGCGATTCCATCACCCTGGAGGCTTACGACAACGGCATCGGCTTCGATCAAAAAGTCACTCCGCCCGATTCACTCGGCCTGCTCGCGCTGCAAGAACGCACGGACGAACTCCATGCCCAATTCACACTGACAACATCCCCAGGCCAGGGCACCCGAATCCGCATCCAACTCCCCGTTCAAGGGCCGTAGTGGTGACTTTCAGTCGCCAAAAAACATCACCCTTTAGGGTGATGGCATATCGCCACTAATGTCAGTATCCTCCAGTCAATAAATGAAGCACCCCGACCAGACCTTCCAGATCACCGTCCTGGAAGACGACGCCTCATTCGTTGACACTCTCCGTTTGGTCTTGGAGCAGTCGCCCTCGCTGGTGCTCACTCAGGCATTTCGCAATCCTGTCCATTTTCTCGGTCAACTGCCGCAGATCACCGCCGATGTCTTCCTGCTCGATATCTGCCTGCCGAAACTTTCTGGCCTCGACTGCCTGAGCGAAGTCCGCCGACTGCACCCCAGCAGCCGCATCCTCATGATGTCGGTCAGCGACGCCGATGACCACATCCTCCGCGCCTTTCTCGACGGTGCCGACGGCTACCTGCTCAAAGACGGCTCACCCGACCAGATCTGCGCATCAATCGAGGAAGTGCTCAAAGGCGGCGCGCCCATGCCCCCCTCCATCGCTCGCAAAGTCATCCGCCTGCTCGGCAAAATCGGCAACGGAAACTCCGGCAATACCTCGCATGGAGATGCGTCGACCATCGTAGAAAAACTTCTCTCCCCCAGGGAATTCGAAATCCTCCAACTCCTCGCCGACGGCCACCGCTACGCCGACATCGCCAGAAAACTTCACGTCTCCCACGACACCGTAAAGACCCACATCCGGCACATCTACGAAAAGCTTCATGTGAGGAACAAGGCAGAGGCGGTGTCGCGGTTGCTGCGGTAGTAGAAAAGAGAGTCATCGATCGATTCAGGACGATCTTATTTTCGATTTACTAACTATTGATTCCAAAAATCACCCTATCGGGCGATAGGAAGTTAGCCTTTTGTGGGTATTCTTTCTCTGTATCCTCTCATTGATTCAGGGGA
>JAGROY010000419.1 GCA_020439995.1 Verrucomicrobiia bacterium
GGAGGATTGATAATCGCATCGAAACTGTCGATTCCATAGGAACCCAGATTTGATACCGTGATCGTGCCGCCCTGAAATTCCTCTGGAGCGAGTTTCTTGTTACGGGCGCGGGTGGCGAGATCTTTCACAGCATCGCTGATTTGCTGCAATGTTTTCGTCTCCGCATTGCGAATGACGGGCGTGACAAGCCCAGCGTCCACGGCGATTGCAACGCAAAGTTGCACACTGGCAAACTGGATGATGCTGTCCCCGTCAAACGATGCATTCACTCTGGGCTCCTCACTGATTGCCCCAACGATCGCCTTGAGCACAAAATCATTTACCGTGTACTTGCTTCCACCCACACGCTCGGAAGCGGCATTCACTTGCATCCGCAATGCCATCAGTGGCGCCGCATCCACTTCGATATTGAGATAGAAGTGGGGAATCTGGGTCTTACTGGCCAGCAGCCGCTCCGCAATAATCGAACGCATGCCTGTGAGCGGGATCCGCTTGTCGCCTTCACTGGCCGTCGCCTTGATTGGGGCCGGGGCCGCCGGACGATCGGCAGACGCTGCTGCGACGGGCGCAGCAGCCTGACCTCCACCTGAAGCTGCCAGCGTTTCGACATCGACTTTTACGATCCTTCCACCCGGGCCGGTGCCTTGAACATTGGCGAGACTAAGCCCTTTTGATGCAGCGATTTTCCGGGCCAGAGGCGACGCCTTCACTCTTTCATTGGAAGAAACATCAGGCGCGTGAACCGGAGCGGTATCTCCGCTACTGGCAGCAGACTCCGAAGCTGGTGCCTCTGACGGTTCCGATGCGCCAGTCGATTTTGTTCCCCCACTTTGAAAGGCTGCCAGCTCCGACGCGGAGGGAGCATCTTCCCCCTCTTCTAACATCACTGCCAGAGCTTCCCCGAGCGGTACCTTTCCGCCCTCAGGCACAAGAATTTTGTGTAGCACGCCATCGTCAAACGCCTCCATCGCCATGGTGGCTTTATCAGTTTCGATCTCGGCAAGTTCATCTCCTACTTCGATAGAATCCCCTTCGTTTTTGAGCCACTTGACCAGAGTTCCTTCGGTCATGGTGTCACTCAATTTGGGCATTTCGATGAAAATCGGCATAGCTTTTGTCCTCTTGGTTTAACTCGACTGCTTAAAATAGTTGGGCTCGAAAATCCGATGATCAGGCGATGGCCAATACTTTTTCAATGATACGCTTCACGGTAGGAAGCTGTTCAATCTCCATCGGCGGGCTGTAGATAGCCGGTGCGTCGATTGTGTTCACCCGAAGGATGGGCGCATCCAGATAATCAAACGCCTGCTCCTGAATCAGCGTGCAGATCTGAGCCGAGACGCCACAGAACGGTTTGTTCTCATCAACTAGAACGGCGCGATTTGTTTTCTTCACCGAACTCAGGATCGTCTCCTCGTCCAGCGGACGAATGCTGCGGAGGTCGACGACTTCCGCATTGATTCCGTGCTCTGACGCCAGAATTTCAGCGGCCTTTAAACAAGTGATTACGCAGCGGCCGTGCGCGATGAGGGAGATGTCCGATCCCTCACGCTTGATATCAGCAGAGCCGATCGGTACCAAATATTCCTCCTCGGGCACCTCCCCTTTCTCGCCATACAGGAGCGTGTTCTCCATGACGTAAACAGGGTCGTTATCGCGAATCGCTGATTTCATGAGCCCCTTCGCATCATAAGCGGTGGCTGGTGATACAACTTTCAAACCCGGCACATTGGCGACAAAGTTCTCGGGCGTGTGGGAGTGGGTAGCCCCGACACTGGTTCCACCATTGGCGGGACCACGCACGACAATCGGGCAATGGATCAGGCCACCTGACATGTAACGTACACACGCAGCGTTGTTGATCATCTGGTCAAACGCGACGTAGGCAAAGCTCCAGAACATCAACTCCATCACTGGACGCAACCCCAGCATGGACGCACCGATCCCCATGCCGATGAACCCAGCCTCACTGATCGGAGCGTCGATCACTCGCTTGTCACCATAGCGATCCCACAATCCGCGAGTCACCTTGTAGGCCCCGTTGTACTGCGCCACCTCTTCCCCTAGAAGAAAGACGTTCTCATCACGCTCGATCTCCTCAGCAAGGGCCTCATTGATCGCGTCTCGGTATTCAATTAATCGCATAGAAAGTGGTATTGGTAGTCAGTCGGAAAGTGTGAGTCGTATCAATTGAAAAAGTGCCGCCCGGTGCGTCCGCGCTCGGTATCATTGTCGACTTCCCAGTAAACGTCCTTGGTAATGTCTTCCACGGTTGGGAACGGGCTTTCTTCTGCAAATTTGACCGCTGCCGCAGCTTCGTCTTTCGCACTCTTATCGATTTCCTTGGCCCGCTCCTCCGTCAAAACACCCTCGTCAAAGAGGCATTGCTGCCAGAGACTGATCGGATCGTGATGCTTCTTGTAGCGCTCGATCTCCTCGGGACTGCGGTATTTCTTGTGATTTGCATCGGCAACGGAGTGGCCCTGATAGCGGTAGGTCTGGATCTCAAGAATGGCAGGACGACATTCATTACGCGCCCGCTCCATGGCGATGTGCGTCTTTGCCCGCACTTCATACATGTCCTCACCATTCACCAGATCCCATTCCATATCATAGGACTCAGCGCGCTGGGCGAGACATGTCTGGTAGGCTGATGATCGCTTCTGGCTGGTTCCCATGGAGTAGCCGTTGTTCTCGATCACGTAAATAACCGGAAGGCTCCACAAAGCAGCAAGGTTCAGGGACTCGTGATAGGCCCCCTGATTCACTGCGCCATCACCGAGATAGCACATGGCGCATCCCTTGAGCCCTTTGTATTTAAGCGCAAACGCAAGGCCAGCCCCGAGCGGTGTTTGCCCGGCTACGATGCCGTGGCCGCCCCAGTAGTTCTTGTCCGGAGCAAAGTAGTGCATCGACCCACCCTTCCCTTTTGAGCAGCCTGTTGCCTTACCGTAAAGTTCGGCCATGCACTCATTCATCCCCATTCCTACCGCCAGAGCGTGGCCGTGATCCCGATATGCGGTGATCACGTGGTCATTTTCCTGCATCAGGGAGATCGTTCCAACAGCAACCGACTCCTGCCCAATGTAGAGGTGCAGAAATCCGCCCATCTTTCCTGAATTGTAGGATTTGAGCGACGCCTGTTCGAAACGTCGAATTCGAGTCATCTGCTCGAACAACTTAATCTTGTCGTCAGCGGTGAGGCTGCGGTTTATCTCCGCCTCAGACGACGAGGATGGTGTGGATGCAATGGTGGATGCCATATGAAAATTCGATAATTGCCCCGGTTCTCTCGACCTGTCCGGATGCAAGTCAGGAAGTTGCCCGGGATTGCCGATCAGTCAACAAAAGCTGAAGGAATCGACGAACGAAGTAAATCCCAGGTTCGCCTGTTTGAGTAGCAAATTCGTCCTGAGATGTGTTTTCCAGCAAACAGACCGGTTTACGATAGCGCAGTGGATTCGCCGCGAACAAGCGCTGGAGCAGTCGATTTGGACTCCCTGGTGTGAAAAACGAGGCAAAAGATGCCAGTGAAAACCAGATTGCTCACCAGACTCTTCAGTAGAAAACTCCACGTCGGAGGGTAGCCGGGAAGCCCAACCGTAAGACATTGGATCCAGCCCTCGATGCTGCTTGGGTAACCGGGGCTCATGAAAAAGGACAAAGTGTTGGTGACCAGATAAAACGCCAACACCCCTGCAAGGGTGGCTCCCAACATCGGCAACTGGCCCCTGGCACCGCCCCGCAGTCCTATCCCCATCACAGCGATACCTCCGTAGACAGCCAGCGCTACAAATGTGTGCACGCCCAACGGAGGGACTCCGTGCGCGAAGTTGATGAGAATGTCCGACACGACAAATGCCACTAGCGGCAACGCCATTTCCCACCGATGCTTAAAAAAAGCTGCGCCACACAACGTCAGGGAAATGATCGGCGACAGGCTGGCAACCACGGACAGATCACCCGCGAGGGTCAAAAGGCGGGCGCAAAATACGGCAAGAACTAAAATAAGTGGTACAAACATCGTGGAATAGGCTGCTTTTATGGCTGCTTAAACGTAAGCGTAGGCACAATAGCGCTGCTGTCCACGAAGAACCGTTGATTTAGCCAAGTCGAAATTCAATCATTGCTCGGCCGTCGCCCCGGCAACAACGGATGGCTCAAGAGTCAGTTGCCACATTTTCCCGTCCCCCTCTTCCGTTGAAAGTCGCGACAGAATGCGATCTTTCCATCTGGCCGCCAGCACTTCAGTAGAAAAATTGCGTTCCACATACTCGTGTGCCGCCATTGCAAGTCCACGTCCACGGCCAGGATCTGCCAGCATTTTCTCAATGGCATCAACAAATTCAACGGCGGAATTTGCCTTTAAAAAGTGCACCCCGTCCTCTATCATCAATCCGGTGGTTCCAAACTTTGACGTAATCAATGGCAAACCGGCCGCAAATGCTTCCAGAATCTTCGTTTTAACCCCCGTTTCACCACTTACCAGCGGCGCCAGAAACATCGGATACTCGGCAAGCGCACCGTCGAGATCATCCACGAACGATCGAAAATGGATCTGCTTGCAGTCGGTAAGATCACCAATCGTCTCGACCGGAGCCTCGCCGATGACATCCAGACAAAAGTCGCTCAATCCCCTTTCTACAAGGAGAGGAACAACCTTGTCACAGTAAAATCGCACCGCATCCAGATTCGGCTGGTAACGCATTCCGCCCACGAAAACTGCACGATTCGCCAGCTCCTTAACCCGAAACTCGGGAAGCGGCTTCACATCGACTGCCATCGGCATTGCCTCGACCGTCGTTTTCACTTCTCTGCTCAAAGCCGTAGCCTCGGAGGAAGAGACCAGCGAGACGCTGTCGGCAAAGTTGGCCCAGTAGACTTCGCGACGCGCGATTTTCCTGCCCTCCAGTTTGAGTAGTCGGCGGGCACCCCAGGCCATGGGTTTCAGCAGGAAACGTGGCAGCCGATCCTCAAAATAACCCAGAAGCGCTTCAGAGCCTTCACCGCTCGCACACATCTTGGCATAGCGGGCAGAAAGTAGATCGTCCAAGTCCAAATGGATGTGGCTGGTCGCTCCACATCCCTCCAGCAGCGGAGCAGTCCTCACCATGTCGCCGACGATCAAATCGTATGCCCCAAGCTCGACGAGCCACTCAATCCTCTTTTTAGTTGAGCGTGAAAAGTAAATGCACTCATTGAGGCTAAAGCCCTTCAGTAACGGCCACAGCAACGTATTCATCATGATTTTGGCGACTCCCGGGGTCTTTAGCCAGAATATCTCTCCCCGGTGCGGCATCGGTTCGCCCAGATCCTCATCGAGAATCGCAAGATCCACACGGCAACCGCCACTCTGAAGACTTTCGATGATCGTGCGTATGACCTTCTTCCGCCCTGAAGGCTTCACAAAAGGATTTCGAGTTAAAACGAGAAGGGCCTGTTTCACTGGTAGCAAAAATGGTAGTTATTTAAATTTACTATATTTAGCATAAATATCATCTGCAAATCTAAGGTTTCCCAAATGCCTTCCCTGGTTTGGATGCTGGATCCGATCCCTGGGCTTCAGGGATTCAATCGACGTCCCGGCACGTTGGCGAGGCGACTGAGAGGCGCGATTCTCGTGATGAGTGCCATTGTTCTCGCGATATCAGGGCAACCTGCGACCGGGGCATTGGATCAATGTCGTTGAATTAAGAAAT
>JAGROY010000420.1 GCA_020439995.1 Verrucomicrobiia bacterium
GAATCCTGATAGGATTCCGCTTTCATCGAAATGATTTGTGTCCGCCGCTCTACTTAGTCGAGAACTCGCACTTGGATGTCCTTGAAATAAGCGGTGCTTCCTGGATCGTGAGCCTGAATCGCAAAAGTCCCCTCACTGATCAGGCGTCCCGGCATTTGCTCCAGGTGCGCGGGCTTCTCGGGCTGTGTGTAGTCGACAACCTTCTTGCCATTCACCCGGATTGTGACGTGGTTGCCCTGAACACGCACCGTGTAGTTCATCCAAGTGTCGTCCTTTTGTGCCTCTTTGACGTCATCGACAGCATAGAGCGAGCCGGTTTTACGCCAGTCGGAATGTGTGTTGTTCACCTGCACCTCGTAGCCTTTGTCCGGCCAGCCTTCTTTCTGATAGGCGGTGTGAAAATAGAGACCGGAATTGGCATTTTTCTTCGTCATGACCTTTGCCTTCAGAACGAAATTCTTGAACTTGCCGCCATTGACGTCGCCAACGTAAAACAAGTGACCGCGCTCACCGTTTACTTTGATGGCGCCGTCTTCGATTGAAAATGATGAGGGATTCTCCTCATTCGCCTTCCATCCGTTCAGCGATTTGCCATCGAATAAAGAGACAAACTTCGCGGCGTTTGTCTTGGCCTTGCCCGCTTTCTTTTTATCTTTGGGCGCCTTGGCCTTCGCTTCAGCGGTCTTGTCTTTGGCAGCGGCATCGTCCTGAGCGTGAAGAACACCAACTGACCCGGCCAGGAAGCCAGCAGCGGTGACGATAGTGAATAGGGAATTTCTTAACTTCATAGTTAGTTCAATGTCGCCACTCCTCACCCACCACGTAAAGCGAAAACACGCCGTTTTGTAAAAAAATCCCCGAGTGGACACAGGCAGAGCAACAAAAATCAGGGGCATCGCCCGATGACGATGCCCCTGATTTTGTTTAAAATACTGCGGGCAATCCCGTAGTGCCTAACTGAGCTTCCACGGATCCCGGTATTCGCGAGTGAGAAGTTTCGACGCTTCGTCATCTCCGATGATCACTTCCTTGTCTGGATCCCACTTGATCTTGCGGCCTGTCATCATGGCAATGAGCCCGAGATGACCGGGAATCGCAGAGTGGTGCGCTGTCGCGACTGGTGCCAACGTCGGCTTCCGACTCTTGATACAGTCCAGCAGGTTGCGGTGATGGCCGGGCGATTTGTAGAGTTGCACTTTACGAATGTCATCCGGCAGCTCTTCTTTCTTCAGGAGTTCCTTCCATTCCGGGTTCGAGCAGTCAAAGCCACCACGGTCGACCCAGACCCAGCCGTCTTCACCGATCCACTTGGTTCCACTGCGGATATCACGGTGGCCGCCGGCGATCGTCATCGTCACTCCAGAGGCATACTTCGATTCAATTCGGTACTTTGTGCAGGTGTTCCAGATTGCATCAGGTGCGGGGAAGTCGCCCTGGCCTTCCACTTCGATTGGGCCGGTATTGTCATAGCCAAGCCCCCAGTGCGCGATGTCACAGTGGTGGCCGATCCAGTCAAGCAACTGGCCGCCTCCGATGTTGTAATTCCAACGCCAGTTCTTGTGAATGCGGCACTCGATGTAGGGCTCCATTTTCGAGGGGCCGATCCACATGTCGTAGTCGAGACTTTCGGGCGGATCGGTGATCTCCCGCTTGTCTTTGGTACCGGCAAAATCATTGTGGCCACCGGGAAGGCCTACTTCCACGTGTTTTACTTTGCCGATCAGGCCGTTCAACACCATCTCGCAGCCTTTGCGGAAATTGGGTTGCGAACGTTGCCATGATCCTGTCTGCCAGATCAGGTTTGCTCCCTCGACGGCTTTCACGATCGCCTGTTGTTCGGCGATGGTACGGGCCAGGGGCTTTTCGCCCCAGATGTCGAGTTTGTTCTTTGCCGCTTCCGTTGCCGTAAGCGCATGCCACGTGTCGGGCACGGAAAGGATCACCGCGTCGAGATCATCGCGGGCCATCATCTCCCGGTAGTCATGGTATGCCTGGCAGCCTTTGGTTTTATTGTACTCGTCGATGTGACGGGCAGCACCTTCGCGGACGTTCTTGTCCAAGTCACAAACTGCGACGACCTGGCAGTCGTCATAGTTCATGTGCTGATTACAATTCCAGGGCCCTTGCATGCCCCAGCCTACGGAGCCCATGACAATGCGGTTGGACGGAGCAGTCTTTCCGTCGCCGCCCAGTGCGCTTGCGGGGATGATGGTTGGAACAGCGAACACAGCCGAGGCTGCTCCAGTTTTTTTAAGGAAGTTTCTGCGGGTAGTTTTTGGTGCGGGATTTGTCATCGATTCTCCTGTTTTTTCAGAATTATGCCTGCATGCTAGAACGTCAGAAAGGGAATGTCGATGCAATTTGACACCGACATCCACTCCACCCGCCGCTAGATTAGCGGCAAACGCCTAGGTCGACGACCATGGCTGTACTGGCCGCACGACTACAGTGGATCGACTCCAGCGCAGACGGTGCACCAGTAGTCCAGGGCTTGTTCAATCGGCCGCAGTTGGCTGGCGTGCAGGCGCAATAGCGGAGCCTGCTCCAGCACCATTACGGCCCGCTGCCTGTTATTAGCATGGATTGCTGCTCGCAGCTCTGCTTCGGCTGGAGTCATTCCTAAAGCGGCGTCGAATGAATCAACACCCCTTCTTTTGTCAATCTGACTTTGTACCTCGGTGAACGTAGCTGTTTTTTGGATTGGGAATATCATTGGTAAGGAAATGATTGCCCTGCACAAAATAGCTCGATCCGTGCCAGCCACAAGTCGTTGGAAATGGTGATTTTCGCATTCGATTCACCGATTTTGAGGAAGATTTTTTTCAAAGACCGGAAAAATTTCTTCAATCAGCCGGGCGACACCGAAGCGATCTGCGAAACCTCGAGTTGAGCTTCGATTCTCTCAGGAATGTGTCTACTCCGGCTTATCCGAAAGTTTCGACAGAATACTCTCGAGGATCTCTCGCTGTGAGTCGAGTTCCTCGCGCAGGGCTTTCATTTCCGCCTGGGTCTCTTCGCTCGATTCGACCGCAGGAACCATGACTCCTGGTCCAAAGAACGCCGTTCCGAATGCGTTCTTTTCGCGCTTGGCGGGAATGATGGCGACGTCCTGCCGCTCGCCCTTGCTGATCTTGATCAATTCCACCGCTTTCTCCGCTTTGCCCGCCTCAGTCACCAAGGTGACCAGATCATCCCGACTCGCAAATGCAGCTCCATTTTTTGCAATCAGGATATCGTATTTCTGGAATCCCGCTTTGGCAGCAGGTGAGTCAGCGACTACTTCTTTGACGATCAGTGCCCTACCTTTGTTTAGATCGAGCTGAGACAAGAGCGCATCATC
Organism: Verrucomicrobiia bacterium; assembly: GCA_020439995.1. GTDB lineage: Bacteria > Verrucomicrobiota > Verrucomicrobiia > Verrucomicrobiales > DEV007 > JAGROY01. The sequence goes on from JAGROY010000420.1 coordinate 3,341, forward strand.
TGGAATATCAACCACGAGGCCAACAAAGTATGGTGCGGCCTCAATGCCGGCGCTGAAAAGATCGGAAAACGAAGAACTGCTGTCAGCGCCCTCGATCATCTTCATCAGGTCGCCATCCAGAAATGATTGAGCGAGTTTTCCTGCCTGGTCTGGGTGGGCCTGCACCAGCTTTGAAATCATCTCGCCCAGGCCACCAGCTTGCGGGCCTAGAAGGTCATCCAGATTGATGGACATTTTCTTCTTTCCGCCGCTTGATCTTCCGGATTGGAGCTCCACGACTTTTCCATCGGACTCGATCAGGAATCCACCTGGCTCGATCTCAATCTCCACGTGGCGATTGTCATCGGAAGAAGGCGAACTTGCAGTCGACGGCACTTGCTCGTCGGCGAAACTGGTGGCAATGATCGCAGCAGGGGCAAAGGTGAATGCGGCGAGCTTGTGGAGATACGGGGAATAGTTCATGGCTGTATTGAATGTGAGAAATGAGCGAGTGATCACCACCTTATTCTGTGGTGATAGTGTTAGTGTCAAAAGAATGAAGGAGGGCAGGGGACAGGCTCGACTTACTCTGCACGCTGCCGGACAATCATCTTGTTGACCGGTATGACGATGCGGCCACCATCATCGTTTCTTTTTGAAACGTAGCGCGTGATCAGAGATGCCTCATAACCACTGTCGGCGATCGCAGCATTGAGCTTGCGCACCGCTGCTGCCGACCGTGCCAAGTCTGGCGATGGATGAACCTTCGAGGCAAATGGCTGTTGCTGATCTTCGGCGGCCGAGCTGGTGTCAGAAGTTGGCGTCACTTTGTCATGCGCCGCACTCATGACTCTGGGAGGCGAATCTCGATCTGAATTGACAGTTGATCCGGCTACGAACATGCCCGCACACGCGCAGGCTGCGGCCCCCCATTTCCAACCTGCTGCCCGCGTTCGTTTTTTGAATGGCGGCAAGGAAACGAGCCCGTGCTCGCTCAGTCCAGCCAGCGCTGCTTCCCTGACAATCTGTGCTTCTACAAATGCGAGCGCCAGATCCCGCCAGTAGCAAGGGGCACTCTGCTCGATCCAGAGCAGGGTCTCCCGGCGCTCGGATTCAGTGAGCGTTCCGTCGGCCAGTTTCTGGATGTTGTCGGAGAGGGTGTGTTCGGTCATGACGCTGGGAAGAATTGGGCTTCGAAATGAATAATGAAAAAGTAAGTCATCGCTGCACGGAAAAACGGCTGGAATTGTTCAGGATTCGCCGCAGCTGCGCCCGAGCTTGTTTGAGGCGGTATTCGATCGTCTTGATCGCCACGCCCTGGCGGGTGGCCAGTTCGCGACAGGTGACATCTTCCCGATACTTTTGTTCGAGGAGTTCTCGATCCGGGGCTTCGAGCGTATCCAGAGCTTCGCGGACGGCGCTGATGTTCTCAACCCTGAGGACCCAATCATAAGGCGACTGATCGTCATCGTTCACGGAAAAGGTAGGACTATTCTCCAGCCGATCGCGGAGCCGACGGTTGCGCTGAATTTTGCGCCAGAAATCCTGAACTTTGTGGATGGTCACAGAGCGCAGCCAGGGAGCGACCTTCTGCCGGTCATCGGGCCGCCCTGTCGTTTTCTCAGATCCCAGCACCGCGATTGCAACTTCCTGCATGATGTCATCGACCGCCCCAATCTGTTCTCCCATCCGGTGGGCGGCCAATTTCCGCAGGCTAGCCTCATGGTTGCGGAATTCCTCTGGCCAATCGATGATGTCGCCACTGGCACCAGGCAACGCAAATTCAACGATATCCGCAGACTTCTTGTCTTCAGAGCCCGGGGGGCCAATAGGGGACGCGTTCGACATTTTGGCAGTTCTCTCACCAATAACGTCGTTCCCGGTTGGCAACTCCCCTAAATCTTTTTTATCAGGCCCTTCCGGTCGAAAACTCGTATAATGGGCAAGTATCCAGTCGATATTCAAGCTGATCGCGAGAGAGGCTTCACTTTAACATCCTTGCATTCAATGCTTTACGATTCATCTTTCCAATTTAGCGTGCGATACGAAAGCTTCCCATTGTCAAAT
>JAGROY010000421.1 GCA_020439995.1 Verrucomicrobiia bacterium
TTGCCCGTGCAGGTTCGATTCCTGTCCCTGGTATTATTTTCAGTAGGCGGATTCGGCGTCTCATTGGTCGATGGTCTGGAGCCATTCCTGATAAGCTTCGGATGCACGGAATGTGCCGAATGCCTCTCCCTGCCCCAGCAGGCTCAAATCTGGCCCCAGTTCCGCATCCACCGCTTTTTCGACAACCTCGGGCGGCAATTGAAGGTGAACGCTTGCCTGGATCTCATCAATGCTTGTGGGGATCTGTTCAATCGGCAATCGATCCCGGAGGCGGACGGTCACGTAGCCGGCACGGGACTCTTCACGTCCCCAGAATTCAACCCAGTCGGTCAGCGTATCGACACCGGCGCGGAAACGCCGCACTTGTGGATTCATTCTTACCTTGAGGAACGACTGGCAGTTGGCATAGAGATTGGCGTCACCAGCCCATGAGCTGGTCTTGCGAAACTCCCCTCTGGTCATCCCGGCCACACCGATCACGGCCCCCTTAAATCCGAGGACACAATGATCAATCTTTGCTTTCAAGCAAACGGGCCGACCGGTCGTCGTTGCGATAACTCCCGTTCGACCGCCGAAGAACGAGCGATCGGAATTCCAGATCACCTGCCCCCCGCCTTCCGTTATTCGAATGCAATCGACCACGAGGCTCGCACAATTCCGGCAGTTCAGAATTCGCTGTTCATCGCCGGAAAGGTCACTGACGAACAATGCGCTGGCAGCCGGAGAGTAAAATTCACAGTTCCACGCTTCGAATTTTCCCGGCCCGCTCAATTCCACCAATCGGTATCCGGGAGCATCCGGCTCCCGGCCGCCTGAAGCCACCGGGACACTGCCGAGGCGGCAGTTGAGTAGAAATAGATCACTGTTAGAGAAAATCAAAGATCCCCGCCCATCGCCAGCCACGCGCTGTATCTCCAGGCCCTCGATCACGAGTTTGGAATCGGTCGAAATTGCAGGGAAACTTCCGCCAACAGTCATCGTTGTCTTTCCGGAAGATCCTCCGGTACCAGCAACCAATCGACGCGCTTTACCGCTAATTCTCAATGTCTCACGCAACTGAAAAGTGTTGTCACCAGCGATTGCAATCGCATCCCCGTTCGCGGCCTCAGCGACAGCAGCAGCAAGCGTTTCGAATGATTTTTTGTCGTTTAGTCTGAACGGAGCGTTCTGCTCCCTGATACCCTCGATGCTCACGAGATCAGCGATAATGAATACCATCGACACCACTGCAATCGTGGCAGCAAATGCGATCGGCACCTTCCAGGTTGGCTTCGTCTTTTGGTCGTAATTTGGTTCACTTTTGAGCGCCCCGCCTGCGATCAGCTCCGCTACCTGACCAGCGCTGGACGGGCGGTTCTCGGGCTGTTTTTCCAGCAGCGCCATCACAAGATCGGCGAACCAGCCGGGAACACTAACGTTGATTCTATCGGGACGCGCAGGAACATCGTTGCAGACACTTCGCATTGCGGTCACGGCAGAATCACCATCAAATGGCGCGTGTCCTGTAGCCATCGCGTAGAACACTCCTCCCAGACTGAATAAGTCGGCACGGGCATCGACATCGGAAGTTCGGAACTGCTCTGGGGCCATGTACTGTGGCGTGCCCGCAATCGATCCCGTTCTGGAGATTGCACTATCCTCAGCTGCGCGAGCCAGACCAAAATCGGTGATCCAGACCCGTTCGCCATCGCCATCGAGCAATACATTGGCGGGTTTGATATCGCGATGCACTATCCCGGATGCATGCGCCGCTTCCAGCCCAAGTGCCAGTTTCGCTCCAATAGCCAGGGTATCAGTGATTGGTAGAGCCCCGCAGCGCCCAAGCCTTTCCTGCAGGGACTCCCCTTTCACTAGCGGCATCACCAGATAAGGAAGTGAATCCTCATCGCCCACTCCGTAGACCGGCAAAATATTCGGGTGGTCGAGGCTCGCCACCGCCCGCGCCTCCCGCAGGAAACGCGCGCGCGCTCCCTCGTTCACAGCAAGCACTGGAGACAGGACTTTGATTGCAACCTCCCTTTGCAAATCCGGGTCGATCGCCCGCAGCACGATCCCCATTCCTCCCTGAGCGATCAGGCCAACCACCTCGTACAGCCCCATTTTCCCTAAGGAATTCTCGACATCTGACGGTCGTAGGAACGTTAAGTCGGTCTCAGTAACGCGTGGACTCTCCGCCTGCGCGGGATGGCGTTTCAAGTGGTTCACCAGATCGCAGAGAGACGACGCTGGAACGCATCGATTCGATACCGATTGCAGTATCGGTTTCCACTCGTTTGAGATCTCCTCCCCTCCTGCAAGCTTATCAAGCACACGCTGACAGCTGGAGCAGCCGTCGAGATGCGCCATGACGCCTCCGTCGGTCGGAGTGTCCAGAGGCGCTTCGACGATCCGCCGTAGCACTATGAGGCTGGGGCAAACTCCTATCGGCTGGGTCTGGCCGGATCGCTCAGACCTCATGCGACGTCCACGTTGAGATCTCCATCTTTTCCGATGATCTCCTCCAGTTCCCTTTTCAGAGCCACAATCGTGCGGGACTTCGCCACGTAAATCGCTCCAGGCGACATCGTCAGTGACTCCGCGACTTTATCTACAGATTCCTCATCAATAGTCACACGCCAGAATGCTTCCCACGTGTTTCGTGCAACCTTTGATTTCACGCGATCCGCCGCCCATTCAAACAGTCGCTTCTTATACGCCAGATCCCAGTCGCGCTCCTCATCTGCACTGGGCTGATCGCCGACAAGAATTTGAAGGGCCGAGTCGCTGACTGGCTGCGGTTGGCGCGACTGCCGCCGAAAGTAATGGCAGAGCCTGCTGTGCGCGACTGTGAACAGCCAGGCGCGGAACGTCCCCTTTTCCCTGTCGTAGTCAAAGCGCTCGATCGCGAGGGAGATCGAACGCATCATCTCCTGCACCACATCAGCAGCATCCGCACCTTAAATGCTAATAATATTGCAATTCAGAACCATCACACAAGTGAATGCGGATCAATCATTCATTTATGAAGTTTTCCGTTGACGAAAATCATTTGTGCAGTTTTTTTAGCATCAATACACGACAAATCACGATCATGAAATCCAACAGAATTCGGACAAAACGACCTGCTCTTACCGTGCCCCGCTTAGCAGCAGCTCTACTTATCATTTCCGCAGCACTTCAAATCGGATGCGGCACCGTGCCCATGACTCCGCCGCCAGTGGCAGAGGCAGCAGGAGCCTATCAACCGGACGCCGCGCGCGCCCCCGCTCAACAAGAGCGGCCGGGACTCGGTAATTCATGGGGTGAACGACGTGAATCGCGTGTGGAGTCGACTCACTTTGTTCGAGCGTCGAAGTCGCGCCCACTCGCCGTCAGTAAGCTGTTCTACAATGATGACCCCGGTGCCAAAGCAATGCTGGCCGGGCGGAGCTTTCGCAAACGATCTGGAGCACTGGGCATGGACGGCGGACTTGTAAGCATCGGCCTGCAGGATGCATCTGGGCGTTACCTTCCCAGCTATCAGTCTGGCAATGACCGGATCTTCGTCGGCAAGCCAGGACGCCGCTACACCATCGTTGCGGAAATCTGACCTCGGACCAGCTCGAACTCGTGCTCTCCGTCGACGGCCTGGATGTGATGGATGGCGAGCCGGGCTCTTACAGCAAGCGGGGCTACGTGATCGGTGCCGGAGAGAAACTGCGAGTCGCCGGCTTCCGTGACAGCACCAGCAGTGTTGCCGCGTTCACCTTTAGCTCTGTGCGAAATTCCTACGCCGAACAAAAGCACGGCAACTCCCGAAATGTCGGAGTCATTGGAGTCGCGGTGTTTCACGAGCAAGGCACGCATCCTAAGAAATGGTCGCAACGGGAGCGCCAGCGCCGCATGAGAGCGGATCCTTTCCCCGAGACGTCGCGTTTTGCCACGCCACCCCCAGCCAACGACTAAACCTTCTCGCAAAGCACTCACTTTCCTTCATCGATTAAGAATCGGTTCATGTACTCTGTGTATTCTACAGCAAGTTGTTGGGTGTAGATTCCCATCCGGCGAAATAATCTTGGGCTCTCCGGATGGGAATCTCTCCCTTATTCTCCTCCTCCCGGCTGCACGGTGAAGCGTGAGGAAATGTAGCTGGCAAGTTGGCAAAGGCTTGCCGACAGCGACGAGGTCCCTTATGGGTCACTCCGAAGCGATTCGTTCGCCCATTCCCCTTTCATCATGCGCGTAGCCATTGCCAAGACCTACAAACTTTTTATCGGTGGGAAATTTCCCCGTACCGAGAGCGGTCGCTATTTGATCGCGCGATCGAATCGCGGTCGCCACCTTGCGAATTATTGCCATGCGTCAAAAAAAGACTTCCGGGACGCCGTCGTCGCCGCACGTAAAGCGTTTCCCCAGTGGCAGGACTACAGCGCCTACCTTCGCAGCCAGATCGTCTACCGTATTGGAGAGATGCTGGAGGGCAGAGCCGCTGCATTTGCCGAAGAGCTGACACTCTCTACCGGATGCAGTGAAAAGGATGCGCTGGCGGAAGTTCACGTCACAGTTGACAGGTTCGTTCACTACGCCGGGTGGGCGGACAAGTTTGGCCAAATCTTCTCCTCGGTGAATCCGGTGGCATCGCCCCATTTCAATTTTTCCTTCCCTGAGCCCACTGGAGTAGTCGTGGCCATCGCGCCGGACAAGCCATCGCTGCTTGCCTCAGCGACTATCATCGCGGCGAACATCATCAGCGGCAACACGGTGATCCTGGTCACGTCCGATCGCTACCCCTTGCCCACACTCTCGCTGGCCGAGGTGCTGGCTACCAGCGATGTGCCGGGAGGCGTTGTCAATATCCTGTCTGGACAGCGCGTTGAGCTGGCACCTCATGTCGCGACGCACATGGATGTGAATGCTGTCAGCGACGGCTCCGGGGATGAGACCATCGCAGCCACTCTTCAAGCCGGATCAGCCTCTAACATGAAACGCTACTCTGCCTGGCACTTGACCGAACGGGAATGGGGTAGCGCAAAAGCAGAGGATCCCTACCGCATTTTAGATACTATCGAAACGAAGACCGCATGGCATCCGATGGGAGTATAGAAAAGCAGACAGCATCTCTGGATGATGTCGCCAGTCAATCCAGTGCCGCCAGAGCACTGTATTGGGGCAGTATCGTGGGCAGCATTCTCTTCGGCGGAAGCTGGGTCTATGCCGGCATCCTGAAAGCCCGCGACCCGATCATCTTTCTGGACGATGTCAGAAGCTTCCAGATTCTCGGTGATCCGTGGGCAGCCTGGCTGGCGCTTGGTTTGCCCTGGCTGGAGATTATTTGCGGCCTGGCCGTCGTCTTTCGCAGGTTCTACCTCGCCTCCCTCACGATCCTCTCTGGATTACTCGGCGTTTTCCTGATCGCGATCGTTTCCGCGTGGCATCGAGGATTAGACATCACATGCGGATGCTTCGGAAAATCTGACAACAAGACGGACTACAGCGAAGTCATCACCCGTGATATTTTGCTGCTGCTTTGTTCCCTGGCTCTAATTGGAATCAGCGTTTGGTTGGGGAAAATGGCGACGAAGTCGGTTCGCGATGCCGCCCGGCAAGCTTAACGAGAATTTCCCTGGCGATCGCATCTGGCGCTGGCTCAATGCTCACCGTAATCGAGCACTCGTCTGCTCCAGGCTCCTCAAGGATCGCTAACTGACTGGCCACCATTCCCTCTTTCATGTAGTGGCCCTTCCGAGCACGCATCCGCTCAAGAATCAGCGACTCATCGCCGCTCAAATGCACAAACCAGACCAGGCCCGGCTCCAGCGAGCCCACCAGTGCATCCCGGTACACTTTACGCAGAGCCGAGCAGCCCAGAATCATGGGTGCTCCGCCGTTTTCCATCACAGCGGGAGCCACCACTTCGTCGTGCAGCCGGGCCAACCACGGCCAGCGGTCGTCATCCACCAAGGGCTCACCCCTACCCATTTTAGCGATATTTTCCGGGGAATGGTAGTCATCGCCGTCCCGGTAAATGCCGCCAGTGAGCCGTGCCAGCTGGAGCCCCACCTCCGTCTTGCCACAGCCACAAACGCCCATCAGGACAATCGCCTGCGGAACAGGCATGACAGACTGGACAGAGGCTTCGGCAGGACAGCGGCCAGGGATTGAAGAATCTTCGTTCACGAGGCAGGGATTCTGGCTTGTCGTTGCCACACAAGCAAGCTAAGGAATCCGGATGGAGCCATTAGCATGTTCGGCACAAGAGCAACAATTCGAAAAAATTCCGACACTCATCTTCCCGACACCGGGGGATGCGTGTGCGGCACTTGCTGCGGAAATCCGCCAGCTGATTGAGTCCAAAGCAGCGAAGGGCGAGACGACGGTTCTCGGCCTCGCGACTGGCTCCACCCCCGTCCCTTTCTATCGCGAACTCATTCGCCTGCACCGGGAAGAAGGGTTGTCGTTCGAAACAGTGATCACTTTCAATCTGGATGAATACCACGGCCTGAGCCGCGACCATCCCGAGAGCTACTACCGCTTCATGCACGAGCAGCTCTTCGATCACATCAATCTCAAGCCGGAAAACATTCATGTGCCGGACGGCACAATCCACCGTGACGAAGTTTTCGAATACTGCGCGGGATACGAGCAGGCGATCGAAGATGCAGGCGGCCTGGACATGCAGATTCTCGGCATCGGGCGGACGGGACATATTGGTTTCAACGAACCGGGATCGGCACGCGACTCGCGCACACGTCTCATCACGCTAGATCGCCTGACCCGTATCGACGCAGCCGCCGACTTCCAGGGCGAGCAGAATGTTCCCCGTTTCGCCATCACCATGGGTGTCGGAACAATTCTCGCTGCACGTCGGGTAGCCCTGCTCGCGTGGGGCGAAAACAAGGCGGACATCGTCGCCCAGGCAGTGGAAGGCGAACAGACCGACGCCGTTTCGGCGAGCTTCCTGCAGGGGCATTCCGCATCACGCTTTATTATCAATAAGGCTGCGGCATCGGCCCTCAAGCGGGTTCGATTGCCGTGGCTAACCGGCTCCGTCACCTGGACTCCCGATCTCACCCGCCGGGCAGTGACATGGCTCGCGTTCAAGACCGGCAAGCCATTTCTCAAGCTGGTGGATGAGGAATACAGCGAACACGGCATGGCGGACCTTCTCACTGAGCACGGTTCGGCATACGATCTGAACATCAAGATTTTCAACGATATTCAGCACACGATCACCGGCTGGCCAGGCGGCAAGCCGGATGCCGATGACTCGAACCGCCCCGAACGCAGTGAGCCATCACCGAAGCGTGCCGTGATCTTTTCGCCAGAACCGCAAGACGACGTCCTGGCGATGGGGGGCACCATGGAGCGGCTCGTCAAGCAAGGGCACCGCGTCCTCGTCGCCTACCAGACATCCGGAGACCTGCGCGTCTCCGATGCCGAGACGCAGAAATTCTCCACCGCTCTGTTCGAGATCTCTGACCAGTCTCCGCACGACTGGAAGGATCAGCTCGGCTATGCCCAGAACATTCTTTCTCAGCTGGAGGAGAAGGGCCCGTTTGGAGAACCTTCGCCCGAGTTGCGTCAGCTGAAAGGCTTGATCCGGCGCGGCGATGCCCGCAATGCCTGCGAGGCATGCAGCATTCGCGCGGATCAAATCGAGTTCCTCGACTTGCCATTCTACAAGAAAGGGCGCTATCGCCAGTTTACCCTCAGCGATGAAGACGTCGACAGCGTCGTCGCAGTACTCGACAAAATGAAGCCTCACCAGATATTCGCCACCGGGCATCTGGCCGACCCCAGTTCAGTGCAAGGCGTTGCCTTCGAAGCCGTCCGCCGCGCTTTGATTAAGCTCCAGGACACCGACTGGATGAAAGACTGCTACGTGTGGCTGTATCGCGGCCAGCAGCGCGAACTTGCACCGCATGAGATCGACATGGCCGTGCCAATGAGCCCTGGGCAACTCGCCACCAAACTCAACGCTATTCAGAAATTCCAATCCCACAGCAACAGCGAACTCGTCGACGGCTCACGCAACCGGGACATCGCCGTGCTCTATGACAAACTCGGTCTGGCCGAGTACGAGGCGATCGAGGCATTCGAGCGCTACCTGCCGGAATCAATGTAAGGGTGCCGCTTGCGATGGGGCCAACCAACGCAGCAGCAACGTTCACTAAAAGTCCGGCAATACAGCGAAGACCTACTCCAGGCTTGTCACTCTTATATCTCGAAATTTCACCCAGCCTGCATGGCCTCCGGCACCGTACGTTTGCAGGGCGATTGCTCCAGGCGCTATGGGACAGCGCAAGAATTAGTT
>JAGROY010000422.1 GCA_020439995.1 Verrucomicrobiia bacterium
CGGGCAACGACTCGCTTCCGCTTCGTCCGACAAAACCGTGCGCCTGTGGGACCCGGAAACTGGTCGAGAGATCCACCGCTTTGACCTGCCCTCTACACCACAGTCAGTTGCATTCAATCCCGCAGGCACCCTGCTCGCTGCCGCGCTCAGGAACGGCACGAGCATCCTGCTCAAGGTGCCGCAAGGGCTCTAAGCGGATCCAGGTTCAACTTTGGCAATCGCCATTAGTAGCTTTGTTAGAAGTTCCCGGTTCTCATCGCCGGGCAGTTGCTGGCCGATGCTGGCGAGTTCCTGCATCACTTTCACATCAGTACATTTTAATCCCCGTCCCTCAAAAGCCTTCCCAAATTGTCCCGAGTGACGCTACTCGATTTTGTAAGCGGATCAGCGATCGCTTTCTGGTGTGACAGATTCGATAGAGAAGATGTCGCCAAAAGTGCCGCGAAATCCTTCATAGCTCGTTAGCCCACCATTGCACCGTTTGCCTGACGCTGGGTTGATGATTGCGTAGTTCACGCGCAAGTGCATTAGATCAGAGAGATGAAAATGCATCTCGCCCTCTGGCTGAAAATCTTTGAACCTCGCATACACTTCGAACTTTCCAAAACCCGCGAACCTGGCGGTGGCCTCGTATGATTGTACTACTTTCTCGGCCTGCTCCTGGCCAATAAGATCAGTCAGACGTTCCGAGAACTCTGCGATGACAGCGCCGCTCTGGTCCGCATAGGGCGAAATGGTGTAACAAGTTGTGTCTGGTGCGTCGGTCGGATCACAGCCAGCTTCGGCAGCGTGCTCGCGTGCCAGAGATGACATCATCGCATTGGCTCTGTCTATTTCTGCCTGCACATCTACGGCCTGTTCCCTGGGTATTCCCACCTCATCCATGAAGTAGTAAGTGATGATTCCGTCGTGCCCGCACACCGGGGTGATATCTGGATCGGGAAACGGGCCAGTTTCGCTTTCTTCGATCATCATCGTTCCGAACGTCGATGTCCCTTCGCGGACGGCTTTAGCAACTAGTTCGTCCCAACTGCCTGGGATTTCGCTGACGTCGGCATCGAATTCAACGGCATTGGGAGCTGAATCAATCGTAGCCGCCCGGCCCGAATAGCGTTCGGATTCGCTGGAGCCTTCCCCGGCCGGACCGCTGAGCCAGTAGACTATGAGAAGCAGGCAGATCAGGATCGATAAGAAACCAGCGAACAGTTGTTTTCTTCGACGCGACGGGGCCATCACTGATCACCTCCTTCCGTCTTTACTTGAAATGCGTGACCGATCTGATCTGCAACCGCTTCATAGCTGTTCGTTCCGCCCGAGATCTTCGCTCCAGTCCGGGGATCGCGTTCCTCATACGTTGCTTGAAGCGGTACATCAGGAAAATCTGAACTTGCTGAGAATTGAACCAGAACTTCATGTCGGCCGAATGCTCCGAAGTACTGCCACCAATTGAAACTCAAAAGCGCCTGGCGCGCCTTCCAGTAGTCAAGATGCGCCCGCACATTGGTCTCAAAATCGACCAGCACGCGCGTGCATTCCTCTTCAGGGAGAAGTTGACGAAAAGCGACAATACGTTTCTGCGGATCAGTGCGAAGAGGATCTTCCTCTGTGTGCGCTGCGGCGAGGGACTCCATCCGCGAGAACAGAGTATCAACACTACTCTGGAGCGAGCTGACTTCCGCTTCACTCAGGTGGAGTCCCTTCACTGCGAGATCACTGATTTCCCGTCCTCTTCCCGTGTTCAGCAAGTTATATGAAGGGCGTTGGCCAAAGGACGGCAGCTCATTGGGGGCATAGATTTGGTCAATGTTCATACCGTGAAAGAGCCACAGTTGATCTGGATTTTGATCCGTTTTCGCTGGGTAGACTTCCTCGTGGGAATGATCCTTTGGAGGATTCGCATCGGCTATGGCGGTTTGGTATGATTGCCGTTCAGACATCGTCACCCCACGCTCTCTGTCTTCCGAACAGGATCGCAAGTAGATCGTTGCCAACCCGCCTCCGGCTACTAAAGTCGATCCTAAGATAATCGCCCGCATGTTAGCCATCTTCGAAAAGCTACTGAGCTGAAATTTCCCAGTCAAGAAAAAGAGTTACCGCCCATTGACTCTCGCAGGGTTTTCCCATGTCAGTCCAGAAGTGGCTGGTGCTGATAGAGCTAAATAATATTACTGGACAATTCGCGCATAGAAAGTGATGTTAGGGTGCCATGATTGGGCCCACTACTCCCACCTACGATTTCGATCCCACCACATGGGCGGGGTTCGGTGACTTCACCGT
>JAGROY010000008.1 GCA_020439995.1 Verrucomicrobiia bacterium
GCAGTCCGGGGTAATGGACGCAGGCCACGGCGGGATGCGCGTCGAGGTATTCTGCTAGTCGGCTGGCATTTTCGTTGTGTTGCCGGACGCGCAACGCCAGCGTCTTAAGTCCGCGTTCCAGCAAGGCGCAGGCTTGGCTGTCTAGCATGCCCCCGAAGTCCATCGCGCCTTCCCGCAACGTGTCGATCGTCGATTTGCTAGAGACCACCACGCCGGCGTTGAGATCGCTGTGCCCATTGAGGTATTTAGTCGCGCTGTGGAGGACGACGTTGATACCCAACGCGATCGGTGTCTGGTTGATCGGCGTGGCGAAGGTGTTGTCGATGGCGCTGAGGATGCCGTGGGATTGCGCTAGGCTCGCGACCGCAGCGATGTCCACGCATTGCAGAAGCGGGTTAGAGGGTGATTCCAAATAGATGAGCTTCGTATTTGGCTGTCGTGCTGCCGCAAAGTCCTCCGCCGTCCGGGCGAAGCTCACCGTCACGCCTCGCCGCCTGAGTTCCCCGTCGATGAAATGCCGCGTCCCGCCGTAGAGATCCGCCTGAAACACGGCGTGGTCGCCCGCCTGTAGGAAGGTCACCAGAAAGGTGGAGATGGCCGCCATACCCGAGCCGAAGACCAGCCCCTCCTCCGCCTGCTCCAACGCGGCGACTTTTTCGCTGACCACCCGCTGGTTGGGCACGTTGAAATAGCGTGGGTAAACATTTTCGCCCGAGCCATTGGGAAAACCGTAAGCCGTCGAGGTGATTATGGGGCTGCAAACGCCTGCAGATTCGAGGTCGTGGCGAAAGCCTGCGTGGAGGCAGAGGCTGGCGGGGCGAAGGGACGGGGTCGGGTTCATGGGGAGAATGCGGGATTGGCGCCAGGTCGGCGGGTTTGTTCTAGGTGGAATTCGCGGGCTCCGCCTTCGCCCGAAAGGCCGCGTAGCGCGACTTCTGCCCCGGCGTCAGGTCAGGTACGCCGGGTCGAAGCGTGGGTCAGGCACACCGTTGATCATTGAAGGGAGAAGTTAATCGCATCAATGGCTCCCTATCACGAGTTCAATTTGCGGAAATTCGCGGCATTCGTAGATCTAACGCTCCGGTCAGTCAGGATTCCTCGCTGCCTAATCGCGCCTCGACCTTGGGAATGACCGTCAGAAAATTGATTGCCACGTATACGAGCAGCGCCACGGTGAGGCCCACGAGTATGGCGGTTTTCCCAGGAAGGAAAAGCGCGGCACCGCAAAGGGCAAGCGTGACTCCCGAATTCACCCAAATATTGATCCTGACGAACGGAAACTTCACGTAGTAGGGCGTCTGTTTGCCCAGGTAGAACGCCAGCATTCCCGCCAAGGCCATCATTTGGTAGCTGTGCAGGTCGAGGTCGGAATGAATCGCGTGATAGATAACATTAGCCATCACCGAGAGTCCGAGACAGGTAAAGAAGTGCGGATACGCGAGGAAGAATCCGCCCCACGGCTGGCCATGATCTTCTTCAAGTCGGTGGTAGCTGTCGAAATAGATCCACCAGGCCGCGCCGATCATGACGGCTCCGGTTAGCCCGGCGGTGACCGTTTGTCCGGTCCAGCTGACGCCGCCAAGTCCGGACGCCAGACTGATGACCGATTCCCCCATGAGGATGATGATGAGCAGTCCCATACGCTCGACCAAGTGTGCCTTGTGGGCACCCGGTCCACGGCTCTCCCGCCGTTGAAGAATCGGGAGCAGAATGTCAATCGCGATGCCGAGGTACAAGACCAGATATCTCCAAGGCTCGGGAAAGAAAAAGGAATTGAGACTGATCAGGGCTGCGATCATCATTCCCACACCTCGCCGGGTGGCAAATCCCGCATGATCAGTGTGGGAACTCCGACAACTGAGGTAGAGCGCTGCGATGGTGATGCGTAGCCCGAAGTAGCACAGATTGAAAAGCGGGTAAGCCTCCTTCCAATCGGTTGTCAGCACGGTGGACAGAACAATCATTTGCAGCATCACCAAAAGCGTGGCGGCACGGTGCGGCTGGTTATCGCGGTCGTAGACATTCGCCCACAGGGTGTGCTGCACCCAGATCCACCAGATGGGGAGGAACATGAGCGGAAACTTCCACCAGACTCCTTCGTCAAGATGGCCTTCGTGAGTATGGCCAAGCAGGTGGGTGATCTTCGAGACGACGACAACGAAGATGAGGTCGAAAAACAATTCCAGCCAGGTCGCGTGACGGTTGGGTTCGTGGTACTGGAGTGCGTTCTTTTCCGATGTGGACATAAAGTGATATCAGGCACGGGCCGCGTGGTTTCCGCAACTACCTCATTTCCTTTCCCGCTATGGAAATATACAATCGAATGAAGCGAATGCCGTGCAGTGCCGAGGCGATGGTCTACCCTATCCGGCCAGAATGCGAATTTGGAAATCGATATGGTCATTGACAAGGTGTCCGGCGAGTCGACGGAAGAACTTTCCCGATCCGTAAAGCACTCCCCATCGCGTCCGGTCGATCGAGAAGGTTGTCTGCGCTGCGGCTTTTCCTTCCAATGTGATCCCTGCTGAGGCGAGAAACTCGATTGGCTCAGTCACTCCGCGCAAGGTCAAATTACCTTCGATTCGGAGATTCGGGGCACCCGGAGTCGAGTCGGCAACCGTGTCAGTCCCGGTGATCACAAACCGCGCCGTCGGATGGTTCACCACGTCGAAAAAATCTTCGTTGTGCAGATGGTGGATTAGTACGTCGTGCAGTTCGGTTCCCGCGAGGTCCGTGCACGTAAGCTGGCGGAGATCGATTACGAACTCGCCGGCAACAAGCCGAGCGTCAGCAAATTCCAGATGTCCCGAGTCTATCGCAACCGTTCCGAAGTGTTTGTTGAGAAGATTGCGTCCAGTCCATTCGACGAGGGATTCTTTGAGATCGAGTGGAACGACGCCCTGCGGTACCGCCGGTTCTGCGGAAGCTGGTCTTCCGCGTGTGATTTCCAGGCCGGCTGCCTCTGCGGCCTCGATCCCGCCTTCGAGTATCCGGACATCTCTGTAGCCCGCCCGTTCCAGTTTCTCCCGGGCCGCCTCGGCCTCGTGGCTGGTAGCATCCTCTCCGTAGACGACAGTCAGGACGCTCCTGTTAGGAGCCGATTCGGCCAGCCGATCAGCGAACGCAACCTCGAACACACAGTTGTTGACCGCACCGACGAGATGGGCGGCTTCGAAATCTTCGTCGAGGCGCACGTCGAGAAGTTGGAATTCATTGCAGGAAGAGAGTTCGGCAGCATTCATGGTGGGGTAGCGGTTGGTATCAAAAA
>JAGROY010000423.1:0-9361 GCA_020439995.1 Verrucomicrobiia bacterium
GCTTATTAGCAATAACGGAGTGACTTCCGGGGAAATACCACAACACTGCGATCGAATGAACGCGTCACACCAGCCCCTCCCGGTAAACAACCTCGGACAGCCCATCGGTTTCCCCGTGCCAAATTGGACACCACCCAGAATCCCTGCGCGGCAGCCGATGGCCGGACGCCACTGCCGACTGGAACCACTCGATGCAACAGCGCACGCGCACCCCCTGTTCGATGCCAACTCGCTGGACACCGAGGGCCGGAACTGAACCTATCTAGCCTACGGGCCATTCGCGACGTTCGACGAATACGCGCAGTGGGCAGGCACCGCCAGCGCAACTGAGGACACCCACTTTTACACCATCATTCCGCACAGCACCGGCAAGCCCTCAGGCGTCGCTAGCTACCTGCGCATTGCGCCGGACAGCGGTTCGATCGAAGTCGGCCACCTCCATTTTTCCCCGGCAATCCAGAGGAGCCCGGCCGCAACAGAAGCGATGTTCCTGATGATGAAGCGCGCCTTTGAGCTCGGATACCGCCGCTACGAATGGAAGTGCGATGCCCTCAATGTCCCCTCCCGCGCGGCGGCGCAACGCCTCGGCCTGTCCTTCGAAGGAATCTTCCGCCAGGCCACGATCTACGAAGGCCGGAACCGCGACACCGCCTGGTACGCCGCCATCGATACCGACTGGCCACCGCTGGAGCAGGCATTCACAAAGTGGCTCGCTCCCGACAACTTTGACCAACATGGCCAGCAGCGGATATCTCTGCGAGCACTGACGAAGCCGCTGCTGCATGAATGAGGATACCCGAAACAAATCTGAAATGCAGTCAGACTCGCTCCAGATAATCTATGGGCATCCTTCCTTCACCAGTGCTAAAATGACATAACTCCACCGCACCTTTCACCGCAGTGGTGAAAATGAATCAATCGTCCAGCTCTGTTCTTCGTCTGCGATCAGCGCGCTAAAATCAATGAACCCACTGGCCGGGAAGCCAAAGTCGGAGTCCCAAGTCACATCGATGGTCTCAGCATCATTGGTCCTTGCTGCTGCGATTTTTTCGAACCAGCCATCGATCGTCAACAGTTCGAGCGGCCCGATTTCCTCTGGAAACGACAAGATCTTCTCGGAGGCAATGACTTCTCGGTCCACGACCGTCAATGTCCCGTACCAGGAGAAAAATGACCAATTCCACCTTACGTCGTAGCGATAGCGGTCAAAGCCGCCGCTTCTCCATTGTTGACGGGCAGCGAGAAATTCCCGCAGTGCTGTATCATCCTTCTCGAGCCCGATGGCCCGAAACAATGCCGAGCGACTGCCCCGAAGCGAACCCCAGGAGACTTCCGCCGTGCCTTCATCCAGAAACAAGAGGTCTTGCCATGACTTTCCGTCCAGTGACTGCTGGAGAACCCAGAAAGCAGCGGCCCCCTCATCAGCATCGACGTGGAATGTGAGGCGGTCTGCGGAAGATTCCACATGAAGGGCGGCCTCTGATGCTGCGCTCACGTAAGGAACGGAAATGAACGTACTGACCACCGTTGCTGCGGTGGCCAGCGAGAATAATGTGATTTTGAAGAAATGGTGATTCAAAGCGTACAATATCGCCGGTAGCATCCATATGCACTACTTCTTGCGCATCTTCGCGAGATTCCTGCGGTTTGATTGATTGATCCATCCGTCGATTTCTGCCGACGGCACTTCGCTGAACAGACCGAACTCACGACGGCAAAGCACTGCACGAAGAAAATCGGACGTCGGTCGCTATTCCATCTCTAACGCCACACATACGAAACGTTGAGCAAGATCACAACCGGAATGTCAGCAACGGTAGATTCAAACAACTTGCTCCATCGCCGGAACCACCCCTCGAAAAATGCACCCAAAAGGGAAAAATGGAGCGGGTAGCGAGAATCGAACTCGCATAGCTAGCTTGGAAGGCTAGTGCTTTACCACTAAGCTATACCCGCATTTTGTGCCGGAGCGTGGGAGAATTGTAGCGGAGATCGGCAGGGCGTCAAGTGGCAGATTTTCACGGATTGACCGGACCATTTTCCAAACGGATAGTGGGGGCTGTATCGCTTCTATCGCACCACAAGAATGTCCATCCACCTTCCCAGACGCGTAAAAATAGGGCAACGGCACATGCCACTGCCGAAGTCGCCTGTGCTCAGAATTTCGCTTGGAGCCGCGCTGGTGATTGGCGGCGTATTCGGGTTTTTGCCATTCGTTGGCTACTGGATGATCCCACTGGGTCTGATTGTCCTGTCCGTGGATATTCCCGCCGTGCGGCGCTGGCGCCGTAAACTGGAAGTCAGATGGGGCCGCTGGCGTCAACGGCGCAGGGAAGCGAACGCGGAGAGCCCGACGGTGGAATTCAATCGCGCCTAGTCACCTTTGAACATTGGAAGATTCGTTTTTGCTGGATCGCTTGATTTCCGAGAAATCGACAGCCTCCCGCAAATCGCGTAGTAGAGGCACGGCAGACCAAATGCGATCATCGCCCAAATGGCATTGATCGGAGAGGTTGCTGATCGGCCCTCTTCCAGTCCCAAATCTCCTTGGAAATCAAATACGCATTCGTCCAGGACGTAGTAGAGGCATACGAGAAAAATCGAGGCGGCCACGATTCTGCCAGCACTCCGAACTCCCCAGAGCGCGAGTATTGCGCAACCGGGGAAGAAACTGCCTCCAAATGCGATCAGCAATCGGTTCGTGAGCGGCACATCGATTCCCGCGTCCATGAAAGCGATGATGACGAAGACCAATGCAAACGCGAACAAGGCGAGTGTCAGAGTCCACCTTGCGAACGGACTGGAGTTCACCCCCGAGTTTCTAACTATCGTACGTATCATGGCCAAGGCTAAGGGCTACCCTCCTACCTGTCATCCTCCTCAGGCCTTGGGTCGCGGGAGAGGAGTTCTGAGATGGCGTCGGCGGGTTTGAGCCCACCGTAAAGAATGGCGTAGACCATGTCGATGAGCGGTGTGCGCACGCCTAATTTACGGGCGCTGTCATGGATACTTTCAGTGTTTGGCACACCTTCGGCAACCATGTGCATGGAGTTCTGGATGGTCTCGAGCGTCAGGCCTTTGCCCAGCATTTTTCCCACGCGGTAGTTGCGGCTGTGCTCGCTGAAGCATGTGGCAATGAGGTCGCCGACACCACTGAGGCCCTGAAAGGTCTCCCTTCGGCCGCCGAAGGCTGAGCCAATGCGGATCATTTCGGCAAGGCCACGGGTGATCAGGGCGGCCCTGGCATTGTCTCCCAGGCCCAGGCCGCTGGTGATGCCGGAGGCGAGGGCAAAAACGTTTTTCACCGCGGCGCCCCATTCGATGCCGATGACGTCGGTGCTGGTGTAAGTGCGGAACCACGGCAGAGTGAAAAAGCTCTGTAGCCACAGTGCGGTGTCCTCTTGCTCAGCACCGATCACCGCTGCAGCCGGCAGGTGATCGGCAATTTCCTCCGCGTGATTCGGCCCGGACAGGACGGCAACGGGATGGCTGGGAATTACCTCGCTGAGAATCTCGGAAACACGCTTGCCGGTAGAGTTTTCGATTCCTTTGATGCACGAGAGCAGGATCGCGTTCTTTTGCAAATGCTGCCTGCCGACCTGCCCGGCGACCGCGCGCACCACCTTTGACGGCACTGCGAAGATCAACAGGCCGCAGTCCGTGAGATCGCGGAGATCGCTGGTGGGAGTGATGTTTTCCGGCAGCACAGTGCCTGGCAGGTAGTTGCCATTTACGCGCGACATGGCGAGCGCCGTCGCAGCCTCGGGATTTCGCCCCCATAGGGCGACTGGCACATTCTTCTCCGCAGCGATCAAGGCCAGAGCCGTGCCCCAGCTTCCTGATCCGATGACCCCGACTTTCTCGTTCGATGCGATCATATCACTTGGTCTTGGATTTGCGATGAAACCGATTCTCCGTCCCGGCGAGCAGCCGCTGAATGTTGGAACGATGGCGGACGATCGCAAGCACTGCGATCGCGATCGAGAAAATGAGCAAAGGCCTGTTGTCCGCACTGCGCAGGGCTGTCACGATTGGAATCGCGAAGGCGGCTCCGATCGATGCCACAGCAACGTAGCGGGTGGTGAAAAACAGCAGCAACCAGACGCCCAGCCCCACAAGCATGGCCACCGGCAGCAGAGCCAGCAGCACGCCGGCGGAGGTGGCGATCCCTTTGCCTCCCTTAAATCCGAGCCAGAAGGTGAAATTGTGCCCCAGAATCGCGCCGATTCCTGCCAGCAGCGGTGCCAGTTCAGCATTCGGAAAAACGCGCGCCGCCAGCAGCACTGGCAGCAGGCCTTTGAGGAAATCCAGCACAAATACCGTGATCCCAGTGGGCTTCCCCAGCACGCGGAAGGCATTGGTAGCGCCGATATTTCCGCTGCCATGCTGCCGAATGTCCATACCGCGCAGCCGCCCGGCCAGATAGCCGAACGGTGTCGCGCCAAAAATGTAACTGGCCGCGAGGGCCACCAATTCAGGGGTGCCTGTCATTCTTTTGTTCGCATTGCGGGTAGCGGGCCGTGCAAAATGGAGCGCCTCGCCGGGGCTGGAGCATTTCACTTTCACCTCCTGATGGCAAGAGCTAGCAACAATTTGCAATTCAGACTAATTTCCTTCGCAGAGCGACGTTGTAGTCTCTGACAACCATCGAAGATCACGACAAACCGTAAAAACTAAAATGAAACTGTTGCTGACTCAAAACCCATTCTTTCGCGGGATCACGTCGGTGCTGGCGCTGGCGGGCGTCATGGCCGTAGCCCCCGTAGCGCAATCTCAGGCGGGCGAAGAAAAAAAGCCCACCACCGCCGATTATTATGAAGCCGGCAGGCAGGCGTTTTTCCGTGACGACTTCGCATCGGCGAAGCCCTACCTGATCAAAGTGCTGCAAGTGAAGCCCGACCACGTTCCTTCGAGATCCATGCTGAACGTGATTCTGGATGCGGAGAAAAAGGCTGGCGCAAAAACGAGTATGCTGGCGTGGGCGAAGCGCACGATCATTCCTTCTATCGATATCAAGGATGCGCCGGTTGAGGAGGTGATCGCATTTCTACGGGTGAAGAGCCGCTCCCTCACCAATGGAGAATGGGAGCCCAACTTTGTCCTGCTCAAACCTGAAGGTGAGGAACCCCCGACGGTAACGATGGCACTGCGGGAAGTGCCGGTAGAATTTGTAATCCAGACAATGGCGGAGATGAGTGGCCTGGTGGTTCGTTACGAGGAACATGCAATCAAGGTGGCGCCACAGGATCTGCTACCCCCTGAGCAATCTGAGCTCAAGGGGACACAGGCGGTGGCGGTGGAATGGCGGGAAAATTCGTAAGGCGGGGTATTGAACGAGACGCGCTTGGCGGTCATCACTGGTGGAGCGGGCGACCTTGCACAAGAGGTCGCCCGCCTCTTTGTCGATGCCGGATACGAGGTGCGCTCGCCGGGCAGGGATGAGCTGGACGTGACTGATGCAGATGGCGTCCGCTCATTTTTTAACAGTCTCCCGCGCTGCGACGTTCTGATAAACAATGCAGGAGCGCTGGCCGATGCGCCCGTGGCACGCATGGACGAGACTTCGTGGGACAAAGTGATGGACGTCTGCCTGCGCGGCGCGTTTCTTTGCTGCCGCTCAGCCATTCCGCACATGAGGGCGGCAGGTGCCGGGCACATTATCAACATTGGTTCCTATTCAGCGCTGTCCGGCCCAGCTGGCCAGGCCAACTATGCCGCCGCAAAAGCCGGACTCATAGGCGTGACAAAGTCGATCGCCAGAGAACTCGGAAACTCTAACATTCGTGCCAACTGCGTGCTTCCAGGATTTCTGGAGACAAAATTTGTCAAAGACGTGCCCGCCCAGGCAGTGGAGCGGATCAAGGGAGATCACGTCCTGGGGAGATTCAACACAGTGCCCGATGCCGCGCGGTTCATCGTTTTTCTCGACACCATGGCCAGCGTTTCCGGCCAGGTGTTCCAGTTAGACAGCCGTATCGACTGTCGCTGATCGGCCCGCAACTATCTAACTACGCATGCTCCCGCATCGAGTAACCCGTTCCTCGATGCGTCCGGATGGGATCGTCCGCGTCCGGGCAGGCGTGGCGCAATTTTGCCCTAAGTGTTTTGATGTGGGCATCGACAGTGCGCTCCATCGCGGTATCTGGCTCCTCCCACGCCTGCTCCATCAGCTGCATACGGGTCCACACCCGCCCGGGACGGTTCGCCAGGGCCACCAGGAGCCGGTGCTCGTAGCGTGTTAGTTCCAGCTTCTGGTGGTGATAATGAATCTCCATCCGCTCTTCATCGATATGGAATCCTGACTGTTCGCACCGTTGCGGACTCTTCGATCGAGTGGGCGCAGCTGCAGCCGTCGGATCGATGGCAATCGTCCGCCGCAGCACCGCTTTGACCCGGGCCGTCAGTTCGCGCGGGCTGAACGGCTTCACCACATAGTCGTCGCCACCCATTTCCAGCCCCACCACGCGATCGATCTCGGTTTCCCGCGCCGTCAGAAAAATGATCGGCATCGTCGACGTCTTACGAATCTCACGGCATACTTCAAATCCATCCATATCCGGCAGCCCGATGTCGAGAATCGCCAGATCAAAAGGTTCCGAGCGCCAGGCGTCGAGCCCAGACTGAGCTGTGGCGCACCACTTAAACTCAAACTGCTCAGTCTCGAGCGCGTAGGTGATATTCTCAGCGATCGATGGCTCGTCTTCAACGACCAGAATTCTCTGTCTCATACCCGACTATAAGCAATGACCGGCAAGGCAGAAAGTGGAAAGCGTAGCGCGGACGTTCGAGTCTTAGTTCGCGACAGTAGAGGTGCTCATCGAGAAACCGAGAGGGAGTGCCGAATGAGGCGGGCCTGACTCCAGAGGGGTAGCGGTAGACACTGAATCGTCTGTCGCTCAGCCGGAAATGAAGGCTCGTTTCGCAAATTGATTACGGGATGTGACACCACGGCGGGCGTGAGGCCGAACCCAGGTGGAATCGTAATTTTCACGACGACACCGTCCTCGGACAGATCTACCACATGCTCAGTTCCTGAATGGAGATCGTATGCCTGAACTTTGAATGAATCGAGAGATCATTGAGATCTGACCATCAATTCTCGCACTACCGGCGGCGTTTGTTGTCCGAATCTGAGCTGCTGGATTTTGGTTTTGAGTCTGAGCTTCTCCGAGATGAGGAAGACGAAGAGGATCCCCTCGATCGTGAGCTTGAGTCACTTCCTCTGTTGCTGCGCTGATTACTGGATGATGATGCCGAGCGACTCTTCGAGGAGGAGGATGATCTGGAGCGAGAGCTGCTTGCTTCTCGACGGCTGGAATGGCTGCTGCTGCTGGAGGATGTGGGGCGTGACGATGTTCGTGAAGCAGTCGGCTTAGATCGAGATGCACTCGATGACGACGATGCCACTGCCCTGCGTCGGGCGCTGTCGCTTGAGCTGCTGCTTGGACGGCTGCGCGAGACGGTGGTGTTTGAGGTTCGGCTGGCGACGGAGCGCGAGCGGCTGCGATCTGACGAGGAAACGGCGGGCGATCGGCGACTTGCGGACTCTCGAGAGCGGGAAGATGATGCGCTGGAAGGCGAACGGCTTGCGGTTACTTTGGAACGGCTGAGGTTGGCATTGCTGCTGCCGCTGTAGCCACGCGGGTTGGTTGGCTGTGATTTGGACCGGGATGCCGAGGAGTTTGAAGAGAAAGAGGAGCGCTGGCGGGAACTTGAGGAAGCCTGCTGTCTGTTTCGATTCAAATCGTAGTCACGGGAGCGGCTCGACGAGGAGGATTTAGGTTTCGACGAATAGCTGCTGCTCCGGTTTCGATCACGATCACCGTTGCTGGCGTAGCGGCGGTCGCTGTGAGAGGTGTGCGAGCGTGGGCGCGATTTTTTTCTGCGGACGTAGTCTTTCCTCCCGCAGGTGCAGGTAGTGTGGCCGCAGATCCTGCACTCATTGACGTAATAGTAAGTGGTGCCAACGAAAAGCCCGCCGAAGAGGGAGGGCGCTGGAGGGGCGTAATACTCATCCTGATAGTAGGGCTCGTCCTCATAGTAAACATCGCCCTGATAGTACGGCTGAGTCGAAGTGGACGAGTAACCGCCGCCGGAATATACGGGGGCAGGTCTGGATGGAGCTGATGGATAATAGGCCCGGGAATCCTGATGTCCGTAGTCAGGCGGATAGGTCGTGCAGGAACTCAGAAGGCCCCCAAGAAAAACGATTCCGGCGAGGGCAATTGCGGAGGATAGAGCGTGGCGCATGTGCATTGGACGCACTGGCTGCAGATTCATTCATGGAGCAGCACTTTTATTTAGTGCCCCAACGCTGCTGGCTAAGGCAGCACCCAACCCTGTGCGACGAGGTCTATAATTTCGAGCTGACGTGTATCTGGCGATGCGGGTGTGGCCAGGCGCAGGATGCAGCGCTGCTTCACTGGAGCGGAAAACGCACTGAGCCGTTTCTCCGTGACGCTGCCACGTTCAGCGTAACCAAAGAGATCGCGGTAAAGTTCAGGGCTGCTGATCTGGAAGCATTTGTATTTTTGCGGATCGGAGAATGGGCCAGCGTAGTAATCGAGCTCGGTTATCTGGACGCGGAAGGCGGGGGAACCGGACGCCTTTCCACGCCGAAAGGTGTCCCAGTCGACGTCGTTGAGACGAGCGTAGGCCGGCCAGTCGATTTTTTTTCCATCGGGCGTGTCGACTACTGCAGCGATTCTCTGATCGCCATCTGAGGTAATGTAGAATTTCTGAATTCCGGGCTGGCTATCCACCTCATTTACGGGGGCGATCGAGCTGTAGCGTTCTGGGCGGTTTGGATTGCCGCCATAGAAGGCAGCGATGTGTTCCGCCATTGATTCTGGATCACGAACGAACCGGAGTTTGTCCGCCAGCGTCGATGCTTTCAGAAAATCGACAACGATTGCTGGAGGCACAAACGGGGCAGGGGCTTTGGTTTCGTTGACGTCGCCTTTGGTGATGAGATTGGCATCGACGGTTTTGTCGGTGCCCAACTGCATCAGATAGATGGCAACGCCGATGATGACGAATACTGTGGCGATGAGTGCAAGCTTCCAGCGAAGGCGGAACATGGTGTCGACCATGTTGTCCGGGGTATCGGTGTAAACGATGAACGCACCGCGCCGCGCTGCGCCAGGCTGGGTGCCGGTGCGCCGAAAACCGGCACCACTGGCCCCTGCGCCGGTGCCTCTTCTGGAAGAATTACCTGCCATTGGGAGTGGTTGGGAAATTGGGGGGGGAGGTGTGTTGGCAGGGGTTACCAGCCGGTGCGGTAGTCGCGCTTGGTGAACGCGTTTGCCGCCGCGAAATTCGGGAATTGCATCGTAGCGGTATCCCATTCCAATTCCTGGCC
>JAGROY010000423.1:9457-10334 GCA_020439995.1 Verrucomicrobiia bacterium
GCATCGACGAAAGAATGGTAGTGGTCGCGCTGTCCGACGTTCTCGATCGTGATTTCTTTGTTCCGCGCGTAGGGGAGCAGCTTCGGGAATGAGAAGTGCGGAAGGAGCAACTGGCCGCCTTCACCGATAAAGAGTGAGCCTCCACCGGGAACGGTGCGCTTAGCGTTCTCAAAGTCGAACAGTTCCCGCGGCGGCTGCTTCGTGCCGTCGAACCAGGTGACATTGATGGTGTCGCCGAGCGAGAACTCGGTGCCAGGGAAGACGTATTCAATTTTTTCCCAGTCCGGAAAATTCTCGGCGCGCTGTGCTTCGTCCGCGAGCCATGCTTCATCGACAGTGGCCTTGACCGTTTTGGGTGCCGTAAGGTTAAGCGCTTTGAATGGCGAGTCCAAAATGTGGCAACCGAAGTCGCCGAGGCCACCACCACCAAAGTCGCGCCATCCACGCCATTGGAAATCGTGATAGATTCCGGCTTTGTATGGCCTCTCTGGTGCGACGCCGAGCCACTTGTTCCAGTCGAGCGTTTCAGGAATCGGGTCGGAGCCGTCCGGGCGTCCGTTGAAGGGGAAGCGTGCGCCGCTCCAAGCGTAGATTTCTTTGATCTTGCCGATCACACCTTTCTGAATAGCGGCCACTGCAGAGCGGTATTCGGAGAATGACTGAATTTGGTTACCCATCTGTGTGACCACGCCGCTTTTGTCCGCCAGCATGCGCATGTTTCTGGCTTCGTCGACTTCGTGAGTGAGCGGCTTCTGGCAGTAGCAGTGCTTGCCTTTCTCCATCGCGGCCATGGCGATGGGGGCGTGCATGTGATCGGGGACGGTCACATTGACGGAATCGATCTTGTCACCTTCTTTCTCAAGAAGCTCGCGCCAGT
>JAGROY010000424.1 GCA_020439995.1 Verrucomicrobiia bacterium
CCGATTCCGCTTTTTCGCGCGCTTCTTCCGTAGTCATGCCGTGCACGATCTCCAGTGGAAGCGTGATATTGCGTAGAGCGCTGTAGTGGGGGAAAAGGTTGAATGATTGAAAAAGGAATCCGTTTTTGCGGCGGTAGGCGTGCAGCCCGCGTTCATCTGCGGGCAGCTGGTTACCATTCACTCTAACATTGCCACCATCCGGAGCTTCCAGCCCTCCGAGCAGCCGGAGCAGTGTGGATTTTCCTCCGCCGGAAGGGCCGATCAGCACCAGCGCGCGAATTTCACTGGCATGGGAAAAGGTGACGCCACGCAACGCCTGCGCTTCGCCGTATCGCCTTACGATGTCGTTGAGTTCAACTTTCATAGCGGAACTTCTTCTCCAGGTAGTAGGTGAGATAGGTTACGGGCAATGTCAGCAGCAGGTAGCCGAAGCCGAGCAGGATGAAGCCTTCAAATCCCTTGTAGGTGCTGCTGAAGAAATCGTAAGTCTCTTTGGTGAACTCACCAATGCTGATGACCATCAGCAGAGATGAATTCTTGATAAGATTGACCAGCTCACCAGCGATGCCTGGCAGAACCCTGCGCATGGCCTGGGGGAAGATCACGAATCGATAGATCTGCGGCCGAGTGAAGCCAACCGCCCGTGCCGCATCGATCTGCGTGCGCGCTACGCTGTCAATCCCGCCCCGGAAGATCTCCGCGAGGTAGGCCGCTGAGAAACAGGAGAGCGCAATGATGCCCACCAGCGTGGAATTCCTGCTTTCGGCGAAGATCACGTAATTCATGATCAATATCTGCACCAGCAGTGGAGTTCCGCGAATGAGCTCAACGTATCCACGGCACAGACCTACCAGTGCGAGGATCCCGGAACGTTGCCCTAACACCAGCAGAATTCCAAGAGCGACACTCACGACGAGCGCGACGGTCGATATGAAAATGGTGAACAACCACCCCTCCAGCAGTGGCTTCCGGTAGTCCCAGAGGCGCTCCCAGTTCCACGTATAGCTGAGGCTGGTGAAGGCGAACCAGAAGAAGCCCACAACCGCAGCGAGCAATAAAAGTGCTACTGCAACGTTGAGGATACTGCTGGTCTTTGAGTTGAGGCTCATCTTTCTGGAGCTGCTTTCGCAGGATGGTCGGAGAGAGACACAGATTCCCACAGATTCCCACAGATGGGCACTGGCACTCGACTGGCGGTCAGGATCTGATACGACATGCTAATCTGCTGCTGCTTCGAGGAGGTTCCTGGCATGAGTCATGGCGGAAGTTTTCTTGCCACCGAGCATGCGCGCAATTTCGGCCACGCGGGATGCACCAGCGACTTCTTCCAGGGTCGAGCGCGTCCTCTTAGCGTCGAACACTTTGGTCACCAGATAGTGGCAGGAGGCGAGTGCCGCGACTTGCGGAAGGTGAGTGATGGAAATGACCTGATGACTCTTGCCAAGCGATGCCATTTTTGCCCCCACGGCTTCGGCGATTTCACCTCCGACGTTGGCATCGATCTCATCGAACACGAGCAACGGAATCGAATCCTGCCGCGCCAGCGCGCTCTTCACCGCCAGCATGACGCGTGACATTTCACCGCTGGATGCGATCTGGCGCAGCGGCTTTGACGGTTCGCCGGGATTCGGCGCAAACTGGAAGTCGGCCAGCTCCATCCCGTTGGCACCGGGCGAATCCAGCGGCAGCAGCTCGAGGTCAAACTTCGACCGCTTGAAGCCGAGTGCGGTCAGATGCGACGAAACTTCTTTGGTCAGGCGCGGCGCGGCCTTGCGGCGTTTCTGCCCCAGTTGCATGCCGAGTTCATCGACGGTCGCGCGTGCCGCCACAACTTCTGCCTGCAGGCGCTCGATCTCGTCACTGCGGCCTTCTATTCGCGCGAGCTTTTGCGCGGCGGTATCGCGATGCTCAAGAACGTCTTCAATGGTGCTGCCGTACTTACGCTTCAATGTTTGCAGCGTGTTGATACGTTCTTCCATGGCAGCCATCTCTTCTGGGTGCAGCTCCAGTCCATCAGCGTAGTTGCGCAGCCCGCTTTCCATTTCCTCCAGTTCCACGATTGCGGATTCGCACCCTTGCGTGTGCTCGGTGGCGCTCTGGTCGATCCGTTCTAGATCACGAATCAATCGCTGCATGTCACCAAGACGGCTCAAAATGGAATCGTCCTCATCTGCCAGCAGCGAGAGGATCTGACTGGACAGAGCAACCAGCCTGGTGCTGTTCGACGCCACCTTGTAGCGCTGCTCTACCTGCTCTTCTTCGCCTGGTTCGGGGGCGGCATCATCGATCTCGCTAATCTGAAATCGTAATAGATCCAGCTCCTGCTCGTTCGCTCGCTCCGAGTGCGTCAGCTCTTCCAGTTCCGCAGACGTCCGCTTCCATGAATTATATGCATCGCGGTATTTTTCCACCAGCGCTTCCGTCTGCGCGTAGGCATCCACCATCTTCAGCTGGCGATCCTGCGACAGTAGCGAGTGGTGGTCGTGCGGACCGTGAAGATCAACGAGGAAGTGGCCGATCGATTTTAGCACGGCCAGGGTGACAGGCGAGCCATTGATGAACTGCTTGTTCTGACCTCCCGCGCTGATGACCCGACGGACGACCAGTTCCGCGTCTTCGCACGGATCGAGGCCGCCCGCGTCCAGCGCATCGTTCACATCCGCTGGGCGGGGCAAGTGGAACATCGCCTCGACCGAGCAGGTTTCCTCGCCCGTGCGGATCAGCCCTTTGTCCGCCCGCTCACCCAGCACCAGCTTGAGCGCGCCGACGATGACCGATTTCCCCGCTCCCGTTTCGCCAGTCACGCAAACCAGCCCGGATCCAACTTCCCACGTCAAATCATCGACGAGAGCAAGATTGCGGATTTTAAGGACGGTAAGCATGGTATGGGTGCGCGATATTGGTGTTGACCCGACTATGGGATTCCCCGGCACGAATTCAACACTGATTCGTTTGAACTT
>JAGROY010000425.1 GCA_020439995.1 Verrucomicrobiia bacterium
CAGATCCTTAATTCAACGACATTGCAAAAATAGGGGCAGGTTCACCTACTTCTGTCTCAGATTTTTTGAAACTGTGACTGACAGAAAGTGTAAACATACCTCCTGGGCTGGTGATGGTGATGGCACTCGAGTCAATAGAGGAAGGTTCACCTACTTCCTGAGCTGGTGATGGCACTGGAACCACTACTTCTGTCGCAAGAGTGCCGAAACGGGAGATGACATCATCCCAAGCGGCCACGATTTCTTGAGTGCCTAATTCTTGCGCCAAGCGTTGCTCAAAACGCATATAATCGATGGGAGAAATATCTGCTAGATCGCGTTGGCCTACGTTGCGAAATTCAGGATCGTCATTGATAAGGCCGCTTAGAGCGGCTTCGTCCTTCGCTGCAAAAAGAGTCCATCCCTTTGGATGAGGGGTGCCTAATACCTTTTCGAAGCTCCCTTGGGCTTCCTTGTAGTTACCTGAAGAAAACGCCAATTGCCCTGCAAGATAGAGAAATTCGGCGCTGTCGGGAAATTTATCCATACTGAGTGCAAGCGCTTCCTCGGCGTCCGTCGTTTCCCCTTCATGAATCAGCGCGCCAACAATTTGAATGTAGCCGCTGGGGTGATCAGGAAACAGTTCGATCATTCTAGCACCGTGGATTCTAGCCAGATCATCGTCACCTTTGTCAACTGCGCGGAAGAGTTCTATAGACAGAAGCTGGATCTCATCTAGGGCCTCCGATCCGCCTTCTTTATTTGAATCATGACCCGATCGATCGCGTGCCTTCTTTGGGATTCCGCCCCCTTCATCAAATAATAGTCGCAGACTTCGTTTCTTGGCGCGTTGGTCAAATGCACTAAGAAGCGTATCCCCTGCTTCGTTGGGTTCCCCCTTGATTTCTTTGAGATAGGCTTCCATACGCGCTCGAAAATGTTTCATCTCTTGTTCCTGCAATTTTGCATGTGTTGCTATTAGATTCGCGTCGTCCTGGATTGCTTCTCGGACATTCTGGTCACACTCCGGATCGACGATGAGCGTTTGTTTCTGCTGCCATTCAGCAATCGTTTTATCGTAATCTTGTTGGATCGCATTGAGCACGTGCATTGCCGCAGCCGTCGTTTGTTCGACCACTTTGCTCGCCTGAGCGGACTTGGGTTTGATGCTCGTGAATGCCTCAGATTCAGTTTTTTGATCCACTTCCTGCGGATGCGAATTCGCCGTAGAAAGTGTGTTGGCAGGAATGTCAGCTGGTTCCTCGCCGACACTAGATCGCAGTGCTATCGCGATGGGAATTGCCAGTGTGATGATCGCCGCCGCGACGAGAATGGTTTTCGTTTTCATGGTGATAAGAAGAGATGTAACAGCTGAGATACCGCCTAGCCCGCTGGCCAAGGGTGCCGCGATCCGCGAAGCTAAAGTTGCCGGAACCTGAGTGGCTCCAACTGCCGAGAGATAGGAAGCGAGTGCAGATGTTGCCCCAGCCATGCTCGTCGTCTTCAGTTTGCGCCGCAGTTTTTCGATGGCACGCAACACTCGCTTTTGTGCCGCGTCTTCCGATATGCCGAGCGCCTGGCCGATTTCCCTGATCGTCCGATCCTCGTAAAATCGCAGGAGCAGTACAGCGCGATCGTCCGCACGGAGGTCTGCCAATAGATCGCCAACGATCCTTTCGATTGAGTGCCTCTCACTTGAACTTTGAAGAGTCTCGCCGCTGGCAGCCATCGCCGTATCAGCCTCGCGCAGCCTTCGCCGCTTTTCAGTCCGGGCCATTCGGTTGGCGGTGTGTGACGCATGCCGGTAGAGCCATCCTGTCATAATGGTATCGGGATCAATGGATTTCGCTTTGCGTGCGAGACTGTTGAAGACGATCTGACAAGCATCTTCGGCAAGCCCACAATCGCCATTCAGACAGCGAAGCGCGACACCGTAGACCAACCCAATGTGTTTGTACACAAGCTGCTGGAAGGCTTTCTCGCAGCCTTCGTTGGCGTAAGACCGAAGCAATTGAAAATCGTTCTCCATGATTACATCATGCCATAGTCCCCGCCGACAACCGAGCCCGGACAATTTTCTTCCTTTATTTCAACACTGCCTAACCGCCAGCGAGTTTGTGGCGCAACGAGAAGTGATCACGAGCGCGCCTCTGCGTCGCTTTCGTGCCTTATGCCTCTTCGGCACTGTAGATGTGTAATTCAAAAAGAGAACACCCCATTCGAACTTGTTCATATGCAGTTTCAATCACAGCGCCGTCCGTGACGGTTATCGGATGTACCTCGTATCAGCGGGATGTCGGGAAGCCTGCCGACGGCGCCCTCAACCAACCTCGAATCTCCATTTGCGGTCTGAGGTGAAGCCTCGCTAGAGAGCTACTAACTAGGGCGAAGTTGCTTTGGGTTCTGCTACGGGAATGGAAATCGTTTCTTGAGCTGCCCTTCCTTCGGATTCAGCAATCGCCCGAACCAGTATGGCCTCCCATGGGATATCCCCGGGCAGTTCCAGTGCTAGTTCAAACCGGCCCTTCGCCTCTACTGTCGTCATCGCCAGAACGAAGTCATTTACCTCCGCCTGCTGCCCCTGAGACGGCTTTGAGGCCATTGTTCTCTCAGCTGTCACCGTGATCTTCGCGTCGCCCCAGCCATCCGGAAGTGATCCCCTTACGATGAACTTGCCTCCGGGTTCGACCTCTGCCGACTCCACTTCGAGTCCGATTTTCTCTGTGATCATCGGAATCTTCATGGCTGGATCACCAAGCAGCATCCACATTTGCAGGTGCTCTTTTCGTTGATCAGCGAGAGATACCGTGTTGCCCGATCCATCGAACTGATCCATCAAGGTAAAGATCGTTGGATCAATGTCACCCGACTCGATTCCGCCGAAGATCGCCTGCCAGCAGTCGGCAAGCGTGGGGTTACCGCTCGCATCTTGCGTAAGGATTTTCGCGAGCCCATCGAAAGCCAGCAGCCCGATTGCGGCATTCGAACAATGCTCCGCTCCGATAAAAGCAGCCGGACCTCCGACAGCCCGCATCGCCGAGTATCCATGCCCATCGTGCCCAGGGACATCATGTGCAAGGGTCTCGCACCCGCAGGTCAAAAACACCCCGGCACCTGAGGTGATATTGAGATCCGAAAAATCCTTTCGCGTGAAGAATGCGCCTCCGCTGGAACTGATGGAATCCGGCGATGCATGCCCAATGTAGCAATTGAACAACTGACCGCCTTCCAAAATCGTTTTTGTCTTCGCACGCAGATCTCCTGGAGGGACTGAGAACAATGAACCTTTGAGATCGGCCACTTGTTGCATCGTCCAGCGGGAAGGAATCTCTTTGAGCCAAAAGTCTATCTGTTGGGCCACGAACGCATCAGCAATGGGCCCGCCGCCTGACGAAGCCGCGACGATGCTGAGCCTGGTTTTCCAGCGGGGAGCACCATCTTCGGACTCAAAATTTCGAATCTTTTCGATCATTGCAGCGAGTTCTCCAGCGTTGCGGGCTGGAAGCCGCCCCCCGGACAAAGTGGCAACCCGCTTTCCATCGAGCAGAGAATACATGGAGTCGGCCGCCACTCCTTTCATCCGCAGGAAGTCGCCCTCAATCCCTGGCACAACAGCTTCGCCAGCCTCGCCTTCCGCTACCAGCGGCACTCCCGCGAGAACGGCCACGACTGGTTTCGCAAGCGACGGGTCGGCTATCATGCCGTGCAAGTAATCGTGAATCCCAGCGGGCAGTTCTTCTCCTGAACCAAGTTCTTCACGTTTCTGGATCCGAACGTCCCATCCTTGCTCGCTACGATATCTGGCGAGCGGGGCCAGCGATTCTGCCAAACCCGGAGGCACTATAGCAACCCAAGTGCCGGCATTTTCAAGTTCGGCCCCAACAGATTGAAGGGTAACCAGCAGCAGCACAACAATCTTCGAAAACTCCATAGCTGGAGCGAGCCTATCCACCCCGCCGCTTGAAGTCAACCTTGGCGAACCATGGCAGATCTCACCTAACTCTCCAGATTACCCGTAAACCCTAAACGGCAGGCTCGACCGCACGCTGGCTGATCCCTTCGGCCTGTAAGGATGTAAGGATTTTAAGGGACGTTCCACAATTTGTATCAACTGAGTGGCCAGATGACTTCGCACCCCTGGCCGAAACCATCCAGAGTTCCACCCTTCCATGGTATATCTTCACCGGCGTCGAAACCAACCTCTTGAGTGCCAATCTAGACTTGATGAAACGCTACGCTTCGCTCGTCCAGGATGATTCGATCCGTGAGCGCTTCATGGGACGCATCGAAAACGAGTGGACACTGGCAAAGCAACATCTCGCCCGCCTCTTTCCCGAGCCCATCCAGGCCCGCCGATCGCGCTACGCCAAAACCCTGCAACTCGCGAACAACCCCTCCACTCACTCCATCTCCAACAGGTCGAGCTGCTGAAGCAGTGGCGCGCCGGAAACGACGATCTGCCCCGCGACCTGGTGCTCTCCATCAGCGCTATCGCCAGCGGTCTGCGCATCTACGAATTACGCCACGTCCCTTAAAAATGATCCTAACAATGATCATAAGCGCTCCAAATAGTCCGACAACAAACGCAACAGGAGCAGTAATTCTCCAGCTCCTGTCATCCACGGCGGCGATGGAAGCCCGAATTCAAACAGGAGCGTTACCTGCCGTTGGATGGAGCGTCTTGCTCGCCTATTTCGAGTTTCATTAGCGTGACCTGTGTGTCGCGGTGTTGTTCATGCCCCATC
>JAGROY010000426.1 GCA_020439995.1 Verrucomicrobiia bacterium
TGAAGTCTTCGGTTTCCAGGAGGGATCGATAGGCAGTGGTGCTCCACTTGGCGAGCGGGCCGAGTGTCTACATTTTATTCCACGTCCCTTAAAATTTTCATCGTTACGGCGGATCGGAGTCCTCCCTCCCTTGGTGAGGAACCGGCTGTCCGGCACCGCTCACCACGTCTTGATGGCCACACACACAGTATCCGAGGGCATAACGTTAAATTTTTAATTTAAGTCATTCATTTGAACCCAAAGGTGTTGCATCTCACACACCTCCAATTTGCCCGACCTTTGAAGCTTCGAGGCCAACGAGCAGACCGCAAATTCTTCGCTTTCATCGACGACGTGAAGCACCTCGTCTGATTTCCATTCAGAATTTGGGGCTTTTACGAGGTCACATATCCAGCCGTTCAACTTGCTATGCCAATGTTGGAAACTGTCTTCCTGCACGAAAGCGATCATTGCCACAAAGTCATGAGCCGCGCCATGATGGCCGAACTTAAACCGTTGCATGCCACCTGTAGTGCCAGACTTGGTGATGACGTATTCGCGCTCATCGCGGTTCTTGCCTTTGGGTGTGGGAAGGCGTTTGCACTCGATGGGGAAAAGGGGATCAAATTGGCTATGTCGGCGGCCTTCAATGATGAGTGAGGCGGCTCTCGGTTTGACTGTGAGATCGATCTTACGACCAGCGTGTGTTTCGTCGCCCGTTTCAGAACGGAATTGAACGTGACTCCATGTTTCTGAGAAATAGACGGCACTGTTGAGGTGATCACAGAGGTGCTCGGTCAAGGCGGTCTCACCTTGCTTTTGTGGCCGGTCAGGGTGATCGCGCCAGAGAGGCAGTTGCGTGGAGATGAAGGTCACCAGTTCATGTTTCGCGGTGGATGGCAGATGGATCTCCCGGTCGAGCTGACCTGATTGAACGTGATGGGAGTTTTCTGCCAGCATGATCGCGAAAAGTTAAAATCCCTGCTCGGCCAAGTCCGCCAGGGTTTCGTCGGCATCACGCAGCGCCACGGAGCGGAGCCAATATCGCAACCGATCAGGCTTCAGTAGATAAATGCAGGCTCCATCGTAAAGTCGGGCGATTCGGGTGATATTGAGTCCTCCACCGCGCTTCTCTCGCAACAGCGCATCAACCTTGCCTTTCAGTTCGTCCGCACAGTCCCAGTCCACCTTTCCTTTGCCGAAGATGTATGGCTGGCAGGTTACTCCAGGCCAAACCTGCGGCGGCAAAGCTTGCAGCTTATTCTTTTTGTAAACGCCGTTGATACGCGCGGTGAAGATTTCGTTAAACGCAGGCAATCCAGGTTCTCCCGCTTCTTTCATCGCTGTTGAGTCTTCACCGAGGCGGATGAGGTCGCGATAGTAGTCCACGATGTCGGCTACGATGACTTGCTCGTGCTTCGAGAGACTTAGCGATAGGTTCTCAGGAAACGGAAGGCGTTCAATGTCGATCCCTGAAAGGGTCGTGGCCTTTTGAGTAAATAGACGAACACTTATTGCAGCAGCATATGCACGTAGAGCAGTATATTCAGAATTTATCCATTTATCCACGATTAGGAGCTCGCCTGCATCAGTTGATTTTGGCGCGCTGAATCCAACCACTTTATTTTTGTATGTGAGATAATGCTTTGTCCAAACACCTCGGAATAGATCCATGTGCTCTCTAATAAGCAACATTGGTGGAGTAAACCGATTCGGCGTGTAGTCCGATTTGAAAAGTGTGGCCTTCTCCGTACTAATTCGCGAATGATCGATGCCTAAAGATGTAATCGCCTCCGAGGGGAGTGTATAATTACCCGTGATATGATCTGCCTTTTTTCTCTTTCCAGTTTTGCCGACGATATATCCCTCCCCGTAATCCCAACCCATTTCGTCAGCATATTGAGCCACCGTTCTCAACTTTTTTAGTCGATCTACGAGGGCCAGCACTCGTCCTCCTCCCAGTAAATCACTCCGCCACACTCCATCGTTACTGGTTACTAGGTCGCGCGGCAGCCAGTGCATGTCATAGTAGTCGATGTCGAAGCCTTGCTCCGCATCCGCGCGGCCACTTCGGCGGAATGTGGCATGGAGGATTTGGCGGTTAGGAGGTGCAGATTGAGCTTCGGCGACAACGGCGATCACCTTGGTATCCGCAGAGCCTTTTTGGAAAAGGCCGCGCACGGAGATGAAGTCGAGGATTTCACGGACATCCCAGCGCTCGATAAACTTACGTCGGAAGCCAAGCGACTGCTGATTGTAGAGAAAATTGTATTGCTGGAGCATCGACAGGATGCCACCCGGAGCGAGCATCTCCATGGACTCGTGAAGGAAAAGGTAGGCGACTTGCTTGTCCGGCAAGTCTCCATGCTCCTTTTGGTAGCGGTCATAAGCCCGTTTGGCACCATCGGTGATGAGTTTCGAGGCGAAAGGAGGATTACCGACAATGACGCCAACCTTGTCTTTCACTTTTCCCTGCTCCCGGGTCTCAAAGAAACATCCGGTATGGATGAACTTCTCTTTCAAGGCCGGGAAAAGCTTCACACTGGCCCTGATTTCCAACGGCTGCAGTGCGTCGCACACGGCAAGGCATAGGCTGAAAGAGGCCAACTCCACGGCACCTTCTTCCAAGTCCACGCCGCGAATACGGGATGTGAGTAATTTCTTGAGTACAGTCTGGTTGGGGCGTTTCCAGTCATTACGAAAACGCCAATGGAGAACGAGGCGTTTGTAGGCTTCTACTAGAAAAATTCCAGATCCGCAGGCACCATCAAGGATGACTTCATCGTTTTGCTCCAGACGATCCAGCCGTTCCCAGCTCAAGACCTCACCCAGCATCAGGCGCACCAGGAATTGCGGTGTATAAACCGCAACCGACGAGTCATGAACAAAAAGTTGATAGATATGGCTGATCAATTCGACCGGCAGGTCGGCAAACGAGTAAAGCTTCCAAAGGTTGAGTTGCCCGCTGGATTCCTGACGCCCCTCGACCAACCGCGCAAAGCCGGGGAGTTGCTTGCTTGTGGATAATGTTTTACGTTCCTCGTCGCTCAGAACGAAAACATGACCGTTGAAACGATCTTCCAAATGTTCCAGCAATGCCACCAGCGCGGATCCGTCAGCCAGAACCTGAAAGAACTTGTCCGCACCCTTACTGAACCGCCCGAAATATCCCTCTTCAAAAACGTCCCGTTCTTCGAGGTAGGCGATAAGGACGCTCAAAATAAGCAGTTTTCGCCGGAGCGCTTTCGGCAGGATGCCTTTTTTGTTCAGTTCGGCATACAGCTTCTTGACCGCAATGATGAGAGTCTTTTGGGCTGCCAGATTGCTAGCAAGTAGTTTCTTGCACACCTGCGGATCATCCCAGAGCGTGCCGTTGCGCAAGCGGTCGGCATCCCACCACGGATCATCTGCTACCTTTGCCGCAAATTTGAGGGTTTTGAAGGGCTTGCAAATGATCTCGCCGTTTTTTTCGAAATCCGGGCGATGTGCACAGCGGAATAGCTGTACAAGTCCCGAAGTGACGCGATAAACGAGAGGGACTCCACCCCAGCTCCATAGCTGCTGATGACGGAGAGCAAAATCCGGATCTTGAGGCGGGCCGTCAGAACGATAAATGAAGGCTTGTGCGATCGGTGGCTTCCCATCTTGAGGAGCCTCGAAAAAAACCGCTTGCGCCCCATAGTGTTGGGCTTTTTCCATTATCGCGACCTCTTCCGGCGATCTCCCATTTCGCTCGTACCCTTCCACCGAGACAATGCCCTCGCTGGCCGCACCTGATTTGAGGCGGTCGAATTCGAAAAGCCAATTGGTTTCAGTGTTCATTTGAGCAGTTCTAGGCAATCAAAAGACAATTAGCCACTATTGTCTACCCAAGACTTCACACTTATGAAGCAAATTGAGGGCTCTGTCAGCCGGATAACCCCCAAGTTCTCAAATTTTCTGAAATGCCGTCGCTTGATCTCAAGGACGTGGCGTAATTTGTAGACACGATCGCCTTCCTAACCTGTGGTGCGCAGACCACTCGCGATAGCGCTGATGGAGAGCACGAGGTCGCGGGGCAGATCTTCGTTTCCGGCTCGCCACTGCTTCAGCAGCTCGACCTGTTGGAGATGGAGTGAGTGGAGGGGTTGTTCGCGGAGTTGCAGGGTTTTGGCGTAGCGGGAGCGGCGGGCCTGGATGGGCTCGGGAA
>JAGROY010000078.1 GCA_020439995.1 Verrucomicrobiia bacterium
ATGGGTAGTGTGTCGGGGGTTCCTTTGAATACCGGAACCACCCGTGTGTGGACCGCAGGAGCTGGGCTGAAAGCCCGCACGAACAGACAATAGGGCTTCAAGCACGACATCGGCCAAAAAAATGCGCCAACCGTTCTCGGGCTGAAAGCCCGCCAGCGCAGAGCTCAGGGCTTCAGCCCTGAGAAACGAATGCATAAGTCCCGCGGCCTGAAAGGTCGCCAGCGATCTCACTCAGCACTAGTCCCAGACGTACTGTTCGTCGTAGTCGACCTGATACTTCGTTAGAAATCGCCGGAACTCATCTTGGAAGGTGACTTCTTGGTGGTGCTGTTTCTGACTGCGAATATAGGCCTCGGCTGCGTCGACGCTTGCAGGGCTAACGCTGAACCAGCCATAGCCACCCTGCCACGAGAATCGTGGGCGTCCTGTAAAATTCCGGTTGATCCATTTTGACGAATCGCCTGTTAGCTGTCCCATGAAATCCTGATCTGAAACTGCTTTTGATTCGCGAATGA
Organism: Verrucomicrobiia bacterium; assembly: GCA_020439995.1. Lineage (GTDB taxonomy): Bacteria > Verrucomicrobiota > Verrucomicrobiia > Verrucomicrobiales > DEV007 > JAGROY01. Next base: position 516 of record JAGROY010000078.1, read on the forward strand.
GCAAGTGAACATGATTCGCCGTGCCGTTGATTTCGATGAGACTGGCCTTCAATCCGCGAACGATGCCTCCCATGTATTCGAATAATCTTGGCTCGAGCTCTGGAGTGATGGATGGCTCGCGGTTCTTCGTAGAGAAGATCAAATGGCCGTATTTGCAGTGAAGCGATTGAGGCATGTCCAGCGTTTCAAGTTTGCGGGCGACCTTACAGGCCGCAGTACCTCGTGGAATCAAGAACTCAGGGCTGAAGCCCTGAGCTTTGCGCTGGCGGGCTTTCAGCCCGACAACAGTTGGCGCAATTTTTTGCCCGATGTCGTGCTTGAAGGCCTGAGCGCGCTGAAAGTCTGCGCTTCGCGCTGGCGACCCTTCGGCGCGATGTTTGCCCATCAGAATCATTCACACTCGAATGCCTCTTGTTGGAGGATGACTTGCGCATCTGTGCAACCGCGTCTTCCCCTTCAAAGTTCGTCGGCATTCACGGCGCTGAAGCGATCAGGCGGTTTCATCCCGGTACTACGGTAAATACGAGCCTCCTTGCACGCCGCGTTCAGCCACGGTAATTCTCTTCGAGCCCCATTCGGGCGAAGCCACAATCGGCCCTGGAGCAACTCTGCCAGCTGTATTGGCTGCCGGTCTATTGGTTCATCCGAGTCTCAGACGCCTATCACAACACCATCGGAATCACCGACAAACCGGAGACTCGACGAAACTCGTCAACATTCGCCGTCACCACCGCATGACCATGGGCGATACCCGTCGCCGCAATCCAGGAATCGTGCGTGCCGATGATCTGCCCCGCTGTCATCAGTTCAGCGGAAAGCAGCGCATGTCATCTGGCAACTCGCACGTCGATCGGTGCGACTCCAAATTGCTCAATGATCGCTTCGACAAAAGCCCTCCGTCGCTCACGCCGCGCTTCAGTGTCTGCCCGATGCACACCGAGTGTAAGTTCGCTGACCGTGATCACCGAGATCAGGGCATCGCTCTCTTTCCACTCTGTGGGGATCTGAGCCAGCAACGCTGAAAGGTTCAGTGCCTGCCGCGCCCGTTCCGCCGCAATGAAGACGTTGGTGTCGATCAAGATCCCCATGCATCCCTCACCGGCTCATTCATTGCCTCCCGTGCTCCATCCAGATCCCGTGCAAAGGAATCAAGATCACTGGTATCGAGCGGCGGCAACGCCCCGAATATCGCTGCCAGATCCCGCACTCGAGCACCCGCAGGAGCCGGTGTGATTTGAGCGACCGCCTTTCCGCTGCGCATGATGACGAATGTCTCGCCCCGGTAGCTCGCCCGGTTAATAAAATCCGAAAGTCCGCGAGAGAGCTCGGTGACTGTGATCTTTTTCATACATTTGTATGATAATATGATTTTTGCATCCGTCAATGAAGTGAAGGAGCCACGCTCCGCTTCCCATGAGTCATGCGCCCCCATCAGATCGCGTTAACTGCGGAGATCAAGGGGCTAGCAGGTATTCCCTATTTTGGAAGATTGTGTCGATCGCCGGTTGGTTGCTATGCTCTGTGTGATTGATGTCCACACCTGACAGAACCACGCCTTCTCATCGTCCACTGGTCGAGCGTAAAGAAGAGTCTTCCGCCGCTGGCGGGGGGACGCGTTCCGGCGACCCGCTGGAGCATGGTGCTTGCTGTGGGTGCGCAACATTCCGGCGAAGCTGCAGCGGCCCTGGAGCAACTCTGCCAGATGTATTGGCTGCCGGTCTACGTGTTCATTCGCAGCCGGGGCCGAGGAGTCGAGGAGGCGGAGGATCTGACCCAGAGTTTCTTCGCCACGCTGATCGCACGGCACAGCTTTGATGGCGTGTCTCCTAATCGGGGGGCCTTCCGCGCCTTTGTGCTTACCGCTCTGAAGCGATTTCTGGTGGATGACTGGCGGAAGCAGAGCGCCCAGAAACCATACGTGAGTGGAGAAGAACGGGAAGTGACCTTGCGCGAAGCCGTGGATCGCGCTGCCGCCGTGGTGGACGAGCGCTTTGCCGACAAGCCGGAGGTCTTGACATCGCTGCATTACACCCTGGCAGATACCTACAAGGGGCTGTCACGCTATCAGGAGGCCGAGCACCATGCGCGGCGCATGGCGGCGGTGGCCGAGAAACACTATGGAGGTGAGCATCTGACGACGATCGCAGCCAACAGCATGCTGGCGCGCATTTTAGCTAATAGCTCTCAATTCGCGGCGGCTCTGGAGCTACACCAGAAAGTATTGGCACTGAAGCGAGGGGTGCTGGGTGAGGAGCATGCTTCGACACTGCGCACGCGAACGCGCATCGCGAGGATTCAGGGTGATCTGGGAAACCGAGAGGAAGCCGAGCAGGAGATTCGCGAGGTTTTGGCAATTCAAGAACGGGTGCTCGAGAAGGATCATGAAGATACCTTGTCCACGCTCGGAACACTGGCCCAGTTTCTCTTCGATCAACGCTCGCCGGATAAGCGAGAAGAGGCATTGAAACTGGTGCGGGAAAGACTGGCGCGAAGCGAACAGAGATGGGGGACGGATCACCTGATTACCGATTCCTCCAAGAACACGCTGGCGGGGATGTTGGACGAGAGTGGCAAGCCAGAAGAAGCGGAGTCGTTGCTCCGGCAAGTGCTGGCGCGGCGGCGTGCAACCTTCGGCGAGAAGCATGATGCGACGCTTGATACCATGAACACGCTGGCGTCGGGACTCAAGAAACTCGGGCGATTGGACGAAGCCCTGACGATCTACCGAGATCTGGTAAGCCTGGATAAGGAATTGTTCGGAGTATCCAGCACGACGACGCTGGCCGCCATGAACAACTTTGGCACCGGCTTGCTTGCTGCGGGTGAACCTGCGGAGGCGCTGTTACAGTTGCAGGAGGTGCTCACGGTGGGGAGCGAGATCCTAGGTGAAAATCACCCCAACATGCTGGCGACACAAATGTTCCTGGGAGATTGCCACGATGAGTTAGGCAGCGTTGACGAAGCCATCCGGAATTACCAACACGTGGTGCCGGCCTCCCGAGAGGTGATGGGCGCCACACATCCCGAGGTGATCCTGCGGGGCAGCAACCTCGCGTGGTATTTTGGCAAGGCGGGCCGCCACGAGGAAGCGGAACCGGTTTGGCAAGCGGTCTGCGCAGCGGCCGAAGAGGCATTCGCCGACCAACCTGCACGTCTGGCTGAATATTTGTCCAGTTACGGATGGTGCTTGCGCGAACAGGAGAAGTTCGCGGAATCGATTCCCATTTTGAAGCGCGTGGAAACCATCTACCATGACACACTGGGTGCGGACGACCTGCGTACCAAAGAGGCGCGGAGAGACTGGCTCACCAGCAAGAAGCAGGCTGGCGAACCCATCACTGCGGAAGACGATCGGGAATTCTGGGCGCTGCAAAGGGAATTGCTTGAGGCCGAGAAAGCGATGGAAGATTCAGCGGATGGCCATTCTGCAAGCGGGGAGTAGAGAGGAATGCTGCCTGTCCAATCAGGCCACTGGCTGCTTGCTGTTCCCGTTGGAAGCGGTAAAGGGTAGGCGTGTCTTTGTTCTGGTCATTGCAGTCAACGGTAACGCAGCACCGGCGGAGTGTTCTCCTGCTGGTCGCTGCTTTTCTGCCGGCGCTGTTCATGGCATTGCTCGTCAACAAGTTCGCGGTCAATGTTCCCGTGTGGGACGACTGGGAGCGTGTCTATTTGATTGAAAGCTTCGAGGAGGGTGAAATGACGGTGGCTGATCTCTACGCTTCACACATCGAGCACCGGATCGTCGTACCTCGGATCGTGACCCTGGCATTGAACAAGTGGTCCGGCGGAGATCTTCGAGTGGAGATGGCGTTCATCTTTGCCACCGTGCTCCTCACTGCGGTTGCGGTATTCCTGTTATTGCGGGATACCCTGGCACCGGGCGGCACATTGCTCTATGGCACAACTTTTTGCATCAATCTGCTGCTGTTTTCACCTCTGCAATGGGAGAATTTTCTGTGGGCGGTGCAGGTGGCCTTCATGCTGCCGATGTGCTGTGTGTGCTGGGCGCTGGTGGTGCTGCGAGTGAAGCGGCACTGGTCGGCGTCATTGAAGTTTGCGGTTTGCTTTCTGCTCGCCCTGGTGGCGACTCACAGCTTCTCGCATGGTATGCTGGTCTGGCCTGTCGTGCTGATGGCGGTGTCGCTGCAGTCCGATTTTTCTGCTGTGCCGAAAACCAGGCTGTTATTTCTCAGTGCCTGGGTCGGCGTGGCCGGGGTCGTGCTGGTGGCTTACTTCTCTGAATTCCAGAACGTTTCGCACAGTGGGCACGCCTACAATCAGATGCCCGGTGAGCCACCGCCAGGCATTGCGAATCTGTCCCAGACGCTGGCGAATCCAGACAAGGCCGTCCGCTTCTTTGGCAGCTTCCTCGGGAATCCGCTGGGGCGAATTACGCGATTGCCGGCGAGAGATGTTGCTCCGTGGATAGGGTGGATATTGACAGCGTGCTTCGTTCTGGCAGTGGGGCTATGGTTCAAGCGCTGGAACAAAAAGGAAGAGCGCGCGCGGGCGCTGCCGTGGCTGGCACTCGGCGGTACAGCCCTGAGCATTGCAGTGATGGTCGCTCTGGGCCGGGCCGAAATCGCGGGCGTGCGCAGTGCCCTTACACCTCGCTACAACAGTATGAGCCTCTATTTGCTTCTCTCTGTGGGCTTGTTAGGGATGCATTTTGTTGGCAGTCTCCTGAAGCATCCAGGCCGGCGTCAGGTGCTCTTTTCCGTTATGGCAGGGGCGTTTTTGATGGCTCAATTCCAATCATGGAGCTACGGAATTACCCGCATGCGGCAGTGGCAATCCAGTCGGCTTCATTCGCTCACCTCGCTGCTCTACATTAATCACTTCCTGCCGGAAGGCGACCGCAGGCTTGATGGAAATCTGGTCATGGTGCGGGACCTGGCGAATGTTCTCAACCGCTACGGCTATCTTGCTCGACCGCTTGCAGAAGAACCTACAACGGCACCTTTCGACGAATCGTCGAAGCCGCTCTCGAAAAGCCGCTGGGCGATTGACCGTGCGGAGATGAGTGCTGAAGGAGATGCTCTCGAGATCGCTGGCTGGACGCTGCTGCCGGACTCGGCTGGGGGAACTGCTTCTCATGGGATTCTAGTCACCCGGTCCGCCGTCAATCCCTCAGACCCGGCAGAAGTCCTGCAAGTTGCCTCGATTCATGCGCTGCCTCCGATGTCATCCGAGGTTGCCGACAATGCGTTTAATTTCACCCGTGAGCTTGAGATACCGGACTTCTGCAGCTGGACCACCAGCCTGCCGCTGGCGGAATTGTTTGCGGATTCCAGTGAATCTATCGTGCTGACTCTGTTCGCCGTGGATGCGCGGAAAATGCGGATGCATCGACTGGCGAAAAAGATTACCGTCAGCGCCTCAGGATCCGTTTTTGTCGAAGATACAGATTAAAAGTCAGCACCAGCCCGAATCTCCCCAGCCTATGCAGAACATTTTTCGTATCCTTTTGGTGGCTTTGTTAGTTTGGATGCCAGTCTCGATTGCCCGGGGGCAGGATACCGCAGATACGTCGGCAAAGGACAAGCTCATCGTCGAGACGATCCTGCGAATGGAATCGTTCGACTACCAGAAAGCATCGCCGAAGGTTACTGCCGCCGTCGGGCGCTATCTCAGCACCCAGGGTGCCTCCGATCAATACTTCGCGCTCGTTAATCGCTTTCTCATCACCGACCAGTCTGCTACGTTGTTGGTGATCGCTCTCGCAGACACGAATGGCAAAGGCGCACGTGCCGTGCAATCTTTGCTGCTGCTCAAGGCTGAAGAAGCCATATTCAGCGCAATCACTGATCAAGACTCAGCCGACGATTCACGCGAGCGGTTGATGCGATCGCTTGCGCTTACTGAGCAACCGGCGGCTCTCGCGATTCTTCACGATGTGGTAGTGGGAGACGAGCCCTTGTCTGTTCGCACTGCTGCGACGAAGGCACTGGGCGCGAGCAGGGCGGGGGAGTTGGCATTGCTGGCGATCGTTGTTGACGAAAAGTTGCCCGAAGATCTTTCAGCTACGGCAGCTGCAACGCTCGGCCTGTCTGCGAATGAGGCCATTCGGACAGAGGCATCGCGCCACCTCACTTTGTCAGGTTCCGGCGCCGCGGATGCTCCGCCACTTCCACCGGTCGCTGATCTGATCGCCCGCACCGGCGATGCGGCGAAGGGAAAGGAAATCTACGCGCGGTTCTGTTTCATTTGTCACCAGATCGGTAGCGAAGGCATCGCCTTCGGCCCAGCGCTGACGGAAATCGGGGACAAGCTGCCGAAAGACGCCCTCTACTCAGCCATTCTCGAGCCCAGTGCGGCGATCAGTTTTGGCTTTGAAGGCTACCAGTTCACCCTCAAGGACGGCAGTCTGCGCATCGGAATCATCGCAAGTGAGACCGATTCCGAGGTCGTGATCCGCGTCCCCGGAGGTGTGACCAATTCGGTGGAAAAGTCGCAACTCGCAGAGAGGGACAAACTTAAGGAATCTCTGATGCCTGCGAACTTGTACCAAGCGATGAGCGAGAACGAGCTGGTCGATCTCATCGCTTTCCTTAGCACTTTGCGGAAATAATCGCTCTGCTAATATTGATAAATATAATAATTACAGTAAGATTAATTAATTAAGTTTACTGCCAATGCTATTGTCATCTTTTTCTGATTGGGCGAAATCTGGATCTCCTCGCATGGGAGGTTGGCTACTGGTGCTCACCGTTTCCTTGGGCGGTTTTGCCCCACCGGAGGCGTCTGCGGATTCCATTTCGTGGGGGACGAAACTGGCGGGAGAAACCTTCTATCAGAGTGATGGCAGCGTGTTCGACAACACTTTCCAGTTCCAACTGGGTGTCTTTGAAGAGATTTCGCCTGGCTCGCCCTTCATCCCTACGGAGGGCAATATTTCTTTGTGGAACAGCCACTGGCGGGTGTTCAATGAAGCAACCGAGACGAATGGTGCGTACAATGTGGGTGCCAACGCTGTGCTCCTGACGGAACCTCTTGATTCCAGTGGCACGAGCGCGCTCGGAGGAAGTTTCGTTTTCTTCGATGAACAGCCGTATGTCTGGGCGTTTAATAACAAAGTCGGTGACGCCACCTCGGAGTGGGCACTTTACACCGATGCCAGCTGGGTATTTCCGTCCAGTTCGGCGGATACTAACCCGGTCACGCACTCCTTTTTCCTGGCAGACTCTGGAACGGTGGCCGTCTTTGGTGGAATCAATGACACCAGTTCAGATACAGGGAACCGCAGTTCGTTTCCAGAAAACTTCAGCATCCAGACCCACTCCGTTCCTGAGCCTTCCGTAGTGCTGTTTCTCGTTGTGGCCACTGGGGCCCTGTCGGTCGCCAGGCGACGGTGATGCAGGCCGGGAACGACAAATCGATTACAGTTTTGTAATGAGCAGGATAACGACTTGGCCAGCCCTGCACTTGCCGCTATTCTAGACAGGTGCACGTTCTCGTTGTTGAAGATGAAAAGAAGACCGCAAACTTCATAGCCAAGGGCTTGAAGGAGCAGGGATTTGTGGTCGATGTAGTGAATAACGGGGATGAGGGCTACCACCTTGCCACGACGGAGCCATTCGATGCCATTATCCTCGATATCATGCTGCCAGGCAGGGATGGCTTGAGCATTGTCCGTAATCTGCGCGAAAGGCACAATCACGTGCCAGTCATTCTGCTCACCGCGCGCAGCGAACTCAATGAGCGCGTCGAAGGGCTCAATCTCGGAGCGGACGACTACCTTACCAAGCCGTTTTACATTGAAGAACTCACCGCCCGTTTGCACAGCCTGATCCGGCGCTCTGCGGGGGAATCTTCCAACCTGCTCCGTGCCGGTGACTTGCGCGTCGATCTCGTCACGCGGGAAATCAAGCGTGGCGATCGGGAGATCACGCTCAGCCCGCGCGAATTCTCATTGCTCGAGTATCTCATGCGTTCACCCGGGCGCGTGCTGACCCGGACGCAAATCTGTGAGCACGTCTGGAACTACCATTTTGACCCTGATACCAACGTCGTCGGCGTCTACATCCAGAGGCTGCGCGCTAAAATCGATGCCGATGAGGAAGTAAAGCTGATCGAAACCGTGCGCGGTGTGGGTTATCGCATTAAGGAGCCGAAAAGTTGAAGATGTCCCTGTTCCGGTCATTCCGCCTGCGTATCGCCGCTTTGACGGCGGTGGTTGCCGGTATCGTGTTCGGGCTATTCAGCATTGTGGCTTACTCCAGTATTCACAACGAGCTGGAGAAGAGCGTGGATACCCGGATCATGGTCGAAGCCCGCTCGGCGTTCGGGACAGGATTGATGATAGGGTGGTCCCGAATGACGAGACCGCGCGGTCGTGACGAGGGTGCCCGTCCGGAGCGGGAAGTGTCACCTGCTTCCGATCGGCAGACCGGCGAGTCGACACCCGACTTTCCCAGGTCTGATCGGCGAGACACGATTGCTGATGAAGGGGAAGACGACTCTGATCAGGCGAGAGAGGACTCACAAGTTTTTGTGGGCTGCATGTTCGAGATCACCGATACCGGACGGAATGAAATCTATCGCACTAAGAACTGGCCAGTTGGCTTGCCTGCGCTGGCCTCCAAGTATGGCCAGGGAAAAAGCATGGAGCCAACTGAGATCAACGATCTGCTCCGAGGACTTCGCTCGCGTCCTCCAGGCGGCGCGCCGCTGGGGCCCCAGCGTGAGCCCCGCCGCAGTGCTTCCGGAGAGGAGGATACCACGGGAGAAGAAGCAAATTTTGATGCTCCGCCTGCACCAGACTCAGTCACTACCCCCAACCGGGAAGCCAGAGGGGAGCGCCGTCCAGGTGCGGGGGACCGCCCAGGCACCGGGCGTGGGCGGGGCCGATGGCGCGGTGGAATGGTATTGACCAAGGAACCTCATTTCCACTACCAGACCGCTGGAGGTGAACGCTGGCGGGTAGGCGTTTTCGCTACCGATCGTCACGAAGTGATCGTCGCCGCATCACTCTCCAGTTTTACGGAAAACGTGCACAAGCTGCGCAGCGCCTTTGCCATTGCCGTTCCCTCGGCCGTCATCCTCATTGCCTTCGGAGCGTGGCTTGTTTCCGGCCAGGCGATCCGCCCCATCCGGCGCATCGCGGATACTGCGGAAAAAGTGACCGCATCCGGCCTCTCGCAGCGCATCGCCGAACCCGGCACCGGCGATGAACTCCATCGTCTGACCGTAGTGCTCAACCGCATGCTCGACCGGCTCGAAGACGGGTTCAAGCAGGCCACGCGATTTAGCGCGGATGCTTCCCACGAGTTAAAGACCCCGCTCACCATCATGCAGGGCGAGCTTGAGGCTGCTCTGCGCGAAGCTCCCGCTTCCTCACCGCAGCAACGTGTCTACGTCAGCCAGCTGGAAGAAGTCACTCGCCTCAAGCGCATCGTTTCCAGCCTCCTTCTCCTGTCTCGGGCAGATGCCGGACAGCTGAACCTTACTCGTGAACGCATCGACGTCAGTAGCAACTTTGCCGCCATCTGCGAAGACGCAGAGATTCTCGCCGATGCGGCTAACATTACCCTCAAATCGGACATCGAGCCCGGCCTCACCATCATGGGGGATCGGGCTCTGCTGCAGCAAGTATTCCAGAATCTCATCAGCAACGCTGTCAAATACAACAAGCCCACCGGATCCATTATCTGTAGACTGAGCCGGGACGACTCCGCAGGCAATGCCGTATTCGATTTCGAGAACACAGGCGACAGCATTCCTGAAGAAGATAAGGAAAAAATCTTCCGCCGCTTTCATCGGGCCGATGCTGCCCGCGGCCGTGACATCGACGGCTTCGGCCTAGGCCTCAATCTCGCGCTCGAGATCGCCCGTGCCCACAGTGGCACCCTTGTCCTCATGAAATCAGACGCCGAGTCCACTCACTTCCGCCTCTCGATCCCCCTGGCTGAATCACTTTGATCAGGCGGGGGACATAATCGGTGGTTGCGGCATTCCACCGGAGAGTCGGATAGAGCCACTCGCTCGATTCCTGGTCTATTTTTTGCACAGTTGGACTTGATGCCTCCCGGGGGAGGTGGGCCAACTGCTAGTTCTCGTCCACAACTCGTTTCTCAGTGAACATTTTTCCGTCTGCGGCGACATAGCTCAGGCTGGTGTCCGAGATTTCAGAAATGGTGACGGTGGTCAATGAGCCAACCAGTCTTTTGTCGTCGGCTGCCAGAATGGTCGTGGTCAGTTGCTTGCCGGTAGCCAGCCAGTTTCCAGACAGTTCGGTCACTACAGGAGCAATTGTATTTTTGCGTCGATTGACTTTGAGGCTGTCGCGTAGATTCGACTGGTTGATGACTACGGCCGAGAATGTACCGTTCCCCTTGTAAGCGGTCACCACCGTCCAGTCACCGCCAGCTGAATCGGTGAACGCGTACTCCCACGTTCCCGCGATTGCTGCCGACTTTTGCTCTAAATACTTTTCAATGGGTGCGACTGCTGCTGCAGCTGGATGTTCAGTCAATTTGTCGCGGATCCATCGCTTGCCCTTTTCAATTTCGGTGAGTGTAAGGATCTGAGAGATGTTGAGATTTGTCTCCCGAAGTTCGATGTCACCGCTGACAATTTCTGGGTAAACGACTTGATACCATGTCCCGCCGAGCCACTTCTGAATGAGGAATTCACGGAAATTTCTGTTAGAGGAATCGGTTTGGTTAACGACGAGCGCTCCCTCCGCGAGCGTGAAAAGATATTCGCCGCCGACTTTGGGGAATGCGGGTATCATCTCATCGGCTCGCCCGCTTTCAACATCGACCCCAAGTAATAGTGTGATGGCGATTGCAACATGCTTCAATCTTTGCCACGGCGAGCGCCCTGAACATTCACGTTTCTTATTCATACAACGTCTCCCCTCCCTTCGTCGGCTTCCTGTTTCCCAGTAAGGTGATTCCATTTCGACTGTATGGCGGATTCGCAACCAGTTGGCAAGGCTTTTCGGTCTATTAACAAATCACTTCCCGATATCGGAGATTTCCAAAAATCTGCCCGCCCCCTGTATCGGAAACCCTCGTCCGCAATGGGCGGAGGCTAAGGGGCTGGCGCTACGGTTGGGCACGTCCGGCCTGATACAGCTTCAGGCTGGTTTGAATTCCTTTCAGGAGGGCGGGTTGACGCTTTGTCAGGGATGCGGCTCGCTGGGCGGTGGTCACTGCTTTTTTGAAGTCTCCGGCCTGGGCGTAGGCGGCGGCGAGGGTGTCGAGGATCGACGGGTCTTTGTTGTCGGTAAGGGTCGCGGCTTTTTCCGCCCACTTCACGGCACGCTTGCCATCGCGCACTTTTGGATTGGGATGGGCGGCGAGTTGCCAGGCGAGGTTGTTGAGAAGGGTGGTGTCGTTGTCGTTGATGGTTACGGCTTGTTCGTAGACGCTCAGTGCTTGTGCTGCATTGCCGCGTTTCATGAGTTCGTCGCCGATCCATGTCATGAGTTTGGCAAAATCCTTGTGCTGCTCGATTTTTGCTCCGGCGCGTTTGACGAATATGAGGGCGTCGTCTGTCTGGCCTGCTTCCATCAAGGCGAGCGGAACTTCGATCAAGTTCAGGCCGCCGGGGCGCTTGAACCATTGCCCCTTGAATGGCAGTGCTGCTGAGTGCAATTCATCGCTGTCCAGGGGCAGCGTTTTGGCATCTGTCAGGATGCGGTCGGGTTGGACGGGGCCAAAGTAGACGGCTGCCAGTTCGCCTCTGGCGCTGATGAGAAAGCTGGCGGGCATGGGCAGTTGGAGTCTCTGGCCGTAGGCAGCCTGGGTGGCTTTTTCCAGTTGTTGCACGACTTCAGCGGTGGCCTTTTTTCCTGGAAAGGGGACGCCGAGCTTGCGCAGGAATACTGAGGGATCGGCCGTCGTTTCAGGATCGGCAAGGTGATCCATCGCCAGAGGGACGATTTGCACTCCAGCCTTTTTTAACTGGGGCGCAGCTGCGGCGAAAGCCTTTAGCTCTGCGGTACAAGGGGCGCACCACGTTGCCCAGAGATTGATCAGTGTTGCCCCATTGTCGCTGACGTCCACGCCATCAATGCGCAATGGCGGCAGTGGCATGCGCAGTCCGAGCACGGCTTGTGTTGCGTCGCTTTGCTCGGGTATGGTGAGGGGCGAGGGGGTGTCTGCGATGATGGTTTTTGCTGAGCGCTTCGGGGCTCGTTGCGGCGCTTTGCCTTGAACGACGGTGTAGCGCTGGTTGGTTGCAAGGCTGGTAAGTTTTTGCTCTTTCCCGTCCGGCCAGCGGATTGTGATTGAATCAATGTTAGTGGTATCGCCAAGGCCGAAGTGCAGCCACTTGCTCGATTGAGAAAGGAAGCCCTCGCCAGCCTTCAATGTTTTCACAATTGGTTTGGCATCGCCCTTTGGCATGACTGTTACCCGCGCTCCTACGGCATCGCGATTGCACGTGGAACCCGTCAGCTGCAGTGCCAGCCAGTGATTGTCCCCGATGCTGTCATTGCGCAGGAAGCGCAGCATCGGCGCCGTGCGATTCGATATCCATAGGTCGAGATCGCCATCGTGATCCCAGTCGACTGCGGCAGGTGCGCGTCCGTCATCTGCAAAATCGATGCCCGCCACCGCGCTGATGGTTGCAAAGCGCTCGCTGCCTGTGTTCAGGAACATGCAATTGCGTTCGTGACCGCTGAGTGAGTTGCCTGCATCGATGAGGCGGTCCAGCTCGCGGATCTTTTCCTGGAAGGGGAGGGGAGTGTTCTGCTTTTTCGGGGCATCCAGTGGCGATGACGACACGACCTGTCGCCAGTAGAAACTTCACAAGTCGTCCGGTTCGCGACCAGTCACAAAGCCGTTGGCCACGAATACATCCTCCCAGCCGTCGTTGTTGACGTCCATGAAGATCGAGCCCCAACTCCATCGGCCCAATGTTACTCCTGCCTCGACACTAACATCCTCATAAGCCAGCTGCCCACCATCGAGCCGTGCACGAAACATGCTGTTGCCCCGCGCTAGTCGCTGGAACACTGGGCGGAATGTGGCATCGCGGCCGCCACGGAACTGTGCCTGCTGCGTCACCCGATTTCCCGCCGATGAGAACATGTTGCCAACGTAAAGGTCGGTGATCCCATCGCGGTTGATGTCAGCGGTCGCTGCCGACATTCCGAAGGCGCTGTCTTCCAGGCCAGTCTTGGCTGTGGCATCGCTGAATTTTCCTCTGGTATTCAGATACAGGTTGTTCTTGCCAAAGTCATTGGCGACGTAGAGATCCGAATCACCATCGTTGTCAAAGTCATCCCACACTGCGGCGAAGCTGAATCGGCGATTGTTCACGTCCAGGCCAGCCGTGGCGGTGGCGTCGGAAAACGTGAGCCAGCCACTGGCTTTGTCCAAGCCCTCATTGTGGAGCAGGAAATTTGCGCCGCCGTTGTTCGCATCGAAGTAGGGCACTGGTGCGGCAAGGTCGGCTCCGTCTTCCTGCTCGGCGTAGTAGCGGCAGACGTAAAGGTCCAGCAGGCCGTCCTGATCGTAGTCGGCAGCCGCCAGGCTGAACGCGTTCATGACCGTGGGAAATCGAACACGTGGCGCGAATTTTCCTCCGCCGTCGTTCTGCAGAATCATGAGTGCCCCATTGAGCCCCAGCGCCAGATCCTGATCGCCGTCATTGTCAAAGTCTGCAAACAATGCGCCGCGTGTGCTGTCCAGAAAATCGACGCCTGCACTCGCTGCCCCATCGCGAGCGCTGCCATCCGCCTGCTGCAGGAAGAGCCGATTTGGCAGCCCGCCGGTCTGGCAGCTGTAGACATCGTCCAGTCCGTCGCCGTTGACATCTGCCACTGCGATGCCGTTGTGGCCGAACTTGAAGAACCTGTTGAATGCATCAATGCGCGCCCGCCAATGTGAGTTGCCGAACAGGTACTGCCCGTTGAACGCATCATCACCTCCCAGCACTGCGGCGGTTGCATCAGTGAAAATCGTCGGCGCAGCTGAGGTGACTTCTTCGAATCCGGCAGCAGCCACTGATTTGATCCGCAGCTCTGAACCGGTGCCCGGTTTCTCCCAGTTGATCTTCCAGTTGGCGTGTTGCTCGATGCGTCCTCCGTCCGCCGCTGCACCACTGACTTCTATGTAGGCTTCACAGGCCTGCGGGGCAACCATGACGTTGTGCACTTTGAACTTTACTCTCTCTGGACGTCCACCCTTGAAAGGATTGAGCATGGAAGTCAAAGCCGTTGCGAAGGGTTGCGTAGCGGACTTTGCCCCGCCGCGCTGCACGGTCAGGCCATTCGCGTTGAAAGCGGTGGTCAAATGTGGGCGCAGCGCGTTCGATGTCGCTTTTTCAGAAATGATATCTGCTGCGTTTCCTGGCGTCTTTGCGGTGATCACGATCGCGGCAAAGGCATTCAACCGAGCGTTGACTGTGTCATTGAAGGCTTCGCTCTCCCAGCCGTCGTTGTTTGGATCCGGCACCTGAGCGGACAGGTGGAAAAAGTCCGGCATTCCTGCAAGGAGCAGAGCAATGATGATGAGGCATTTTCGGGAAGCGATCACCTGGCCAGAGTATTTCAACGGGATCGATCGATCAAGCCATACGACTGTGTAATCCCAATGTGAAAAGGCGAAGTGGTTACTCCGCCTTTCACATTTCTAAAAAACTGAGCCGCAGGGTCTTGGCTATTTCCCGTGGTTCTTGATGAAGTCGATGTTCGCCTTGACCTGAGGGACGCTGTCATCCCAGTCGGCTTCGTGCTCGATCGAGATATGGCCGTTGAAGTCCTGCTTTTTCAATTCATCGAGGCAGGCTGCGACATCGACGACGCCTTTTCCAGCGACAACGACTGGAGCATTGCCCACATCGGCTTTGTCCTTCAAGTGAACGCTGACGACACGGCCTGAAAGGATCCGCAGGCACTCGACCGGAACGAGTTTGGATGTGCACCAGTGGCCGAGGTCGGCGCAGGCACCGACGCGGTGATCGCGGCTCTCAATCACGCCAAGGATATAAAGCGGATTCCACACTTTATACTTCGGGTTGCTCATTGAGCCGCCGTGCTCGTGAAACGCGACCTTGATGTCGAATTCCTTGGCGGCAGCCTCCCAGGCCGCGATCTGCTCGGTCGACTCCGTGCAGACTGCGTAAAGTTCCATCTTCTTGGCCCATTTCATGATGGCCTGCACGTCTTCCGGGCTGTTGGCTCCCACGACGCCGTAGTTCACCGGGCGGATTCCCTGGCGCACGCACTCGGCTTTCAGTTCTGCCGTGGCGGCCTCGGACATCGTGTGTCCCACTTTTTCTTCGGAGCCGGGTTTGAGAATCTGGCCGGGGTAAAATTCGATCATGTTGCCGCCAGCTTCCTTGGTCTTGGCGATTGCTTCAAAAGCAGAGAATCGATTGAAAGTGTATGCCTGGCAGCCGATGAACCAGCCGTCCTGTTTGAGCGATTCGGGAATCGGATCAGCGTTTACGGTCGCGGCGAGCGCGAGACTGAGAGAGGCAATGTGGAGAAGTCGGATGGTTTTCATGAATTGGAACTGATCGACCGGAAGTCCGGGGATTGGGCTAATGTGAATTCGATTAACGATGGTTCGGCCAAGGCCGTCACCTGTCGATTGGTGCTCTACGGGAGTGTGCTCTACCCTGTCAATGCTTAAGGGGGGGCAGAAACTTTCGGGCCTCTTTTGCGCCGCTTATCTGCAATCCAGAGAGGGCGCACATGCTTCGCGCTACAGATTTTCTCACCCCGCAGCGGTGGTCAACGTTGTGCAGGGGCGGTAAACATTGCCTAAAGTTTCCTTACTACCATGGGTTGACCTCTGCAAAACAAGTGCTAAATAAACATATCAACATATCATAATTTGTAAATATATGGCAAACAGCTTCATTTTCTCCTCCGAGTCCGTTACTGAGGGACATCCTGACAAAGTATGTGACACCATCTCCGATTCCGTTCTGGATGCGTGCCTTACCAATGATCCGGCAAGCCGCGTGGCCTGCGAAACGATGGTAAAAGACAACGCTGTCATTCTGGGTGGCGAGATCACCACATCGTCGGAATTCGATTACCGTGAGATAGTTAAGAAGGCTCTGATCGAGATTAACTACGACAGCAAGTACGCTGAAGGCACCGATTACAGCTACACCTGTAAATTCGATGCTCAGAACTTCTTCTTTATGAACCTGTTGGGCCAGCAGTCCCCAGACATCGCTCAGGGTGTTGACGCAGCGGCAGCCGCTGACAAGGAAACTGCCGAGCAGGGCGCTGGTGACCAGGGAATCATGTTCGGTTACGCCTGCGATGACACTCCAGAGTTGATGCCGTCGCCCATCGCGTATTCTCACCGCCTCGGTGAAGCGATTACGAAGCTGCGCAAAGATCGCACCCACACCTGGCTGCGTCCCGACTCGAAGACCCAGGTTTCCATGGAATACGTCGATGGAAAGCCGACCCGCGTTACCGCGATTGTGGTTTCCACGATGCACGCGGCAGAGATCACGACCCAGGAAATCCGCGAGATTCTGAAGCGTGACCTGATCGATAAAGTGATTCCTTCCGAGCTGCTCACTGAGGAGACGGCCTACCACATTAACCCAACCGGCTTGTTCATCATTGGCGGCCCCGAGGGTGACTGCGGACTTACCGGGCGCAAGATCATCGTTGATACCTACGGCGGAATGGGACGCCACGGCGGCGGCGCATTTTCCGGGAAGGATCCATCAAAGGTAGACCGCTCGGCTGCTTACATGTGCCGCTACGTGGCAAAGAACATTGTGGCTGCAGGACTGGCGACAAGGTGCGAGTTACAAACAGCGTACGCCATTGGATTTCCAGAGCCTGTCAGTCTGACGGTTGAAACCTTCGGCACCAACACCGTCGACGAAGCGAAAATTGAAAAAGCTGTCGCTGAAGTCTTCAGCTTTAAGCCCGCAGACATCATCAGCCAGCTCAACCTGCTGCGCCCAATCTATCGCGAGTCCACGAACTACGGTCACTTTGGACGCGAAGCGAACACGGATGCTCTTACCTGGGAGCGTACTGACAAAGCTGAGGCGCTTAAGAGTGCAGTTTCCTAATTTTTTAACTTATGAATACCACAGCAACTGAGGACTACAAAGTAGCCGATATCACGCTTGCCGACTTTGGTCGCAAGGAAATCTCAATCGCCGAGCACGAGATGCCAGGACTGGTATCGGTGCGCGAAAAGTATGCCGCTGGCCAGCCATTGAAAGGGGTGCGTATCATGGGCTCCTTGCACATGACGATCCAGACAGCAGTTTTGATCGAAACGCTCGCCGCTCTGGGTGCAAATGTTCGCTGGTGTTCGTGTAATATTTTTTCGACTCAAGACCACGCTGCTGCAGCGATTGCAGCGGGTGGCCATCCGGTATTTGCCTGGAAAGGGGAAACCCTTGAGCAATACTGGGACTGCACGCTCAGTGCTCTGACCTGGCCAGACGGATCCGGACCTGAGCTGATCGTTGACGATGGCGGTGATGCCACACTCCTGATCCACAAAGGCTACGAGCTCGAAGAGGGCAGCGACTGGGTGAATACCCCGTCCGGCAGCCACGAAGAGAAGGTCATCAAAGATCTCCTCAAGAAAGTTCATGCCGAAGATCCTGAGAAGTGGCACCGCTACATGAAGGACTGGAAAGGTGTGAGTGAAGAAACCACGACTGGTGTCCATCGTCTCTATCAGATGGCCGAAGCGCAGACTCTCCGCATTCCTGCGATCAACGTCAACGACTCCGTTACGAAGTCTAAGTTTGATAACCTTTACGGCTGCCGCGAGTCACTTATCGACGGAATCAAGCGGGCGACCGACGTGATGATTGCCGGTAAAGTCGCCGTGATCTGCGGCTACGGTGATGTAGGTAAAGGCTGTGCCCAGGCAATGCGTGGAATGGGTGCCCGCGTAGTCGTTACTGAAATCGATCCGATCTGCGCACTTCAGGCTGCGATGGAAGGATTCACTGTTACCACGATCGAAGACACGCTTGGCTGGGGCGATATCTATGTTACCACTACTGGAAACAAAGATATCATCCGGTATGATCATATGCTGAAGATGAAGGATCAGGCGATCGTCTGCAACATCGGCCACTTTGACAACGAGATCGAGGTCGACAAGCTCAATGCTGCGGAAGGGGTTACTTGCGAAGAGATCAAGCCGGAGGCTGTTGGAGCGGTCGACCGCTACACGTTCCCCGATGGTCACTGTATCTTCATGCTGGCAAAAGGCCGTCTCGTGAACCTTGGTTGCGCCACTGGCCACCCGAGCTTCGTAATGTCGAACAGCTTTGCTAACCAGGTGCTCGCGCAGATGGATCTGTGGGAGAACAAAGAGAAATACGTTCCTGGCGTTTACATTCTTCCTAAGCACCTGGACGAGGAAGTGGCCCGCCTGCACCTCGAGAAGATTGGTGTCAAGTTGACCAAGCTAAGCGATGACCAGGCTGCTTATCTGGGGATTCCTGCATCCGGCCCTTACAAGCCAGATCACTACCGCTACTAAGCAGAGAGAGCCCCTCGTTCCGGTATTGGAACGCTGGTGCATTCTTTTTCCGCCCGCTCCAGCTTCTGGAGCGGGCGTTTTGTTTGGATCATGCGATCACTCTCACTGGTTTCCAAAACCCATCCCTGCACTACAGGTAAGTGAACATGACGACTTGGGATCTCATCACGATTGGCGGCGGTGCGGCCGGGTTTTTCGGTGCGATTACGCATACTGAGGCCGGTGGCGGGGCGACTTTGATTCTTGAAAAAACGGCAAATGTGCTCGGCAAGGTTAAGATCTCGGGCGGTGGGCGGTGCAATGTCACCCACAAGTGCTTCGATCCAAGGGAGCTTAGCAAGCATTACCCGCGCGGCGAGAAGTCTCTCATTGGCCCACTGCACCGCTGGGGAGTCGAGGACACAATCGCCTGGTTCAAGTCTCATGGGGTTGAGCTCAAGGTCGAGGCGGACGGGCGCATGTTTCCAGTCACCGACAGTTCGCAGACGATCGTCGATTGCCTGAGCCGCGCGGCGAAGCAGGCGGGCGTTGTGACTCGCACGGGTTGTGGCGTAAAGTCGATCGCGCCGAGTGACGATTTTGAAGTCCAAACCGACGATGGAGAACGGCTCCGTGCGCGGAAGATCCTGCTGGCGACGGGGGGCACGCGGCTGGCTGCCGGGGCGAGGCTTGCGGAACAGTTGGGCCATTCACTGGAGCCAGCAGTGCCGTCACTTTTTACTTTCAAGATCCGCGACCCGCGCATCGACGGACTGGCTGGCGTGTCGGTGGCGCTGACCGAGTGCAGGATTGCGGGGAGCAAGTTGGCATCGTCCGGGCCACTGCTGATCACCCACTGGGGCGTCAGCGGGCCTGGAATTCTGAGGCTCTCTGCCTGGGGCGCGCGCGACCTGGCTGCACTGGACTATCGGTTCACGCTGCGGGTGAACTGGCTTCCTGGAATCGATGTCCCTGCGCAACTCAATCAACTGCGCGAGAATTCAGGCAAGCGCCAGATCGGGGGACGTTCTCCCTTTCCAGAAATTCCGAAACGGCTCTGGGCGCAATTGGTGGCCGGAGCAGGAATCGACTCCGCACAGACGTGGGCACGCTTGAGCAAAATCGAACAGCTTGCTCTGATCGGGCAACTAACGAACGCGGAATTCGCCGTGGTCGGCAAAAGCACGAACAAAGAGGAGTTCGTGACCTGCGGTGGCGTGCGCTTGCGTGACATCAATTTGAAAACCATGCAGAGCAAGGTCTGCCCTGGCTTGTATTTCGCCGGCGAGGTGATCGACGTGGATGGGATCACCGGCGGTTTCAACTTTCAGAATGCCTGGACCACCGGGCACATCGCGGGCAAGGAGATGGCTGGCGTCCAGTAGAAGCCCATCCAAAACCCTTACTTCGTGCCGGCCACTTTCATTGGAAGCACATAGAGGGAATCCATCGCTGTGATGAAGAGGGATTTTCGATCCTTGCCCCCGAACGTCACATTTGCCGTCCAGCTCTCCGGAACGGGTATGTGTTCGATCTTCGCTCCCTCTGGACTGACGACCGTTACGCCTTTCCCGGTAAGGTAGAGATTGCCTGCGGAATCGAGCGTCATTCCGTCGGAGCCGAGTGGGAAATGGAGTTTCTTGTTTACCAGCTTGCCGTCTTCTTCACGGATGTCGAACCGATAGGTCTTGCTGTCCTGGATGTCGGCGACATAGAGCGTCTTTCCATCGGGAGTGCCGATGATTCCATTGGGTTGGAAGAGATCGTCCGTCACGCGGATTGGCTCTTTTACTCCCTTCGCCAGATAGTAAACGTGCTGGCCGTCCTGTTCGCGATCGCCACGTTTCCAATACCCACGTTTGTAGAACGGGTCTGTGAAGTAGATCCCGCCTGTGGGCGTGACCCACGCGTCATTCGGGCCATTGAGGAGCCTGGTGTCAAAATTCGCCACTAGAATTTCCCGCTCTTTTGTCTTTACGTCGATGCGCCAGAGTTCGTTCTTCTCATCGGCGCAGGCGATCAGCTTGCCATCCTGATCGAAGTAAAGTCCATTCGAGCGCCCAGCGGGTTTCATGAATGTGAGAAGTGATTGATCCACCGACCAGACGAGGATTCGATCGTTCGGCTGGTCGGTGAAATAAACGTTTCCGTCAGCATCTGCGGCTGGGCCTTCGGTAAAGTCGAACACATCCGCCAAAACCCGGAGTTTTGCATTTTCCTCGATCACTGGAGAGTTCGAAAATGACGGCGGAGTTGCCGGTTCCTGTCCCGATAGAGGCAGGAGCGAAAAGCTGAAGATCAGGGCCAAGTAAGCTGAAGAGTGCGCATGCATGAAGTGATGCTAGCAGAATCCGGCTGTTTCGACAACCAGCAGTTCTGGGTGGGGCTAGATCAGGGAAATACTGTGTTTACCGCTGATTGAGATAGGTGTCAATGTTAGTAATGTCGGGCGATGCCGTATTTCCTGGTAACAATCGCTTGACTTATTAAAGGATGTGTGTTATAAGTCGCGCAGCAAAAAAATCGAATGACAACACCAGTTTCCATATCAGCAACCCATTCCCTGCTCCTCGGGCAGGCCGCTGCCGATTGTTCGGTAGGTGGCTCACTGAGACTGGCAGCGGGCGCGCTGATGAGCGGAGTTGCTGTAACTTCTGGATGGAATTCGGGTAGCCATTTTGAAAAGTATTTCATCAATAGCGGTGACAGCCTGCGTTGTGAGCAGCCCGTGGATTTGTGGATGAACAAGGTTACGAAAAGCAGTGAAAAGACAGGGAGGGTGCGGTTCATGTAGAACAAAATCGACAGTAGTCAGATTTTTTAAGCATGAGCCCTGCATTCCAACCGGAAGCAGGGTTTTTTATTGTCCTCTTCCACTCGAGAATCACCTGAACCATATCCCTGATCCTGAATTACATAGATAGAATCAATTTTTAGACATAGCCGGAAACCAAAACGTCCGCAACCAGCTGGAACTGGAAGCGGACGATGAGGGGTAAATTCCGAACCAGGTTCGAAGCTTACGTTTGCTCTTAGACGGTCAGACCATAGCGGTTGAACTGCCACCGGTCAACCGGAACCCGTTTATCAAACGGGCAATGGTTCACTGCGGGAAGCGTTCGTCCATTTACCTCTCAGATCCGAGCGACCTGAGAGGGCCTATTATTGGGAGGTGTGCCTGTAAACACCGAAACGTCCGTCGAGAAATCCTGCGGCTACCCTTCGAGAGAAGCGGCAACGGTGTTCGTCTTTTATTAGCAGATACAATAGACAATAAGGCGTTCTCGAAACGTTTACTGATAGCTCGATCCAAGCAGTGATACTCCCGGACGGTTCAACCCGGAACTAATAAACCAGGACAGCGTTAACGCTGATCCACCCTATGCCATCGCGCATCCCGAGGTGATGAACCGCTCTAACGGAGCAACTACCATTGGTTGAAAAGTCAGTGACCCATTCGAAATGAACGCCGATGCACACCGCGCACCAGCCGTGCAGCTGGGATTCCAAATCCCGGCCTGCCTGGGGCAGCACCAGGGCGGTGTGCCATTTTTCAATTTAGGATTGATGATTTAGGATTCATCATGGGATCCTTATTCATGGATTAAAAAGAGATGCAGGATCGGACGAAGCAGTTCGCGTTAAAGCAATGAAACTAGTCGCTTCCATGCCAAACACAATTGAGGGAAAGGTTGTTGCGAATCAGATTATGCGAAGTGCGACGTTGGTCGGAGCAAACTACCGGGCGGCTTGCCGAGCACGTTCAAGTGCAGAGTTCGTCGCCAAGATTAGCGTAGTTCTCGAATAAACTGACGAATCGGCACTCTGGCTCGAATTGATCATGGAAAGTGGATTGATGCCGCGTGAGCGCATTGAATCCCTCCACCGTGAGGCCACGCGAAAAATCGTAAATCATAAATCTCAAATCCTAAATTTCTACGCGGCGAGATCGAAGAGTGGAGAGCAGTGCCTTGGAAGCACTGAGAAGCAGGTGCGACTCCTGCCGCCGCGACCACTTTCATGATAACAAGCGGTCAAACTCCCCATCCTGCAGCGCCCGGTTTTGGGCCGGGTTGCTGTGGTGGAGGAGAGATCAAAATCGCAAGCCAGGAAGTCCTGACCTGGGGCTCATAACCCCGGTGACCTGGAGCATTACCAGGGCTTGCCACCAATTTTCATCGTATGCGCAATAGGTGTGCGTCGGAGTGAGAGAGCCGAGCCGGGCTGTAACCCCGGTGCCTTGTGCTGAGTGGGTGCAAATCCCTCCACACCTACGAATTTCAGGGGCGTGAACCAGACAAGCGAGCTGGAACCGTTTCGAAAGCGGATTGAGCCTCGACGAGAGCGCTTGGGGAGCATGTCCTCCGCGCCCCGCGATTTCTTTCGTCGGAAAGAGAGTAGCTGGGACTTCAGTCCCAATTCCCTGATGGATCGTGAACCGGACAAGCGTGCCGGGTTCGGTTGGAAGCCGACACGTCCGGGATCATTCCGGATGGGGTGCAAGTCCTCCGCGTTCCGCCAGATTTTTCCTATGGGATGTGAACCAGACAAGCGTGCTGGAGCCGTTTTGAAAGCGGACGGAGCCCGATCAGGGCTTGGGGAGCATGCCCTCCGCATCCCGCTCATCTGTCCTTGTAGTGTAGTGGCCTATCACATCTGACTTTCTATCAGAAAACCGGAGTTCGATTCTCCGCAGGGACGCGACTTTCATTGTCCTGTAGCTCAAAAGCAGAG
The DNA here is from genome assembly GCA_020439995.1 of Verrucomicrobiia bacterium. Taxonomy (GTDB): domain Bacteria; phylum Verrucomicrobiota; class Verrucomicrobiia; order Verrucomicrobiales; family DEV007; genus JAGROY01. The sequence goes on from JAGROY010000078.1 coordinate 23,684, forward strand.
CATTCGGCCGATAACCGACAGACCTCGGAGCGTTACCGAGCAGGACGATTTCATTGTTAAAAAGGCTGAATAGCTCACGCAGGAGAGCACACGCCTGAAGAGCGTGAGGGAAGGGTGCAACTCCCTGTCAGCCACCAATTTTAACGGCCCATTGTTGTAATAGTAGCATGACTGTCTGTCGAACAGTTCGAGTCGGAGCGTAACCGGCATGGGCCGCCTATAGTTTCAGTAGTGGTGACTTTTAGTCGCCAGAATATCGCGCGAAAGGAACGGGGTTGCCGCTTGCACCGCCCAGGGGATACCGCCAAATTCGATCTTCTACAAAATAGCGGTGTGGACAAGTCTGGTCGAAGTCGCGTGTCTCATAAGCACGTCATCGAGGGGTCGAATCCCTCCGCCGCAACCCTTTCAATGTTCTCGTAGTGTAACAGATGCATACCTCTCTGCGAAGGAGGAGGATCAGGTGCAAATCCTGGCGGGAACGCTCAGCCTTTCAAATTCCCTTGAAGCATTAAAGTGATGCAATGGCCTTTTAAGCCATTGAAGTGGGAGCGTTACCCACCGGGGGAACTGTTCCTTTTGTGCCCACGTAGCCCAACCAGTAGAGGCAATCGATTTAAGCTCGATTCAGTGCGGGTGCGAATCCTGCCGTGGGCACCAGTTTTCTATGCGAGGCGATCCTGCAAGGTGCTTCTAACGCCTCGACGTAAAACAGCGGGAAGGCGTAAAACAGCGGGAAGGATGTCGAGGGGTTCAATTCCTCCGTCTCGTGCTGCTGCTTTCGTAGCTCAATGGAAGAGCAACGGCCTTCGAAGCCGTAGGATGCTGGTTCGAATCCAACCGGGCGCCCCATTTGATTGATGAAATGGGGCGAGCTTTGGATGAGAACGCAGTTCGACTGCTCGGTCGCGAAGGGATCCTAGTTTCCGCAGCGCAGCGGAGGCAAATCGCAGAGCCGAGTGCAACGAGGATAATCCAACCGGGAGCATCAATTCAATTCTTCAAGGAGCTTTAACCGAACAAGCGTATCGGGTTCGCCTGCTAAGCGATGCGTTCCACTGTCCGTGGGATGAGGTGCAAGTCCTCAAGGCTCCGCCATTTTCATTCGGTTCGGCGCTCAACGACTAGATTGTTGGGCGAGGTATCTGTGCTTCCGTAGAAGCAGGCTGCGACCAATTTCTGAACTCAACGCTCACGTAGCCCAATTAGCAGAGGCGCCGGTCTTAGAAACCGGAGGTTGAGGGTGCAAATCCCTCCGTGAGTATTTTTCATTTCTCAGATCTCATCCCATCGACGGGATCTTCTCGATCGTGTGGAGTGCTCCGGCTTCCATGAGCTTTTTCTGTTCGAGCGATGGATGTCCGGAAAAAAAGCGCTGTCGAGACCAGCCACTCCAGATTCATGCAGGTGTTTCTCGAGTCCTCGATATTGCGGAACGGGTGTGAGTCCCGTCGGGAGAGTCTTTACCCATATGTTGGCCGTAGTGTAAGAGTTAGCATTCATCCCTGTGAAGGATGCGGTGCGGGTGCGAATCCCGTCGGTCAACCTTATTCAATACACATGTAGCATAACGGTAATGCACCTCCCTGTTAAGGAGCCCCATCATGGTTCAAATCCATGCGTGTGTGCCAATTTGTATTACGCTGTGGCCGAGCAGTGAGGCACGCGATTGCAACCCGCGCCACGAGGGTGCAAATCCCTCCAGCGTATCTTTTTCATTTAGCATGGACGATTTAGGATTCTGCACATTTTGAATTCGAAAAGTTCGAGGCCCAGCGATCCTGGTTCCATGCCCATGTGCCATTGGTCTAGGAGCATGATGGCTGTCTTCCAAACAGCAGAAGCCGGAGCGTTACCGGCATGGCACACTTCTTATCTTTATGCCAGCGTGGCAGACAATTGCGCCGATCTTGTAAATCGGACTATGCGGGTGAAAGCCCTGTCGCTGGCTCCATTTTTCTTCCAAAGGGGGGGCTTAGTTCAAAAGTAGAACGCCTGTTTTACATGCAGGATACGGTGGAGCGTTACCATCAGCCCTTACTATTCATTTTGCCGGATTCGTTCAATAGCAGGACACCGGATCGCCATTCCGGGGACGTCGGGGCAGTATCGGCATTCGGCACCATTTTCGAAATCGGCACTTGCAGGGCGTAGCGGAGCAGTCCACGATTGCGCCATGAAAGCCCGGTTCCTTCTCCGTCTCGTGACCCTGATCCTGTTCGCCAGTGCTCCATGCCTAACCGGGTGCGGAACGGCTAGCGGGCTGGGGAATGCTGCCCGGGGCTTGGGGGGCACTGCCTGGAACTTGCCGAGGAATCTTTTCCGAATGGGAAATCAGATCACCAGGGGCGTCACTCAGGGAGTGATCAGCAATTCGCGCGGAGCGATGGGCATGGGGCCTAGAGTGCTGAGCGTTCCAGCCAGGTAGCGTGTGAATCTGCTGTTGTGGTAGTGGTGACTTTCAGTCGCCATCGGTGCTGACGATGGCGACTGAAAGTCACCACTACTGGCACTGTTCGTGAAAGACCAGTCTAACAGTAAGGCACGGGCCTTTGAAGCCTGGAATCGTGGTGCGAGTCCACGCTCCCGAGCCAATTTTCATTTTCTCATACGATTCAATGATCTGGTAGTAAGGGCGGGGCTACTTCGGTTAGTATCCGGGTGGTCGCCGGTTCGAATCCGGCTTGGGGCTTTGTCTTATGCCCCAGTAGCTCAGTGGTAGAGCACGTCAGCTCCCCGTCCACTTTTCTCCAGATCTCCATTTTTCGAATCAACATTCCCGGGTGGTCCAATAGTCAGGATGCCTGACTCTGAATCAGGAGGTCACGGTGCAATTCCGTGCCCGGGTGCCATTTTCTTGTGAATTTTGGAGCAGCGAAGGCTGGGCTACTTCGCCCGCGATATGGGACAGCAGCCGTAAAACAGGATGCCACTGGCAAGGCATCAAAGTGAGGAACCCGGCAGTGCGAGAGCATCGTCGAGGAGCGGATTCGACTTCCGCCGCACGCCCAGCCTGGTTTTCTCTCCAAACAACTTCTGGGGCAGTAAGGACAGAGTTACTTCGTACAAAAACGAATCCACCCTATCAAGGTGATTACCTACTCTGCACATTTTTCTCCCCAGTCTCTTTCAATACGCAAACACAAATACATCAGAAAGGAGGTAACGAATCATGAAGTTCAACAAACTACTACAACGTAAATCGAAGCGCACGACGGTGAACCTTGCCGGGGGCGAGGCCTACGCCGAGTCTCCGAAGCTCAAGCTGATCTCGATGCTCTTGACGAGCTTTCTCGAAGACAAGTTCTACCGATCGGGGAATGATACGGTGGCCTGCCTGCGCAAGCTTGCGAACGAAGTAGGCGACGACCGATTCGTTGCCAAGGCGGCGCTCTATGCACGCCACGAGGCCGGTATGCGATCCGTTTCACACCTGATCGCGGGCGATCTTGCTGCGCGCGTGAAAGGTGCGGAGTGGACGAAGCGTTTCTTTGATCGTATCGTCCGCCGCCCGGACGATGCGCTGGAAATCCTGGCTTACTCGATGGCGGTTCATGGTAAGCCATTACCGAATGCCCTTAAGAAAGGCATCGGTGCTGCGCTTGCTCGATTCGACCACTACCAGCTGGAGAAATACTGCGGTGGCAGTGCGGAGCTGAAGTTGGTGGATGCGGTGAACCTTGTTCACCCGCCGCACACGGAAGCTCTGCGCGCGCTGATGAATGGGACACTGGCACCAGCGGCGACCTGGGAAACCGGGCTCACGCAGGCTGGCCAGAATGCGCATTCGGAGTCTGACAAAGTGGTGCGAAAAGCTGCTGCGTGGACTGAGCTCATGCGTTCCCGCAAGATCGGCTATTTTGCCCTTCTGCGTAACCGTCGCAACATCCTCGAGCAGGCGCCAGAGGCTACGGACGATGTGATCAAGCTGTTGACCGACCGAGCGTTGATCAAGCGATCGCTGGTTCTGCCGTTTCGCTTCCGCACGGCGCTCGATGCGCTGGCATCCGTCCCGGGCGCTCGCAATCAGATGGTGATCGCTGCTCTCAGCGATGCTGTGGATCTGCCGTTGCACAACGTGCCTCGTTTCGATGGCCGTACGTTGATCGCGATGGATTGCTCAGGATCGATGATTGGTCGTCCAATGAAGATAGGCTCGCTATTTGCTGCCGTTCTTTTCAAGGCGAGTGATGCTGACATGATGCTCTTCAGTGGAAGTGCGCGCTACGTGGCGTTGAATAAGAATGACTCGACGCTCACGATCGCCTCGCGGATTGAAGAAAAGGCGGAATGGAGTGGAACGAACTTCCACGCTGTCTTCGATCAGGCGAAAGGTGCATACGACAGGGTAATCATCCTGTCCGACATGCAGGCGTGGATCGGTCGGCATACGCCGAAGTCCGCGTTCGACGCCTATGTGGCGAGATCGGGCAAACGGCCACGCATCTACAGCTTCGACCTCGCTGGTCACGGAACATTGCAGTTCCCTGAGCGCGAAGTCTACGCTCTGGCGGGATGGTCAGACAAGGTGCTGGATACACTCAAATTCCTCGAGCAGGACAAGCATGCGCTAGTCCGAGAAATCGAGAACATCGAACTGTAGACAGCTCATCACTGGGCGGCGCGGTACATTGCTTCTGCCGCGCCGCCCTTGTTTTTTACTGCCCTCGATGGGTATACAACTTGATTCTGGTTACTTTGACTTATGAAAACATTTTCACTCCGAACATGCACGCTGCGAGCTCTCGATGCTGGAGATGCGGAAAGCATTGCTCGGTATGCCAATAATCCGAACATCGCGAGAAACCTGCGCGATCATTTTCCCAGCCCTTATTCGTTGGCCGATGCCAGGGAATTCCTGAAGCTGGTATCCGAATCCGATCGTGCAGTCCACTTCGCCATTGAGGTCTCAGGCGAGGCGATTGGTGTGATGGGTGTGCACCGTCGTGACGATGTGCACAGGCTCACTGCGGAGATCGGATATTGGATCGGCGAACCTTTCTGGGGCAGGGGAATCGCTACCGAAGCCGTGATTGCCGTTACCGATGATCTATTCGAAACCACGGATTTGGTTAGGCTCGACGCCATCGTCTACTCGTGGAATCCTGCATCCTCCAGAGTCCTTGAGAAGGCTGGATATACTCGTGAAGCGCTCTTGAGCTCGTATGTGATCAAGAACGACCAGGTGCTGGACGGGCGGCTTTACGCTCGGACAAAGGGCATTTTCTAGCCAAGGAGAGGCGCTGTCCCAAGCGTCGGGATGAGGAACGCGGCGGACGGAGCCCTTAGGATCGAAACGTTGTTCCAGCTGGACAAAGTTGGACGCCGTGTCCAAAAGTCCTGCATGCCAGTAGCCAAGCCATCATCGAAACTGACACTGAAAGACCGATTGTCCCGCCTGACGCTTGTTCAGGCGGAGAAACTGTTGGGAACTGCTGGGAAGCACCTGATCACTGAAGGTGGCAAGATTGAGGTGGATCCTGTGGAGAATGTTTTCATCGACGATGACTACTTCATGATTCGATGGGGCGGGGCGAGTGACACGGCGACGATCAAGCTTGATCCCGCGCGGAGAGGACACTTGGTGCTGCAATGTTCGCAGTGTTATCCAGACATGTGTGTGCATCTGGGACTGGCGCTGTCCTTTGTGCTCGAAGAGAAGACGTTTCTGGGGCTCGCTACGGCACCAGTGGAGCGCGTTCCAGTTGAGAGTCTGTCCGAGAAAGAACTGGTGGAGTTGGCGCTGGCCGATCGTGCCAAGCGAGCGGAGGAGGAAAGCATGCGCGTCGTCTCGCAGGATCGATCGACTCCCTGGACTGACTATGTTGTCACCAGTGCCGCGTCGGGAAGAACCTATCGAGTAGCCTTACGCGGCACGGAACCGGGCGATTCCTTTTGCACCTGCCCGGACTTTCGCAAGAACACGCTCGGCACCTGCAAGCATGTGTTGCATGCATTGGGCAAGGTGCGGAAAAAATTCACCCGGCGCAAACTGGCGAAGCCTTGGCAACCGGATGGCTTTTACGTTTCTGTCCGCTACGGAGTGGATCTTGGATTACGTCTGGAAACGCCCGCAGATATCGAGCCCGCCCAAAGGAAAGTGGTGCGCGAATTTCTCGACAAGTCGTTCACTGATGCCGCAACGATCCAGCGTCTGTTGAATGCGATTCGGCAGCTGGAGCGCACGGGGACCACCGTGACCATCTATCCCGATGCCGAAGAGATGATCTCTCGCATTCTACACGAATTTCGTGTGGAGAAGAAGATGCAGGAAATTCGCCAGGATCCGGCAAAGCACGGTCTGCGCAACAAACTCCTGAAGACCGAGCTGCTGCCGTATCAACTCGATGGCATCGCCTTCGCTACCGTTGCGGGTCGTGCCATTCTGGCGGACGACATGGGACTTGGAAAAACGATTCAGGGCATTGGGGTTGCGGAAATGCTGGCCCGCGAAGCCGGAATCAAGCGTGTGCTCATCGTTTGCCCGGCATCGCTCAAGTCGCAATGGGCGCTGGAAATTGAGAAGTTTTCCTGGCGGGATTCACAGCTTGTGGTCGGGCCATATGCCGAGCGTGGGCAGCAGTACCGGGAGGGCGCATTTTTCACCATCTGTAACTACGAGCAGGTGCGGCGCGATCATTTGGAAATCGATGATGTGCCCTGGGACTTGATCATTCTCGATGAAGCGCAGCGCATCAAGAACTGGGAAGCGAAGACCACCACGGTGATCAAATCGCTGCGTTCAAAGTACGCGCTGGTGCTCACCGGAACGCCGATCGAGAACCGCATCGATGACTTGTATTCGGTGATCGAGTTTATCGATGACCGGCGCCTCGGGCCAGCGTTCCGTTTTTACAATAAGCACCGTGTGGTCGACGATCGGGGCAAGGTGATTGGCTACAAGAACCTGGCGGCGTTGCGCAAGGCGCTCGCGCCAGTTTTGCTGCGTCGCACGCGCAAGTCAGTGCTGCAGGATCTGCCGCCGCGGACGACCGAGGTGGTCAGGATTAACCCGACGGATGAGCAGAAAGCGCTCAATGATTCTCACATGTCGCTGGTGGCCATGATTATTAGCAAGCCGTATCTGACTGAGATGGATCTGCTGCGGTTACAGCGGGCACTGTTGATGGCGAGGATGTCGGCCAACAGCAGCTATCTGGTCAACAAGGAGGAGCCCGGGTATTCCTCTAAGTTGGAGCGCTTGCGGGAATTGTTGCAGTCATTGCTCGCGGAGGAAGATCGGAAGATCGTGTTGTTTTCCGAGTGGACGACGATGCTGGATCTGATCGAGAAACACCTGCACGAACTGGGAGCTAGCTTTGTCAGGCTCGACGGTTCGGTGCCGCAGAAAAAGCGGCAGGCGATCGTCGCGGAATTTCGCAAAGACCCCCAGTGTAAGCTTTTCATCACAACGAATGCGGGATCTACGGGCCTGAATCTTCAGGCGGCGAATACGGTGATCAATGTCGACCTGCCGTGGAATCCAGCGCTGCTTGAGCAACGCATCGCGCGTGCACACCGGATGGGGCAGAAGCGCCCGGTGCAGGTCTACATCCTGGTCACCGAGGGGACGATCGAAGAGGGGATGTTGAACACGCTGTCGATGAAGCACGAGCTGGCGCAGGCAGCGCTCGATCCGGATTCGGACGTCGATCAGCTGTCGTTCGGCAGTGGTATCGAGGAGTTGAAGAAGCGGATGGAGGTTCTGTTAGGGGCTGTGCCCGAAGGGGGGATCGATGAGAGCCGAAAAGCAGAGACTGAGGTAGAAATCGCTGCGCGGGCGGAGAGAAAAGCTCGCGTGGCCGAGGCTGGTGGGCAAATGCTCAGCGCTGCCTTTACCATGCTGCAGCAGATGCTCCCCGCCGGAGCTGCCGCGCATACGCCTGCGCCTCAGGTGGAGGCTGCCGCAAAAGCCATCCGCAATAATTTGAGCGAATGCCTGGAGACCAGCGAAGATGGAAAGCCCCGGCTTACCGTGACGCTACCCAGTGCCGAGGCGCTGGAAGGACTGGCACAGGCGCTTGCGGTGCTGGCAAGCATGGGAGGGCAGACTGAGAAGTAGGCAATTTGGCTCTGGAGTGTTTGGAGTGCTCAGGCTTGACTGAGCTTTTTGTGTAGAGAACGTGTTTCGTGGTGAAAAAGCGCTGTCGAGCCAGCGCACTCCAGATCGTGGTTGCAACTAGAGGCGCTTGTCGTCAAGTTTAGACCATGTCGAATTCTGAGCCCCATAACTTCTGGCCTCATGCACCTGAGCATCGACTGGGAGATGGCGGCGCTTACTTTGTGACGGCAGGCACCTATCAGAAACACCACATTTTCCGAACGAACGATGATCTCAAGGCATTGCACGGTGGGCTGTTGAAATACGCGGCGCAATACGAGTGGCAACTTGAGGCATGGGCAGTTTTCTCAAATCACTATCACTTTATTGCTCAATCGCCCGTGGCGGAAGCAGAGGCGGGCGATGGAGCCCGAAGCTTGCGCAAATTCTTAGCGCATTTCCATTCACGAAGTGCGGCATGGATCAATGATCGTCACGAAATGAAGGGGAGAAAAGTGTGGCAGAACTTTTGGGATACGCAACTGACTCACCAGTCGAGTTATCTGGCAAGGCTTCACTACGTGCATGCGAACCCAGTGAAGCATGGACTAGTGCCGGTCGCTCGAGATTATCCGTGGTGTTCGGCTGGATGGTTCGAGCGAACAGCATCCGCACCGAAGGTTAAAACGATTTACGGTTTCAAGACCGATCGCGTGAATGTTCCAGATGAATTCGAGCCAATTTGGAGTGCTCAGGCTTGACTGAGCTTTTTGTGTAGGGAACGCGTTTCGTGGTGAAAAAGCTCTGTCAAGACCAGCGCACTCCAAATACTAGTAGGCGACTTCACTTCTCATGAAAATACTTCACTTTGGCGATATCCATGTCTGGCGGCTGCGGCTGGCGCCGGACTTCTGGTACTTTAAGCGACTGCTCGGAACGGTGAATCTGACCGCGCGTCGACGGATGCGTTTTCCGGGCCACTATCCCGCGATCGTCGCGGCAGAGGTAGTGAAGAGTGGTGCCGAGGTGGTCATTTTTTCAGGTGACATGTCGACGATGTCTCTGGTGCCGGAATTCGAAGAAGCGGCGCGACTGTTTGCTCCGATTCGCGAAAAGTGGGGGGATCGATTCTTTTGCATTCCTGGGAACCATGATCGCTATTCGCCGGGAAGCATGAAGTCCGGGCTCTATGAACGTTACTTTCCGTATGGAGCGTTTGAGGAGGACAAGCTCGTGCGGCGGCAGCTAATCGATGATGGTCTGGTGATCGTTGGGTTCGACTGTTCGCATCCGTGTCGGATTCGTTCGAATGGAACGATCAGCGACAAACTTGAAAAGGAACTTCGTGCTGCGCTGGAATACGAGCAATCTGAGGGCAACCGCGTATTGCTCACCGGGCACTACCCGCTTGCCTATCCCGCGGATGTGCATGCAGCCTGGGAGCACAAGCTTCTCAAAGCGGAGCGGCTGGCGCAGTTGGTCAATGAGTTCGAGCCCATCGCATACTTTCATGGCCACAAGCACCAGCGCTGGATCGAGCGAGTGGGCAAGACCTTGTGTGTGAACTGTGGCGCGGCTGGGATGGTGTCCTCTGATATTCGAAAGCAGGCAGGATTCGTGACTGTCGAGCTTGATCGCGAAACTCTCACGAACCCGGTGGCGCACTATCTTGATCGAGCGACCGAGGAATTCGCCACCTGCGATATGGAGATTCCTGGATGAGCAGTCATTCGGTTCTCTGTGGAGCGTTCGAATTGAGCGATGATCCGCAAAGAATCGATTGTCCTCAAGTGCACGGCTGGCTCGCATACTCCAGCTGGGCTAAGGATATTCCACAAGATCGGCTCAGACGTGGCATCGGAAATTCGTCGCTGGTCGCTGGTCGCTGGCGTATAGGACGGAGTGGCGCTCCGTCTTTTCTCCTCGCTGCCGAATCTCCTGAAAATTTCGCGGCGCATCCGGTTTGATGCGTCGTGCTGACCCGCTACGGGCAACAACACAAACAAGAAAGGAGATTCGAAATGGCAACATCTAACAAAGCCGCATTCGAACGCAACAAGCCGCATGTGAACATCG
>JAGROY010000079.1 GCA_020439995.1 Verrucomicrobiia bacterium
CTCTCCCGTTCGAAGAAGCCGTCCACAAACGCACGACTCCCTAACACTCCTCCCTCCGTAAAATAGCGCACCCGACAGCGCAACACCTGCCACACTGGCATCCTTCCCCCATTCTTCAGCTCAGCCTCGATTCGCTCACGACTGAAGCCACCCTTCGCCTTCGCCGTTCCTCCCCAGGCTGTCTGCCCGCCGAGCACCTCCTCCCCGCGTCCGAACAACAACATCCGATGCTCACGAGCCACCCCTGAGGTCCACTTCGTCCGCCCCCACGCACGCGCAAGTCCGCGCCGCGACACCACGTCGCCGCCCATCGCCGCCGCGTAACTGCACCATCGATAGTCCTCTGGATTCTCACACAACCCGGCCCGAACAGGATTCAGATCGATGTAGGCAGCACAGAACCGCACCGCCTCCCCATCCTCCAGCAACACACTGCGAAACCGTTCCTCCCAGAGCGTCCCTTTGCGCCCGTGCCACTTGTTGAACCACACCGAGAACTTGAACTTCAGCTCCTTCACAAACGCCGACAAATCGAACAACCGTTCCTTCACCGCCATCGCAGCCTTGTGCACCGCTGGCGCATTGCCATTGCCCTGCCACATCCGAATCTGCCCCAGCACCTGCCGCGTATATTTCTCCGAGTTCAACAATTCGAGCCGCCCAACAAAATCCTCATCAGACCACCCCTCCGTCGCCGCCTCTTTATTCGGCACCTCAATGAGCAGATGAATATGATTGCTCATGAAGCACCAGGCCACTACCTCCACCCCAGCAAACGCCGCCTGCTGAAACAACAACTTGCGAAAGAACTCCCGCTCCCCATCCCCCAGCACAAACCGCCGATCCACCACCCGCGAAACAACGTGGTAAAAACTGGAAATCGGGGAGTCTCCGAGGGGGCGCATTCTCATAGGGAGCACTCTAGCACGAATTTCCTTCCTAACTAAAAAGTTACAGACGATCAAGATTCGAATCGTCACCTTACAAACCAACTCTCCGAAACCACTTCATCGATCTGCAGTTGAAGCACCTCCCCATTGATCTCCGGTTCTGTCATGCGGAGGGCCAGGGTCACTCTGACCTCATCGCTGTAAGAAACTGCAGGGCTAACTGCATTGGTTGCCATAGCCACGGTGTTCTCCGCAAGATTCAGCGGAAGTGAAGTTTCGGAGCGTTCCAACAATTGGAGCATCGTAGAGCAAACCGAAGAATCCCAGCGAGCGTAGGCCCAGCGAGTGGCTGTCTGATCCTGATTCTCGACCCTGAAGCAGGCGTACTGGCTGGAATCCGAAAACGCATGATTGTAGTAATCATCCAGGGAAACTCGGAGTCGGAACGTCTGCGCTTCCCAGTGACAATTGGAAGGATCTGCACCAAAGTCGTTCCACGAAACCTCTTCATATCCGGCAAGACTGTCCCAGTCGAGCTTCAGACCATCGCCGGTGCGTTCGAATACTGCGGTTCGCCAGACTCTGTCAGAGCCCTTAAAGTCAAACCAGAGAAGATCGATCCCATCTTTCGTTTGCGCTTCATCTATGCCTTCCCCGAACTCGATGAGATCCGCTCGCAGCGGGTGCTTCTGGTAATAGCGCTCCATTCGAACCACGGTTTTTTCAGGTTTCCTCACATACTGGCTCCTTGCGCTCACAGTCGTCGCTGCAAAAAACTGCTGAAGGGCTTCTTGCGCGAGACCTACGTCAGACACCAGTGCCTGGAAGGCGAGCTGATCAGAGGTCGGAGAACAATCAACGCTTGAAACGTTTGCCTTAGAAAAAAAGATCACCCACCCCGTCGTGATCGCTGCGAATATCGCTAGAAATCTGCCGAATTTCCCCAACCACGGTTGGTCATCATTCGACCTCCAGGTTTCGTCGAAAGTATGATTGAAATGCGCATCAAGCGCAGCCCTCTGGTCGCCAACAGGAATGAAGACCGGCTCTCTTTCTGGATTGAACCGATGGAGATCCGAGAGAGTCACTGGCCCCGGGGTCCGTTGAGTCGGGGGCGGCAACTGACGTCTATCGGTAATAACACTCATTTCGTCGGGAGTCTCGGAATTCCTTCCGCCACAGCGCCATCACCAGACCCGGCATCGTCAACATCGAGGTGCAGCTCAGGCAATTTCGAATCAAACCTTTCAACCCCAACCTCAGCCTGGATCCTCTCTTCAAATTCTTTTCGGATTGTCGCCTGCTTCTGTTTGATCAACTCTCGCTTAAGCGATCCTTCAATCTCTCTAAGAGGGGAAATGCCACCCTGCTCGACTTCGATGCACTTCACCACTGCTACTACCGAAGGAGTCTGGATCACTTCGGAGATACTACCTGGAGAATCCAAGGCGAATCCTGCCTCGATTACGGCCTCGGGAATCCTCGCGGGTATCCTTCCCTTTGTGATCCAACCGATGTCCCCCCCCCTTGTAACGAGAAGCCTGATCATCAGATGTGCGGATCGCCAGGGCACCAAATCCTTCAGGAAGTTTTTCCTTCAAAGCCGTTTGTCGCGCCGTCTTGATTCGCTCTATGATCTGATCATTCAACTGCTGGGGGCGGTGTGGATTCAGCTTTAACATGAGAATCGCCAACCTCCTCCGTTCGTCTTTGCGAAACTCTGTCGAACGCTGCACATACGCATCTTCCAGTTCCTCTTCGCTGACTTCTACTGCTCCAATGGCCGAGCTCAGTTCCGCTTCTTTCAATCGCGCGATCATCAGGTTTTCGATCGTCCGTTTGATCTCTGAATCCTGATCCAAACCGAGTCGTCGTGATTTCTCCAGGAGCGCCGCCCGCAACACGAGCTCGCGCAACACTGAAGCGCTATCTGTGGTCGGCTGCCGGTTGCCTTTTCGGCGCTGTATTTCAGACTCTAGGTCGGTCGTGGTGATTGTGGCGTCACCTACCCTTGCGAGGATTCCAGTATCCTCGGTCTTTGTTCCCTCGCAGCCCAATAGTGCCAGCGAGATAAGCAAATATATCAGAACCGAAAACTTCATCTGATCTTCCTGAAGGTTCGGTTCCGGCGTTGCGCAAAGAGCATGACGGCACCTACCAGCAACCATCCGACTCCTGGCTCTGGAATGGTCACCAAGGCATCAAATGGGGCCTGCAGGATGATGGTCTGATTGTTCTGAGTGGTGCCGAACAATGTTCCAATGAATGCGACATCGTGTGGCGCGGTAGCGGTAAGTCTGGCCGGAACTTCAAAGGCGAATTCCTCGCTGGGAGGAGGAGTATCTGGAAAATTCCAGAACTCATCTGGATCTCCAGGATCAGTCCCCGAATACACAAACGTCACCGAGTGAAGGGCGGTATTTGCATCCGTCGGGGAGAATGTGGCTTCGCTAACAGACCATCCGAGAGGAAGCGAAATCTCATTCGTCTGGATCACCTGCCGGCTACCTGCAAACTGCAATGCGATGCGGCCGCCCGAATTGGAAACGAGGCTCTCTCTGACCTGAGCTGTCACTGGCCTGATGGGATCTCCCGATATTCGCCCAGCATACCTGCTGGTAGAAGAATCGAACGAAACCGAAAGCAGGACGACCGCTGCGGGTGCCGACACGAGTGAACACACGAGCCAGCTTAAAAGCCACGTCAGAATACGAAAATGTTGGCGAGATCGAAACGAATACATAGGACGAGCTACTAAAAATTCACATTGCGTAGACCGACGCTGTCCTGTCCTGCCTCTCCAGAAGCATCCTTGTGATAGCTCCACGTCACCTCATGTTTCCCAGCAGGAATATTCACAGAATGGGATGTCCAGGCTACCGTTCCAGAGATCTGTGCCATCTGGTTTCCGTTGAGAAGAAGGGATAGCGCATCTGCACTTGCTTCCGTTGAAGCCATCCATTCAAAGGAGAGAATCGTCGGCCCTTCCACCTGCACGCTAATGTCACTGCGCTGGCTGTTCTCGATGTTTCCGGCAGTCAAATGAGAGGCATCGAAGGCCGGCTTCCATGGCGCATTCCCTCCAGTCTTAATTGCCTGAGACGCAATACCAAGGACAACAGAGGCATCAGATTCAAGTGACGCGATATTCCTCCGGACAGTCCGCACGCGATAGAGATTGTTGCCGCTGATCCCACTCGCAGGAGTAGTTGATTTCCACAACCGACGCAGCTTCCCCCCCCTGAAGGGCTCCTGAGATGAAGAGAATGAATCCCCACCATCGGCCCATGGCCCCAGATCGCGCGACCATTCGACGAGAAAATCGACATCAGCAAGGTCAGGCCGAGTTCCGAGACGAAGATGAATGAAACCATCGTGCTCATAGATTTCAAACTCGAAGTCGATGGGCGTAGATGACGCCGTCGGATCAGTGAAGAAAGCATACTCTTCGAAGTTGTTGAGAAAATCGCCATCCAGATTGCCGTTGGCAAAAGCGCTGACGCTCTGGGTGTTGGCTGGTGCCACCTGCGATTTCCATTCAGCCAGGGTCAATGTCTCGTTGATTCTGGTATCAACGATCAACACCGACGCCAGCCATGGGTTCACCGTGACGTAAGCACTGTCATCGGGTAAGATTGACAGCTGCACTAGTTTTGCCGCACCGTTTGCCAGTGCATCTTCCTTAGGTACAATCTCGACCAGCGTTTCAGTCTGCCCGGGCGCAAAGGTAACCTGCGGACTGACAAACTCATAATCGCGACCATTCACAGCTTCGCCCCCCAGGTGAATCGGAACCGTCAAGGCATGGTATTGTTGCCCCGCCCTGCGTAAAGAGATCACCGCCGGTATGGAACCATTACGCTGAGCATGGGCGACCACGACCTTGGTTGAAACGCTCACACCATCTTCAAGCGAAATGGTTGCACTGCTCGCGCCCAGATCGTAGCCCGCATTTGGTAGAACAGTGAGAGTGATCGCTTCTGGATTTTCAGTGAGAGCATCGCGGAGGGGATAGACGAGCACCGACTTCGTCACCTCACCGCGATCGAACTCGAGAACCGGGCGTTCTGTATCTCCGCTGACTCCTCCTAGAATGTAATCGACCCCTGGCTCAGCATTCCCAGACGTCGTGAGCGCGATAGCCTGTCGATGAGAAGCATTGCCCGAGCGAGTCACAGAAAACCAGAGGCGCGGCGTGTTCTCGTTGGCCGTTGTTTCCGACGCTGCAATGTCGATCACTTCAGGCAAACGAAGCGCTCCCGTTTCGATAATGCCCTCCCCTGTCAACCATCCGAGGGCATCATTGCTAAAGGCACTGCCCTCCAGCAAGATCTCAAGATCGGCCTCCCCTCCATCACCTGCTGCATCCACGGCAACGATCGTAGCCACCGTCGGCAAACCATCACGAAAGACCGCTTCTGAGCGAATCGATAGATAGTGCGAAAGATCACCTGAGCGCGAATCGAACAGATGGTTCAGGTCGAGAATATCGTGATCAGCCCCTTCCGCACTAAAGTCTACAATCGTATCTCGGCCGGTATCGACCTCAGAGTATGAAAAGCGATCAGCTCCCGAACCACCGGTCAGTAGATCATCGCCAGCACCACCTGAAATGATGTCGTTGCCGGGGCCTGCGTTCAGCTTATCCTCCCCCCAGCCGCCGCGAATGATATCGACTTCTGCCCCGGCCTGAATACTTATGGGCTGAGTCTCTTCGCCCACATTCCAGACAATAGCTCCCTTCCACTTCGATTGCAGGTAATCCGAGATGGCTCTCACTTCTCCATCCGCAAGCGCCGTTGGAAAAGCGATCAACTCCCGAATCTTCCCCTCAAAGGAATGATTAAATTCAGGTGTTGCCGCAATTTTCCTCCCGAGCCCCAGGCTTGAGAAGACGGGCACCTTGGCATGGGATGATAGCGCGCTCGTGCCACCAAAGCTGTAGAGAATCTCGCTCTGACCGACTTCCGCGGAGAATCGAACTGATTGAATAGTTGTCGCAGCGGTAACCTGGAGTGGTCCGGTAACTTCATACTGGCCGACACTATACGACACTCCCCCAGGGTAGGGCAGCTGCCCTTGATCTGGGCCGATCTGCAAACAAACAGCATTCTGCTGCACAATACTCTGTGGATTCGCGGTGGGCAGGCCATCGAAGGTCAGGAAAAAAGTATGACCATCTGTAGAATCAGGCAGGGTTCCATCATCCAGAAACAGGTGCGCATTCGCTGCCGCGAAATCGATGGCGCCACCACCTGCCGATCGGAACACTGGACGGTCACCAGCGATTGGTTGTTCGGCATCATTGCCATTTCCTGAGTTATCAGTCCATGTAGCAATGGGTGCGCCATCCGCAAGGCCAGTGCGCGAAGCATCCAGCCAGGTCTGCGCGCTTGACCCATCACTGGTGCTTGGGCTGAACACTTTCAAAGCAAGGGTTGCAGACTTTGTCGTAGATTCATCCGCATACTGCAGCGTAACAGTTCCATCCTGCAACAACGTGATGTCCCCTCCCTCCACGTCAGCCTGAGTGAAGGTTCCGGCAGATGTTATTGGCACCCCCTGCTTCAAGATCGAGAAGCCCGCTGAAATTGAATCGACCGTATAGACTAGATTGGCCGGGAGAGTATTGGTATCTACTAAAGTCAACGCGACACCTCCCCTGCCCGTCTCCGTTACCCAGAGATTGGTGGTGAACAGGGTAGGTGTCACGTTACTCACATTGGGATCCGTTCCTCTCAGGAATTCTTGTAACGCCGTCAATGAATCAGCATCGGCGTCCGACTGCGCATCTCCCGCAAAAGCCAGATTCAACCCGTTCTGTTCCTCCCACCAGTTGGGCATTCCGTCTCGATCCAAATCTTCCTGTGGTAGGTTGACTCTGAGGTCGAGTCTAATCTGGCTGGCACGTTTCGCGAAAGACGTCTCCAAGGACGAGTTCTCGTCATTCGCAAGGATCGCAGCACGCCCATTGATTGTCACTTCAGTAAAGTCGAAGCGAGAATTTGCAGCCTCGACAGACAGGTATTCATCCCGATCGCGACTGTTGGGCAGATACATCAACGGAACCTCCATGGCATAGGAGAATTCCTTCACAGGATTCCCAGTCGGCTCAAGACGGGTTGTTAAACGGACAGTATTTTCCGGATCTTCAGTATTCTGAAAGGTAAGTGCCAGTTCCCCATCAAATAGCTGAAAGCTGCTGCCTTCACTCACATGCTGGACTTTTCCGTATAGAATTAACGACGGCTCGCTAAATCCTTGAGAGTAACAAACTGAAACCGAGGCTACCAGCATCGTGAGACCAACCAGTGCAGACTGAATAGCTGATCGACAAGCATTTTGGACAGGATATTTCATGACTTCAGCAGGTTCGAATCAGTTCCCAGAATGAGAGTAAGTGTTGAGCATGAGCTTGATGTCGGATACGCCAAAGTCACCCGACGCGGAACCAATGAAGGTATCCAGCCCGTAATCAGCGTTAGCGTGCAGCGTGCTCCCGGGAATGATCAGCACCCATTTAGTATTCCAGATTGAGCGACCAGCGAGGCGACTGTCCCATGTGAGTTCACCTTCGTCGAAGTCTTCGCCTCCGTGGTCATGATAGGCACGGAATCGAGAAAATCTGCGAATCTCCGAAAATGAACCATCCACGCTGTCCCGAGCAGCCATCCAATCGGGATCATTGAGGTTGCCATCGTTGATCTGAAACGGCACGGGAATCTTCTGATCTATGACGTTCCATGTGCGGGTCGCCAAGGTCGGGCTGTCCGGGATGCGCATCACGTCAATACCAGCTGGCACCAGGTAGATTCGCGGAGTCTGCGAAAGCTGGGTCTCAGCGTAGTTCTCAAACCAGGCGCCAACAGCGCGCACCTTGGTAGCGAATTGAGATGGATCATACGCGTGATCCATTCCGCCGAGTGGCCAGCCGAACACGTTATTGCCTTCATTGATCTCGGTGCTGAAAGGTATCACCAACCCAGGCTGTGCCCCAGCTTCCTCTGCTGCGAAAGGTCGACAATAGCGGCGGAACTCGGTGATTCTCCATAAGTCAGGAACCCGATGATTTTCGAGAACCTTGAACCATCGCTCATCACTTTTCTCGCCATCTCGCACACGAAATAACTCGTGCCTCAGCGACAGGCGGCCAGTTTCCTTCTGCGGATTATTGAACCCCAGCTGTCCATTGAGCACGTCATAATTCTCGTTCAGCTTTGCAAGGATCTCCGCGAGTCCACCGCCGCCCAGCTGCGGCTTTCCGCCCGACCAGTGGCCGAGAGTGCGAGCACGCGTGATGTCTCCGATCAGCCCCGATGCTGAGGCAGGATGCGATGTGTCGAGGCTGGTTTCGTAATCGTAAGCTTTGGCAGACAGGTAAACATACTTGGCCAGCAGATCAAAAGACTCACGATACTTCTGCAACGCCTGGTTCCGCTCCAGGCGGATCGTCATGTCGTGATATCGATTCTCCTGGACAGTGGAGGCGAGGCGTTGATTGGCGGCGGTGCGTTCCTGAACGAGGCGTTCGCCTTTTGACGTGATGGTGTCGAATTCCTGGACGCGTGAGTCGAGCTGGCGGAGGTTTTCGGCGATCGCGAAGCGGAAGGTTGAGTCGTTGTTGAGATCGGAAACGAGCTCAAGGAGCTCGCTGCGCACCGAACCCTCGTATTCCCTCGCCATCGCGTTAATGGCACCAACTTCTGTTGCGGTTTCTGATACAGCGTTCCCAATTAGCTGAGCCGCTTTCGCAACTTTGACCGAGGTATCGAGACCGGTCAGAAGTGGAATTTGCGCTGACTCTACGACCCCTTTTGCAGGGGATCCTGTCGAGTTAGTAAATCCAACGTTGAGAGGAATGCCCTCTGATGCTGCACTGATCGTGGCCTGCGCTACCTCCCGCGTGCCATTGATAACATCTGAGTAAATCGCAACTCCTGTCTCCAGGACTCGTATGGTTGAGTTGATTAACATCGCCCGATGTTCCACCTGTAGCTCCTTCGCAAACCCTTGGCGGTCGGCCTGTAACCCGTGCACTGTTATGTGTAGGTCACGGACATAGCTTTGGTAGTCATCAAGCGATTTATTTAGAGCAAGCTGAGCTTGGACGATCTGCAGGAGCTTTTGCTGAATCTCTCCGTACGATCGTCGTTGTCCCCAATTTTCATTAGCGCGAAACCCATAGTTCGTTGTCGCAAGATTTGGAAACGGAAGCGTGATTACGGTATCGTCATCCTGCAAAAGGTTGATGTCTTCGCTATTTGAGAAACGCTCGTAGAAATCATCGCCCGATTCATTTGTAGAGTCTTCCGGAGTGTCTCCGAAAGAGAGCTCAGTGAATTCGTCGAAGAATTCACTGAGCTGGTAGGAACCATCTCCCTTGTTCCTAGGAACCCCGTAGACGAGGAATGCGAATCGCTGAAAAGCATCAATCTGATAGGCGTCGTCTGTAGGAGCATCGAAGACGTCAAAGTATGTTGAAGCGGAGTCTGGGTTGTAGTCGTCAGGACTATTGTTGTCGATATACTGAGGAAAGAGAAAATCCGGGCCTTCATATCCTTCTGGATAAGCACCACCGGGCCCAATCAGTCCTTCATACGGCGTTCCGTACACTTGAATCAATCGATTGCGAAATGAGCGATCTTGCTCATCTGCTTGAATCCTGAGCTTATCCGTCAATTGCTCCACTTGTCGCAGCCGCCTATCCAGTGAATTCGCATAATCGAAAGCAGCGATGGCGTTGGCTGCCGCTTTACCAGCACGACCAGCGATCTGCTGATAGTGAGTCGTGGGTGTCGAGAACTGACGATCCAGATTAACAGGATTGATGTCGAAAACCACGGCATCCTGATCGAGCCCCAGTGGGTTATTACCATCTCCAGCTTCATCGATCGTTGCCTGAATTTTCTTGTGCATCGCGGCAAGTTCCGCAAGCTCGCGAATGCTGCCACGATCGATATTGTCCAGATTCTCAGCGTCCCCGGAGCCTGCCGCTGAGTCGGGATCATCCGCGTCGAAAGGAACCAATGCGTTGCCCACATAGAAGTCGAACAGTGCTCCCTGACCTGCACGGGTGGCCCAGCCGGAAACTCCCCAGGCCCGTGCAGGATCGGAATCAGTGTAGCCCTGCCATTGCCCATCGGGATCTTCTATATAGCGCTCACGGTAGGTGAGGTCCACGATCTCAGCACCAGCTTTTGCCTTGGCAGCAGCGGTGCGCACGAATTTCGTTTCATCGAGAAAGTCTACTTCGATGACGATATCGAGGAGGTTATAGAGTTCCTTACGAGCCTCCCATTCGAAGAACGGATGCTGCAGCAAATCATACTGGGATTTCTGTGCAGATAGAAAATGGCCCCAGCCGTCACCGTGGCCCTGTGGGAATTGAATCTTGGCGTCGCTCTCATTGATGAAACCGTCGAGGTTGACGTCTTTGATGATGTAGTTGGTGGCGTAGGCAGCTTCGCCCTGGCCTTTGACGAAGTTCCAGAACAGTCGGTTCTCGACTGGAAAGCCTTTGCCGTAGTCTGTCCCGCGCAGCAAGGCGAGTTCCTCGTGGAGCAGTGACGCCTCCTGATTCTGGAATGACCACACGGTCGGAGCAAGTTCTCCATAGGCGATGCTCGAGGTTCCGATCCCGATCGTAGGATCCTGTGCGTCGACGTAGGCCTCGTTCCCCAAGAGCATGTAGAGATCGGAGATGCGCGTAGCAGCGAGAAGGAGCGCCTGATAGATCGACTCGTTTCCAACAGGCGACGTCAAGTCGATGCTCAAATCTTTGGCGCGATTCAGCACCGTTTGATACAGCTCGATCAGTCCAACATTCTCGATAACATTCTTATCGGGATTGAGAGCCACTGGGCCGACGAAAGGCCCTCCCGCCTGCTGAATCATGCTGGCGTAAGTGGCCGGACTCTCATTGTTACGGAAATCGGAGAACCTCGCTTCATACGGATTAACGGCATCGAGCACGCGCTTGACCCAGCCGAGAACGAGCTGAGGAAGGAAAACACTCGTCCCGTCTGCTTGAATCTGTGGGGAATTTCCAGCACCGGCCCATTCCCAGGGGAATGGATCGTTGATATCGGCTCCAAACACAGCTTCGCTAGTGTGCTTATAACGCGCGAAGAATAAATTGTCCCCGAGCAGGAGTGTAGGACTCCCCTGAAGCACCACTTCGTTTCTAGTCTCACCAGGAAGTTTCTTCCAGGGATTGGTTGGATCATCCGCCGGAAGGGGAGCGGACTTTCCATCGGCCGGACGATAATACCATTCGTAAGTTAGCTCATCGATATTTACCCCAAAATCACCAGTGTGCTTGATGACGACTTTCTCGTCGAAAACGTTTGGCGAAAGCACAGTCTTGATCGCGCCGCGATAGCGCTTGTCTCCCTCCAGTTTCACAACATGGATGGTCACCGGGCTGAGGTCAGGGTTTGCCGGGTGGGCATTCTCAACAAGGGTCACATATCCTTCGAAAGATGCGGGATCCTCCTCAAGGAGGCCCTGATTCGGCACCAAAGCGAGCCCTGGCCCAAAGAGGGCTCCGTGCTTGCGGTTGTTGGGATCAAGGTAAAGGGCGCCCTCTGCAGTTTCAAGGTCATCCGGGTCAACTGGTGTGGTATCCACCAGTCCTGCGAGGAAGTCGTCATCTCCCTGCGAGCCGTCGTTCAAGACGTTTTTCGGATCCCGGCTCAGCTTGTATAGCACGTCTATCGCGTTGTCCCATGGTGTGCCAGAACCGAAGTCCATCTTGTCGCTATCACCGAGACTTAGCAGTTCTGCTTTCTCGCTTGGTGATAGAATATTCGGCTCAAGGACAAAGACGGGATCGGGCGATGCGGTCAAGTCAGTGTCGCCCGCAGTGCGACCTGATACAACCCCCTTGATGCCAAGCTTCTTGAGCTGGGGATCATAGAAAACGCGCCGTTGCAAAGATGCCGAGAGCTTGTTGAATCGCCATTCAAGCCCGTCGACATCGATGTGATCGCTGGCTGGCTGAATCTTTCCCTGGAGATCTGTGTTTTCACTAGGATCAAAATCGACCGTTACTTTGCTCAGCGGCCGCACCAGGCGAGCCGTAACGTTGCTACTGTCGGTCATGCTGGCCTGCATGCTTGGATTCCGAGAGTCGAACAAAATCTCACCTGCCGCCCAACCGATTACACCTGGAAGACCTGGCGCCTCGGGGTTATCAGCCTTACGGTATTCGCCTCCCGGATACATCAGGGTTTCTCCGATTTTCAGAATGGGCAGTTCGTCAGGCCACCGCGTGTTGTAACGAACCATGCCTGGCCTCTCCGCGACAGGGGGTGCACCGTTTGTTGTGGTCACATTCGGTAACCACTGCTGCTTGTCTCCGATATCAGCGCTGTCATTCCAGAATCCAGGTTGGAGCGGGTAGTAGAAACCAGACAAGAGATGTGGATTGGACTGAGAATCAGTTGGGCCGGAAATGATCCAAGTAGTTCCCACGGTATCAATCCAGTATACCACTTGGTTCGGTGTTCCGTTTAGGTAGTAGGTGCCATCAATGGCCGTAGAATTGTCGGTTTGATCCGAATCGAGGTAATTGGCAATGCCGATGACATGATTGAGCGGATAAAGGGCCAACACTGGCTCGCCAACTTCGATCGGATATTCGAACTCATACTTTGCAGGGAGTTCAAACTTGATCTCGTAAGGCTGCATTCCACTCAATCCAGTTTCAGCATCGAAGTACTCCACCAATACAAGAGGATCCGAAGTAAAATCCTGAGGAGCCCCTGTGGTGACATTCAGATCTGTCCGAAGGGCGAAGGCCGCTGGCGCTTTCACTTCTTTTCCTGACAGCTCAAGGGCATCGAAAGTTGTCTCTTGATTCTCGTCCAATCGATGTTCATAGAGGCCATCAGCGATCAGAGCGTGTTCCTCGTTTGGGTTATACCCTTTGGCTGATCTGTCGGGTTGATTGTAGACTCGCACATTCGAGAATCGGGCTGGATCGTATATTAGCTGCTGAGTTCCATCTTCGAGTAGGCCTGCGGTTCCCGCACGGCTTGCCATCACGATCAACCCTGGATTGGAAGGTGGTGCGATCTGATCGCTTGGGTAATGGACGGGCTGATAAGGCCAGTTAATTGACGGTTCGTCGGCTGGTGGCCCCGCATCGGTTGAGTTCGTCAGGTTTTCGTACCAGACCACAAGTAGCTCATTTTCGTAACCGTCCGTCAGTTTCCACGGAGTCAACCTGCGGTTCACGGGAATGATGGGCCCTGTGATATTTAACCGATCATAGATGTCCGGATTGTGCAGCTGACCGTCGCCGTCAGTGGCTAACCAACCTGTCCCAAGACCAGCAGTATCAAACGCGCTAGCCAGGGGACTCCCGATCTCTGCCGTCTCACGCAGAACAGGATCCGGAATGATCCCTGCCCTCCTGCCAGTGGGCGATCCCTTGTAAGCGCCATGGAACATCTCTAACTCATCGAACGCTGTCACTGAGTTAGTCACTTCAGCAAAACGCCAATAAGCAACGGGACTGTCTGCCAAAACCCGATCGGGGTACTCTGCGGAGTTCGCCGACGCGTGAGCCGCTACTTGCTCGGGAGTAAGCGCCCTGTCATAGACACTGAGTTCATCGATTGCACCATCCCAGAAATTCGAACTCTTCTGGGTGTCCAGCTCCATTCCGATATGAATCTGATCTTCTTGATCCACGTTCAGAGACTCGGTGTGAGTGCCCATTTGCTGCCCGTTGAGATAGAATCTCCAGTTGCCATTATCAATTACCCAGACTGCATGGTACGCAGAACCGTGAGGGGCAGCCGTTTTAAGCTCAGATCCGCTCGTGAAAACAGAAAAGGCGTCATCTCCGTAGCCGAACAGTGCGCGGTTGCCCCCGCTACTGGTGTTGATCGAGAAAATGTATCCATCTTTAGCCATGCTGGTATCTGGCTTGACCCAGGCTTCGACCGTCATGGAGTTCTTCCCAGCCAATACATCCTCAAGATTCGCAATGGACACATAGTCTTCTTTCCCGTCAAAGGAAGTCGACCAGTTAGGCTCTTCCCAAGTGATTGCTTCTTCAGTAACCCGCGTCTCAACTACCCGCACCATCGCCAACTCTTTGGCAGAGTCTCCTGTGCTCGGAAAACTGGCAGGATCGACCGGATTCGATTGGCGAAAAACAAGAACCGACCTGCCTGCGAGATCGCTGAAGAATTGGCCACCTTCAATCCGGCCAGCGCCAGGAATCTCTCGCGGTAAATCGCTCTCGGGCACTTCTCCGGGCGCTGCCTCGAAGTAATTCAGATTTTCGAAGTAGAAATCATCCGTAAGTGAATTGTCCAGGGTCACCCCAGACGCTCCAGCAATATGGCGGTAATGGGCATATTTGTATGCTTGTGGCCAGCCATCCCCCAGCTTTGGGACAAGGCGCGCCACGACGCCGAGTTCCTGCTCAGCGTTCGCTGTGTCGACTATAATTCGATAAATTTGCTTGGTGCCTGTGCCCAGATGCGCAGCATCTTTTTCGACACGTCGTTCCTCATAACCGGGATCGTTCGAATCCAATGCCATGTCACCGGATTCATTGCTCGACTGAGGGATTTCGTCTCCGAAAAAGCCGCTCGCCATCTCGACAAATACAGGGGTGCGATCAGCGTCACCAGCTTTGAACTCGACAAGATACTTTCCGGGACGAAGCGGAAACAGCTTCCTGCTGACTGCGTCCCAGAGAACCGCGTTGGCCCCAGAGGTTCCAGGTGGAACAAAACTTACGATCGTAACTCGAGGCTCCAAATCCGTCTGGATATCCTCTGGAAGGTTCGATTTATTTATATGAGTACCAGAGTAGTCGACGATTCGCTCAGGATCTCCCGCTTCCGCGGAAGCTGAAAGGTTCAACAATTCCGGATCCAACGCTTCGCCAATAGGGACATCAAGTTTGAAGACGATTGTCCCATAATTCCATGTGACGAAGGTCGGAATCTCTAGGCTTTCGATCAAGAATCCAACATTATCACTGTTGCCTTCCTGTTCGGACAGCAAAGGGCTGCTTAAGGTTCCCTGCGACCTCAGAACGTGGCCACTTCCCGTCTGCCAGCCTTGGAGCGCAATTCCTTCCCCCGGCTGTTTCGGTGCTCCGACGAAAATATTAGCTCCGTAATCAAACCAGCGGCTCGCTACGTCTAATTCTCCGAGTCCATCGAATGGGGTTTCGAAATTCTGTGAGGGATCGCCACTTACGTGAATAAATGGAAACGGCCTCGCATCGTCATTCAGAATCGGCCCGAGAGAAACTTTAATCTGCTTCCTCCAGGTGAGTACCAGCTCACTTGGCTCTGCGATGGAAAACGCATCAAGTGTTAGTTCACGCGCAGGGTCAAAACCAGGATCACTCGATAAAGCCGAACCTGAGCCAGCGTATTTCTGCACAATGAACCTCTCGCCAGTGGCATCTTCGGGAAGTTGCAGTCCTTCATTTCCGATATCGACGGTGACTTCGCCATCTTCCAGAATCCAATTTCGGCCCCACTGGTATTCGCTACCGTTCTCGTCCTGGAACTCCCGCGCCACCCCCGTGATCAAGTCGGCCTCTGAAATAGGGCCGGCACTAAATTGCATGTTGCCCAGCGTCCGCAATTCTTCGTCCTGAAGGAGGATCTCCTCGTCTCCGTTCACGCCAGGGTCTGGGTCGGATTCCTGTTCTATCTTTGAAACGACATCGAGGGCGTGTTCGACCCTCCAGTTGAAGTTCACAACTGTGTCCTGCTCGATATCGAGAATGTATTCATTGGATGATCCGCTAACGACTGAGTCTTCGATATCGAATCCGACGCAGGTGTAGCGCGTTCGCGGGTAGTTTGGCCAGAGTCCCGATGTAAGATAATCGTTCAGTGACCGCTCCGGTTTATCCGGATCAAACAGCGCTTCGTGTAAAAGTCGTGCCCCATTAGGAATGGGCGCTCCGCTCACATCTCGTTCTACGCTTGTTAGGATTCTATTGGGAACTCGGATCATAATCCGTTCCCCTCTAAAGACATCGACCGTCTCCGTCGCGCCCGCCGGTTCAACAAACGACCCCTGATAAGTATCCGCAGGAATGGCGCTTGGATCCCCTCCTGGCCACCGCCTGTCGACAAGACCAGTGCCAAACTCGGAATTTACAGTCAGCCTCACCTGCTCGGCCAGTTGCACCGCTGCATTTGAACTAACATCCAAAGCCGTTAGAAAGGATGAGTAGTCACCATGCCCTACGACTGGTGTTGATGATTGGCGGTTGGCGGTTCCCAGTGTGAGCGATCCATCCTGGAACAATCCCGTCCAGTAGATCCTGTTGGCCCTCTTATCGTAGCGAATTTTCGGAGGAAGATAGCCACGTCTTGCAATGCGACCGTAGTCGGCGTCGCTGCGACTTACTGTTGGAATAATGGGCACTTCGACATTAAAAAGATCTGTGGGAACGGTTACGCCTACGTAAGTCAAGTCGCTCGTCAGTTTGATGACATAAGGGAAGGGACGCCCACCAGGCTCCAAAATAGAGATGTCTCTATTGTGTACTGTGCTAGCACCTGTGGAGCGATAGAGACCGGGCAGATTTCCGTCGGCAACTCCAGCAACATAAATGTTTCCGAAGCCATCCGATGCGATACTGGTAGCCGAGCTTTGCACTGATGCGCCCGCAATAGTAGCCATCACTGGCACGTTGATTTGCCCCGTCGGTTCAAGATCGAATCGAAAGAAAAACGGAAAAGTTGCAGCCGAGTTAGTATCGATTCCGTTGTTCCCAGGCGGGGTCAAAGCAACGCCCTGGATCCGGTTGTCTAAACCAGATCCACGCATCGACCCGCTCACGTAGCCACCATTGCTGGTCAAAACAAGATCACTGGCATAGGACTCTGCGTTCTCCGAACCTTCGTCCTGATCAAACATAAAACGGCTAATGTATCCATCTGCCGTTATCCTTGCGACCAGAAAACTTGCCTGGGAGACCTCCCGTGTATTGTCATCATCTGAGGTCTCATATATAAAAGTATCCGCCCCGGATGTTGAGCCATCAATGGCTCTCCAAAGGTACATGAATGCCAATTTCTGATCAGCATCAGCCGTCCCTCCGGTGATCTGACCTGCTGCATAGGTAAACCCAGCAGAATCAATGGCTACTTTTGCAACCGTATTTCCATGGTCGGGGCTTATACCCGCTACGCCCCATGAAGAGGCCCAATTCCAAGTGAGATCAGCTCCAGCTGACGCCACGAATGCATAGTCATTTTCATTTCCATAGAGCCGCTGCAACCATTTCAGCTTAGGAGCGTCATGGAACCAAATGACCTGACTATTGCCAGTACTCGCATAGCTACCACCGACGCTGATCTTTCCGTTTGAGCCAATTGCGATGGTCGAAATACGACTCTTTGTACTACCAGTTAAGTCAGCGTGATCGTTATGTGTATCATTGTCCCATTCAACATCGTTGTCCGGTCGGTTCGTCGCATATCGACCTTCGATATGATTCGAGGAGAGGTATTCACCTTGCAGATCAAGTTTGAGGACAAATCCATGCCCGGCGAACGATAGGTTATTAGTGATAGCAGGCAGGGGAATCGTCTGGTTGCTTCCGAAAGGATCCCAGACAATTTCTGAACTAGAGGGCGGTCGGAAGTAATGTCCCCCAACCGCGATAAAATCATCTGAAATGGCGATGCAGCGAAGAAAGCACTTGCTGTTCGCTCCGCCTCCAGGTTGAAGAATCTTCACCCATTCCCATGCACCTGATGACGACTGCTTTGCGAGGAAGGTTTGCTGCAAACCGCCAGCAGGGTCAGCTGGTATTGACATCCCTTCCGCAATTGCTGCGCCACTAAACGGGTGGTACTGACCGATCACGTAGAGGGCGCCGTCGGGAGCCACTGCTTGATCAACGATTTGCACTCCAAGTTCGCTAGGGGAATCGGTCAGGGTTTTCAAGAACGCGGTCTGAGCAAGAGACGCTGAAGTCCAAAGGCTGGCCAATGTAAGGCCAACGATGATGCGAAAGATAGAGAATAGCATGCTAGATGTGCTCATTGGTTCAGTTCCTCCACCGTGCTGATTCTTCTGAAGGCAAAGGCCCCGGCGACCCACATCTTCTGGTCAGGTTTGACAAGGCCCACGATCGATTCCCGGTAGTCGCCGGTGAGGACATCGACGCCGTAGCCAGCCGTCTTTTGTACCTCCTCGGATATCTCATCGTGAAAGTTGAACTGCATTTCCCGTTTGATGCGGAAGCCGCTGCGATGATCGGGATGAAAGGCGTGGCGGTAGGGATTGCTACGGTGCCACTTGTCGAGCACGAGCGTGTTCGGCATGGTTTTAAGGGTCTTTCCCAGTCCCACCGCCCCAGTGAGATCGAGTTCGGTTTTGAACTCAGGCGTCTGGTTGGCAGTGGTCTGATCGAGAATAATGTTGGGATCGGCTACGTCTCGTGGCAGATCGTAGGAGACGGTCTCAATCCGTCGTCCAACAAGTTTCCCGCTGCGCCGCTCGATGCCTTCGAAGAACGGGATCTTTTCATCACGGGTGACGAGCACGAACTTAGGATCGATCCCGTCAACAGTTTTAGTGCGCATCATGGTCACCGCTTTGAGGAGCCGAGCCTGCCCGCTTCCATCGACATGAACGATAACGCGCATCGAGGCTCCATACTTGGTGGGCTCAAGATTGTTCTCGGGATCGGGTTCGCGGATGCGTGCGACTTGGTTGATGCGTACTTCTCCAACCCAGAGGCCACTGTTACCTGACGCTGCGGTGAGGTCTTCGGCATCACCAATGAGGTCCGCCCTCGTAGCCCTGATGGGCAGCCAGACGCAAGTTCCGGTATCAGCGCTCGAGATCTTGTACAGCTGTTCGCGTTCCGCTTCCTCAGTGCTCCAGCCGCGGTCAACTCGAATGGTAGCTGCACGGGAAGTTCTGGCTGGCAGGGCTTCAGGGAACGTGAAATCAACGAGCGCCGCGCTTTCGACCTCAGTTGGAGGATCGGCAGATGGATCAAAGTCGACTTTAATCAACTCGAGACCATTCGGTTCACCGACCCGTTCGATTTTGTAGGATGCGGAGGCTTCGCTCAGATTGGAGATGAGCAATTCCTGATTCACTATCCCGGTGCCATAGTCGATCGAATCGATTCCATCAATCGACACAGTAAGTGGCCGCTGATAGCGAGACTGCCCAGCCGAGTAAACCCAGTAAGCTTTTCCATTTTCCAATGCTTCACTGGCACTGACTCCCACCCATTGGTTGTTGTCACCCAATTTGAAAATGCGATTGGAAGGATGGGCAGACGCTGGAGCAAAGAATTCACCGAAAGTGGGTTCATCGCCAGTCTCGACACAGAAGCCGACTAGATTGAAGGAATCTGGAACCCATAAGTATTCGTGAAATCGTACGACTCCAGTGACACTAAATGAAGGAATGCTGGCGGTTGCTTTTATCAGGTAGGCGCGATTTCCATGAATCCTGTCGAGGTTCCCTTGATCAGCCTCGTCATTGCTATACCACACTGACCAGCCATCAGCGTTAAAAGCCGCCTCTCCAGGATCCTCGATGAACTCCACGGGACCGTTGGAAGGAAAAAAGGCCGCGACTGTCTCGATGTCATAGCCAGAGAAGACATTCTCAGCTGAATCGTCGGGATCAACCTCCAGCCAGACGCAGTTCCAACCTTCCACTAGTTCAATTGTTTGTGTTCGCTCCAGTCCCGACGCGGCGACTTGTAGAGCCAACAAGGCAGACGTGATGGCACTGCCAACACGCAATAGGTGCTTCATGTTCATCCGCTCCCAATCGTGCCTGCCCCAGGGATTCGCCATTCTCCGGCCACCAAAGGTGTACCTGACCGTCATCACCAGCGGTGAGCAAACGGTTATTGCCGGGGTGAAACACAGACACTCTTACAGCTCCCGCATGTGGTAGCCTTACGACTTCTCTGAACGCTGGCAGTTCCCAGACGACTACTTCACCTTCGAAAGCCCCTGCAATGAGCGATCCATCATGATTAAGTCCTATGAACCGAAGATCGCTGCCTTCTGATACCGGAGTTTCGAGATTACCAGTCAGCGGATCGAGAACACTGATCTTCCCACCATCGCGATGGCGAAGATAGAGCTGGCTCCCGTTCGGGCTGAAGATGACCTCAGATGCATTGCCGTCCGGATGGTGCCAGACGTTCACCAGGGAAGGCGAGTGCTGCAAAACGGATGCGATTCTCCGTCGATGAACCGTCTCCCGCGCTGCATCTCCAGCATCAAGTTTCAGCGCTTCCACAAACCACGGTAATGCTTTGTAAAAATCTCCCCCATCAAAGTGACGAAGACCATTGCCCTCGACAAGCCTGACAAGCGAACGACGGCTGTTCTCCGCTTGCGCTTCAGCAATCGTATTTGCTGCCTTGATTCGAAAAGCCTGCAAGGTGCTGACGACAGTACCTATCACCAGCATCATCCCAAGCAGGACACCGACTCCTACTGCAGTGCGATGACGACGTACGAATTTCTTCGCAATATAGACCTTGGAGGGAGGTGTGGCGCTGACTGGTTCGTGTTCCAGAAATCGGCGCAAGTCTTCTGCTAACCCGGTTGCTGATTCGTATCGGCGCGTCCGATCCTTATCGATCGCTTTCATGATGATCCAGTCGAGATCACCACGAATCCTCTCGACCAACTTCCCTGGACTTGTCGATTGCGACTTCGAAACAGAGTCGATCTCAACACCGATCGTGGTGAGGCGCTTGCTGGGAGGCGGAGGCTCTTCCTCCCACAGAACCCGCTGCACCTCCGCAAACGCTGCCGATTCCAAACGGTCTTTTCCAATAGGAACGCTACCCGTGACCATTTCGTAAAGGATCACACCGAGTGCGTAGATGTCCGTGCGCGTGTCAACATCGATACCGCTTAGATCTGCCTGCTCGGGACTCATATAAGCGGGTGTCCCCACCAGTTGAGCGTAGTTCGTCACCAGAGTCACATCGGTGAGTGGAGCCTCCGTGGCCTTCGCGATCCCAAAATCAATGACCTTTGGAACAGGCAAACCATCGACTTCAACTACAAGAATATTCGTGGGTTTCAGATCGCGATGAACGATTCCCTTCTGGTGTGCATGCTGAACCGCCCGGCAAACCTGGGCAATGATCTCCAGCCTCGCTTCCAGGGCTAGACATTTGGCATCACAATATTCAGTGATGGGCAGCCCATCGACGAACTCCATCGCAAAGAACGGACGACCCGAGTCCGTCTCTCCAGCATCGTAGACAGTGGCGATGTTAGGATGATCCATCACTGCCAGCGCCTGCCTCTCCGCTTCAAAACGCGCAATCACCTGCTTGGTATCCATCCCCGCTTTGATAACCTTCAACGCCACAGCTCGATTGATCGGCTTCAGCTGTTGCGCAAGGTAGACTATCCCCATCCCCCCTTCACCCAGCTCTCGCTTCAGCTGAAAAGACTCAATGACAGGAAGATCTGACAATAGAACACTCATCCCCACGTATGTATTGAGCTGCGCACAGTACATATGCGCATCTGAATCAGAACTGGCAAAAAGCTCTGTCTAGCTGTGTCCAATAGTGAGTAAGGATGGGGCGGACGCCTCCGCTACATATTACCTCTCCAAATTAACACAGACGTTACAGAAAACCTGGCCCAAAATTCAAGAGGGTGCCAGTCCTTCGGTCGTGGACCGGAAAATACTCATCAGATGCGAGATTTCATCTGCTACCTCCGAAGGATCAACGACGGTATCGCTGATTGTCGCTCTCAGTAGATCGCCATAACGTTGACGCATGCGAAACAGGGACACACGTGCAGTTCCCTCGGACACACCCAGCTTTTCCGCCAGTTCTCGATGTGACACCTCGGGCCCGCCGGGAACAAAAAGCGGCCGAAAAATCTCGAATTGCTTCTCTTTGCCTTTTTCAACACTCTCCAATTGCAACTGAGACAGCACGTTATCCATCAAAGTGATGGCCCACCGCCGCTCATACAGAATCTCTGGATCGCCTGTGTCGTGGGGCTCAATCTGATATCTTTGCTCCGCCGAGGCTTGGTCGATCTCAACACTGACCTGCCCTCCCCTCTTCTGCCGGTTCGAATCCCGCGCCGCGGTCGAGAGAAGATTATTCATCGCCTTCAACAAATAGGAACGCAATCGCCCGCCTTCCGGCCGAATGCGTTCAAATGTATTTCGCTTAATCAGCGACTCAAACAGCATTTGGGTAAGGTCTTCCGCATCCTCGGCACTGTATCCCGCCCTCCTGACATGGGCATACAGGGGATACCAATAAGCACGGCATAGTTCAGCCATCGCCCGTCTCGCGGTTTCTTCCTCCCCTGACTGCACGTTTATCACAACGCTCCAACGAGTTACTGGAAATTTGGGTGACCGCGCTTTTGAGCTCAGGTTTTCTGAATTGCTCACGGTACTCCTTTCAATTTCTGATTATGCTTTTCCACCTTTAGCAGAGTTGGAGTCCATTTTCATCCAGATTGCAATAAGATGCTGGTTTTCTTCGGTCTCTCATAAACTGTAATTCCTTCGCTCTCAGAACGAAAATCGTTTGAATGCCATTTCAACATACAAATGAATAGGTGTTGTGTGTGATTTCCTATCGGAGAAACAGCAGCCGCAAAAAGTCTTAAATCAATGACCGCGTAGACTTCAACGAAATCAAAACCAGCGGCGATTACGAAAGAAGGCGAGCAGTCCTGCAACGATTACGAGCAACACAACGACAAAGATCCAAAACGATGCGGGATTATCGGCACCTGATTGGTAGGAACTTTGAAATCCGAGGGAGGGCTCATGGGCTGGCGGCGGTTGGGGAAGGAGCGGTTCAGGGGGAGGAAGGGGCGGAAAATGGTGGGTTACGGAGAATTTTTCTGAATTTCAGCCGTGGATCAAGCCGGAATGCAAAAGAATCCGGCATTTCTCGCAGTGATTGGAAAAGATGGGGCGCTTTATCATGATTCGCGAACGTGAAGGTGCGCGTCCGCGTTGGCAGTTTCAACGCGGCTGGCGGTTTTGCGGTGCCGTTGCTCGACTCCGGCGGGCTCAGTCGTAGACAAATTCGGGGAATTCGTCCTGAGCCGGAGGATCGGCGTCGAGGACGAGAGTGCGTTCGGCGTCGATGAGGCGTTCCGTTGCCTGCCACGATTTGGTGTTTTGCACGGAGTCCGAGGCGTGTTGCCAGTCCTGGAATTCGCAATCCGGGGACCAGTGAGGCGCCTGGAGTTCGAACTGGGCAGGATCGGAGGCTTCGGGCTTCCACCACTGGTGACGGAATGGCATGGCGAGAAGGCCCTCCCACAGATTGTAGAGTTTGAGGAAGAAGAACTCGATTTCCTCGGGGCGCAACACTTTGTCCACGATCTTCATGGTGGTCTGGCACTTGGGACAGAGCAGCGGGTCCTCGCCCCAGACGCGGAGGATGAGGTCGCGCCAGAGAGGACGGAGTGTGCGATTGGGTTGTTGAGGATGGGTGACAGTGGCGGGCGCGGATTGCAGGTCTAGCGGAGTGCAGGTGAAGGCGAGGAGGCGCTCGTGTCCGCACTCGGGATTGGGACACTGGAGGCGGGTGAATCCGGCGGAGAGGTCGCCGCAGCGGAAAGAAGTCCTCAACGGCATCGATGGCGAAGGGGCGGAGCGGGCCGTGGATCTTGAGGTATTTGGATTCGTCGAAATGCGCACTACACCGCCCATCTCAACTCCCACCCACGGAGCATCACGCACTTCGACACCGTGCGCTTTCACAGAAAGTCAGCGCTCCGGGCGAGGCGGTCAGCGGGCAAGCTCCGCACCATCTGCGCCCCAGAAAGAGGGCAGAAGGAGAGGAAAGCCCATGGCTGACACAGTATCTGAAGGACAGCGGCACGATGAAGGAAGCATTTAGAAGGGAAACGGAAGCGCAGATCGCGAAAATTGACGAGAATCACCGGCGCTCAATGTGGGTAAACATGGCCAAGCTGGAAGCAATCACTCCATTGCTTCCAGTACCAATACCTCCCTCACAGAAGTAGAAAATGCCTAACGCCCTGCGCCCATTGACCGGTCGAGATAGCGCCCTGCGAAACGATGAGCGAACACCTTCGGGATCATAGTGGTGCCGCGCCGCGAGGAACTGATCACGCATCGGATATGCGCGACGAAACTGGCTGAAAGTCGCGTGAAGGCGGTAGGGCAGGAATAGGCCCCACCTTCTGCGCGCCGATAGATCACCGACTGCGCCCACTCCGGAAGACTCCAGGAGGAGCGGTCGCGGCATAAAGCAACAAAGCGTAACGGTGTTCATAATGGGGCGGGAATTTGAGAGCTGGGAGGGGCATTGCAGGCTCTGGCTGCCATTCTTAGAGCGGCGATCTGGGTGCAGGTGCTCGCGTAGCCACTGCCCAATCCCTTACACGGCTGGGCGTCCACTCAATCAAACCGTGACGGATCTCAAGCGTTTCGCGTTCGAATTACCATAGCCAGTATGCGTGGGCCAGTTTAGTTTCGGCCATATATCACTTTTTCGATCGAGCTGTACTGGAGCCCGTGCACGCTTCCGTTGGAGAGCCCCGTCAATCATCCACCATAAATTATTGCTTTTTAGACACTTAGGCAGCCGAGAGGGATTCTGACATTCCATTTGACGGTGAGAGGTCACACTGATTAAGTTGCGCCGCTTGGAACGATTCCAGCGAACAGCATCAATTCGAGTTTCGACTCACGGGGCTCGTGCACTACGAAACGAAAGCAATCAAGTCGGTAGATAAAGGAAAACCGGCAACTATTACCATCCCACCTCTTCGCACTTTATGAGTAAAATCGGAATTAACGGATTCGGACGGATCGGACGCAGTGTCCTCCGTGCTATGAAACAAGAAGACGTCGAGAAGATCGTTGCCATCAACGACCTGACCGATACCAAAACCATCGCGCACCTAACCAAGTGGGATTCGGTAGCTGGCAAATTCGACGGCGAAATCTCAGCGGAAGGAAACTATCTGATTGTTCGCGGCCACAAAATCCTGATCACCGCCGAGCGCGACCCAGCAAACCTCGGATGGGGAGACAAAGGTGTTGATGTCGTCCTGGAGTCGACCGGTTTCTTCGTAGATCGCCCAGGCGCACAGAAGCACATCGACGCTGGCGCAAAGAAAGTGATTATCTCGGCTCCTGCCAAAGACCCTGACATCACAGTCTGTATCGGCATCAACTCCGATCTCTATGATCCAGCGAGCCATCACATCATTTCGAACGCATCCTGCACGACCAACTGCCTGTCGCCGATGGCAAAAGTGCTGAATGACACCTTTGGGATTCAGCGCGGAATGATGAGCACGATTCACAGCTACACCGGTGACCAGCGGCTGCTTGATACGCCACACGGCGATCTGCGTCGCGCACGTTCAGCTGCGATCAACATCGTTCCCTCCAGCACAGGTGCGGCAAAGGCGATCGGCCTCGTGATCCCTGAGCTTCAGGGCAAGCTGATCGGCGGCGCATTCCGCGTGCCGACTCCTAACGGATCGGTGACAGACTTCTCTGCCATTCTCGACAAGCCAGCTTCCGTTGAAGCGATGAACGAGGCATTCAAAGCTGCCGCAGAAGGCCCAATGAAAGGCGTCCTCGAATACAGCGAAGAGCCACTGGTTCTTCAGGACATCGTTGGCAATCCTCACTCATGCATCCTCGACGCCGAGCAGACACTCGCAAACGGCGAGCACTTCGTCAAAGTCGTCGGCTGGTATGACAACGAATGGGGCTACAGCAACCGCGTGGTCGACCTCATGGCTCTCGTCGGATCAAAACTCTAGTCGGACACTCCGCTGGAAATCATCCACTAAAGGCATGTACAGCAACCGGCCTCCTGGCTTCGCGGCGAAAGGGGCCGGTTGCTCCTTTTTTACATACTCATTCTGATCAACCTTATGGCGAAAAAGACTATCCGAGACCTCGAACTTTCCGGCAAGCGTGTGCTGGTCCGTGTCGATTTCAACGTTCCCCTCAAAGATGTCGACGGGAAGCGAGTCATCACTGACGACACCCGCATCGAGGCAGCGCTACCAACGATCAACTATTTGATCGAACAGAAAGCGCGAGTCATCCTGATGTCGCACCTTGGACGCCCGAAGGGAGAGAAGAAACCCGAGTTGTCCCTGAAGCCCGCAGCTGACCGCCTCAACGAACTCGTCTCCGCTGACGTGAAGTTCGTTGACGACTGCATCGGTGACGCCGCCGAAGCCGCAGTGGCAACACTACAGGATGGAGAAGTCCTGGTGCTTGAGAATCTGCGTTTCTACAATGAGGAAACGGACAACGATCCGGAGTTCGCCGCCAAACTCGGCAAGCTGGCCGACGTCTACGTGAACGACGCCTTTGGCACCGCACACCGCGCGCACGCATCCACTGCGGGAGTGGCCGAGCATGTTTTGGAATCTGGAATGGGCTTCCTCATGGAGCGCGAACTGAAATATCTCAACGATGAACTTGAGAACCCTGCCCGGCCCTTCCTGGTAATCATGGGAGGAGCAAAAGTGTCCGACAAGATCCAGGTCATCAAGGCTCTCATGGAAAAGGCCGACACTATCATGATTGGTGGCGCAATGGCTTACACCTTCCAGAAATCCATGGGCAACCCGATCGGCAACAGCCTCGTGGAAAACGACAAGCTCGACCTCGCACAGGAGCTGTTGAAAATTGCCGACGAAAAAGGAGTAAAGCTGCTCCTGCCAAAAGACGCGCTCGAAACTCAGGAATTCAAGGAAGGTGCCGAAACCCGCAACACGCCAGTCTATGGCGATGGCAAAGGGATTTCGGATGGCTGGGAAGGCATCGACATTGGCAAGGTCTCAATAGAAGAGTTCAAGGAGGAAGTCGCGAAAGCCGGCACCATCGTCTGGAATGGCCCGATGGGGGTTTTCGAGATTTCGACCTTCGCAGAAGGCACTAAGGCAATCGCTGACGCAGTGGCCGAATCAAGGGGAGTCACCATCATCGGTGGGGGCGACTCAGTGACCGCTGTGAACAAATTTGGAGTCGCAGACAAGATGACTTTTATTTCCACCGGCGGAGGCGCATCACTGGAATTGCTCGAAGGCAAAGTCTTGCCCGGAGTAGCAGCCATCGCTGACAAGTAATTCTCAACGACGACCGATAGAATCAACCATTCAACATCCATGAGCAGAAAACCTATCATTGCAGCCAACTGGAAGATGAACATGACTCCGCAGGAGACTTCGGATTTCATCAAGCAGTTTCAGTCCCTCGTCGGCAACGAAAATGGAGCAGATATCGTCATCGCTCCGCCGTTTGTATCCCTCCCCGCAGCTGCAGCGTTGCTTTCGAACAGCGACAACATTCGCATCGCCGCGCAGAACATGCACAATGAGGCATCGGGCGCATTTACCGGCGAGATCAGCTCAACCATGCTGAAGGAACTCTTTGTCAGCTATATCATCCTCGGGCACAGCGAACGCCGGGCCATTTTTGGAGAGACTGACGAATTTATCAACCAAAAGGTGATCACCGCCCACAACGCGCGGCTTCGCCCGATTCTTTGCGTAGGAGAAACGCTGGAAGAACGCGATGCAGGCCGGATTGAAGAAGTCCTCACGACGCAGTTGACTGGAAGTCTGGCAAACCTGGACAACAAACGGATCGGCGACACCGTGATCGCGTACGAGCCGGTATGGGCGATCGGCACAGGCCGCACAGCAAGCCCGGAGCAGGCTCAAGAGGCACACGCATTCATTCGCGCGAAGTTGACCGAAATCGCTGACGCGGATACGGCTGCCAGGGTTCGCATTCAGTACGGAGGCAGCGTCAAGCCTTCGAACATGGCAGAACTCATCTCCCAGCCTGACGTCGACGGAGCACTGGTAGGAGGCGCCAGCCTTGAATGCGGTAGCTTCTACGAGATCGTGAAAGCTGCGGCGGCCCACCACGCCAACCAGTAGAAGAGTCGCGACGGCGATTCCCGCCCAACAATTATCGAGGGGCAACGCACCAATTGGTGCATTGCCCCTTTTCCTTGTTTATGATCCAATCAACTCAATGAACCGTACCCATCTCACGCCCAGTCTCATCATCGGCACCATTCTCGTTGGTGCAGCCGCCCTGCTGACCAACTGTGCATCAGTGGACAATAGCGCCCCTCCGGCCGCCGGTTCCACAGCCACCTCGCTCCCACTCAGGGACGATACTGTCTTTATGACTCAAATTAAGCCCCTTTTGGAGCTGCGTTGCCTTGAGTGCCACAACGATAAAGATGCCAAGGACTATGCAGGTCTCAGCCTGCAGACCCGCCAGTCCGCCATGACCAGCGGCCGCAGCGGCGGCGTCCTGCGTCCTGGAGATCCCGATGGCAGCCTGCTGCTTCGCGTTTTGTCATACGGGCATGAGCACCCAGTGGCGATGCCTCCGTCGCCCGATAAGCTGTGGGACGACAAAAAGAAACTCATTCACGACTGGATCAAAGATGGCGCGGTCTGGCCAGAACCACCAAGAGGCCGCCTCATCCGGCCCCAGGACGTGTGGGAATAGGAAGCCGCCGGAACCCTCTGCTTTCATCGGATCGCCCCAAATCACTCGCTGCACCTGTTATCCTGCGATGAAAAAAGAACGCATATTTACCGAACGAGAAGAACTGTGGAAACGCGGAAGTTCTCGTTGGTGCCACGCCGAAGGATCGGACATCCACCAGATCGGAGTATTCGCATCGCGCGACATTCCGGAAGACACGCGGATCATTGAGTACGTGGGGGAGATACTGAAAAACGAGGAGGCAGACCAGCGCGGCATCGATCTGGCGGAATCCGTCGACGGCACCGACCTCGCATCGGTATTTAATTTCATTCTCGACGAAGAGCATCAGATCGACGGGAACAAAGAATACAACACCGCCCGCTACATCAACCACAGCTGCGATCCCAACTGCTGGGTCGATGTGATCGATGGTCGAATCTGGGTCATCGCCCTGCGGGACATTGCACAGGGTGAGGAACTCACCTTCGACTACGGCTTTGATGTCGAACACTGGAAAGAACATCCCTGCCGGTGCGGCAGCGTCTCCTGTGTCGGATACATCGTCAGTCAGGAACAGTGGCCTCAATTGAGGAAGAAGATCCGCAAGATGCTCAAGCTGATGGATGCCGAAGAGAAGCGCGAGAAAGCCGAAGAGAAACGGAAAAAGAAGAAAGACAAGAAGAAGCAGAAGAAAAAGAAGGACAAAAAACGCAAAAAAGAATCGAAGCTCTCGTAGCTGGCAGCGCCCGAGCACTCTGCGCACTCCATCGCTACAAAGCGGGAAAGTGAACAGAAGAACGATCACCTTGCCCCAGGGAGCTGCGCAAATTCTCAGTGGTGCCCTCGGGAACTGGAATCAGCGGAGCCTTCACCAGACTGACGAGCAAATGGGCAATTTTGTGTCTAACTCTGCTCCGGCAGAGACATCCAGCGACAACAAGCGGGCCCACCTGCCACTTTTATTTGGCTTGGAGCGTAGTATGTTTCACTGTGACAGTGTTGACCCAATTCTCTCCGTTTTGACAGTGCGCATTCACATCCAGTTCTGGCCGATCGTATCATCGCTTTCGATCGCTATAGTGGCTGTTTTTCACCCAGCTTCGCTTCACGGTGAAGAGGAAGTGGCGGTTCAAAAACAACGCGGGGCGGCGATCTATCGTTCACAGTGCGCGCAATGCCACGGTGCCTCGGGCGAGGGAGTGGATGGAGAGTATGATAAACCTCTCTACGGCTCTCGTTCAGTCGAAAAACTCGCAGACCTGATCGGGCGAACGATGCCGGAGGACGAACCTGAACTCTGCGTTGGCGACGATGCGGCAGCCGTTTCGGCCTACATTTACGACGCGTTTTACTCGCCCGATGCGCGCGGAAACCCGCCCGAAATTCTGCCAGCGCGTTTAACCAATCGCCAGTATCTGGAATCGATTGCAGACCTGATTGGAACCTTCACCGATTACCAGCCAGAGGGCAATTCAGAACGCCAGGGCAAAAGACGCGGGCGGAGAGACGAGTCCGTTCCTGACGAAATCAAGAATGCGACGGAAGGGCTTCGAGCAGACTACTTCGAGTCGAACGGGATGAACAAAAAGGACAAGCGTTCCCTGCAGAGGATCGACCCGTCCGTCGACTTCGACTTTGGCGAAGGCAGTCCTGCGGAGAATATCAATGCCGAGCAATTTTCGATCGCCTGGTCTGGCTCGATTGTAGCCCGCGAAACGGGCGTCCATGAATTCCGCGTGCGTACTCCCAATGGTGCCCGACTTTACGTAAACGCTGACTTGAAGCCAGGCGATAGCAACTATCGAGATGACAGCAGTGCTCCCAGCCAGACTCCCCTTATCGATGCATGGGTCAGCTCGGGCGAGATGCGTGAGGAAACCGGGCGTGTGCTATTGTTAGGGGGCCGTCGCTATCTCATCCGGCTTGACTACTTCAAATACAAAGAAAAAGTCTCATCGATCCGACTTGAGTGGAAACCGCCACACGGTGACTGGGAAGTTCCCGCGCGCTCTGATTTTGTGCCCACAATGGTTTCACGCGTGGCGGTAGTGAATGCGCCATTCCCCGCAGACGACCGCAGCCTCGGCTATGAGCGGGGCGCAGCCGTGTCGAAAGAATGGTTCAATGCGGTAACAGCAGCAGCAATCGAAGTCGCCACAGAAGTGGACGACCGAATCGACTCTCTTTCACGTTCGCGGCCGGACAGCGAAGATCGCGTTGAGAAGCTGCGGACATTTGCCAGCCGATTCGTGTCACTCACGTTCCGCCGCCCGCTCACCGCCGGGCAACAGCGTGCTTTCGTAGATACGAAATTCGAAACTGCTGAGACTCCTGAGCAGGCAGTGAAGCGCGTAGTCTTGTTCTCGCTCCTCTCCCCGGAGTTCCTGTTCCCGACTCTGAATGACCGAGAGTCGCCGGACGCATTCGACATTGCCAGCCGCCTGGCGATGGAACTCTGGGATTCGCTTCCAGATGAGACTCTGCTGAATGTGGCGGCCAGTGGCGGACTCGACGATATCAGCGGAGTGCGTGAGCAAATTCAGCGCATGACTGATGATCCCCGCACCCGCTCGAAGATGTTGTCCTTTTTCCATCACTGGTTTGAAATGGACGGCGAGCGCGATTTGCTCAAAGACGATCAGGTCTATCCCGAATTCAATCCTGGCGTCATCGCAGACCTCCGCCGCTCACTCAACCTGTCGATCGAAGACATCGTGTGGAGTGAAAATTCCGACTACCGGCAGCTGCTGCTGGCCGATTCCCTCTTTCTTAATGACCGGCTGGTTCTGCTCTATGGCAATGCTGACAGTGGCGAACCCAGCGAGGGCTTTCGCCGGGTAACGTTTGCTCCTGCAGAACGCTCCGGCGTGATCACCCACCCCTACCTGCTCTCGGCATTCGCCTATCACAATAATTCTTCGCCCATTCATCGCGGCGTGTTCCTCACCCGAAACATCGTCGGTCGGCCGCTCAAGCCGCCACCGGTCGCCATCGAGTTCAAAGATGGGGAGTTTGATCCATCTCTAACAATGCGCGAAAAAGTAACCCAGGTTACCCGGGACAATGCGTGCATGTCCTGCCACTCGATCATCAATCCTCTGGGCTTCAGCCTTGAGGAGTTCGACGCCATTGGCCGCCTCCGGAAAGAAGACAACAGCAAGCCTGTCGACACCACCAGCGACTACACTACCGACAGCGGTGACAAAGTGACATTCACCGGAGCGCGCGACGTGGCCACCCATGCCGCAAACAGTCCCACCGCGCATCAGGCATTTGTGAATCACCTGTTTCACTACATCGTCAAGCAGCCAATTACCGCCTACGGAAAACAGACTCCCGGACAGTTGCGCGACCAGTTCGAGAAGAACGAATTTAACATTCGCGACCTCCTCGCGGAAATCGTAACCGTCTCCGCCATCGAAGGCACTAATCTTGAAATTCGCGCGCGACGCAGCAAGTATCGACAGCCAAAAGCGCACACCGCATCCACTCACCCAGAAAATCTATGAAGACACTTCATCGCCGGAAATTCCTTCGTGACATCGGACTCAGCGCAGCGGCCCTGCCGTTCGTGAGCGGGTTGCCCAGCCTGTTTGGCGACACCCTTAGCACCGGGCGCAAGCAGCGGCTGGTGATCATGTTCACCCCCAACGGGACACTGCCAGATCTTTTCTGGCCGGATACAACGGGGAGCGATTTCGCGTTGAAGCCCATCCTGCAACCGCTCGAGGCATTCAAGCAGCAAATGCTGGTGATGAATGGAGTGTGTAACCGGGTAGGTGGCGATGGCGACAATCACATGCGCGGAATGAGCTGCCTGCTCACTGGTGCCCGCTTGAATCCCGGAAATATTCAGGGCGGCTCAGACACCCCGGCCGGATGGTCCAGCGGAATTTCGATCGACCAGCAAATCAAGAATCATTTCCAGAGCAATCCCGAGACCCGCACACGCTTCGGTTCGCTTGAGTTTGGCGTTGCGGTGCCCAATCGGGCCGACCCCTGGACGCGCATGAGCTATGCAGATTCGAACAAGCCAGTCGCGCCCATTGATGATCCCTACCAGATGCTGGGCAAGCTCTACGGTCAAATGAAGGACAAGGCGAGTGTCGTCAGCGTACTGGACGATGTCAGTGCGAACCTGAAAAAGATTTCCTCAAAGCTCAGCACTGAAGACCGTGCGATGCTCGACCAGCATTTGACGCTCGTCCGCGAGATGGAGCATGATCTGGAAAATACCAGCACCACAGAGCTGGCACACCCGGAGCCCGAGCTGGATCCCGAGATCGAGCTGGTGAACGACAATACGCCGCAGATCAGCCGCATGCAGATCGACCTGCTGGTGAACAGCCTAGCCAACGACATGACCCGCGTAGCCACGCTGCAGTTCATGCGCTCTGTAGGTCAGGCGCGCATGCGCTGGCTGGGTATCGAAGACGGGCACCACGGCCTCTCCCATGAGCCCGATGAAAACGAAAGCGCTCATGAGAAGCTGCAACGGATCAACATGTGGTTCGCCAACGAGCTCGCTTATCTTACCAGGCGACTTGCCGACACACCGGAACCAGGCGGCGATGGTACGATGCTTGACAATACTCTCATCGTCTGGGTCAACGAACTCGGCAAAGGCAACTCACACACACTCGATAACATCCCGTTCGTTCTCCTCGGTGGTGGTGCCGGGTTCAACATGGGCCGCTCACTTCAATTCGAGCGCACCCCGCACAACCGGTTGTGGCTCGCGATCGCACACGCGATGGGAAACAATATCGACACCTTCGGAATGCCCAAGTTCTGCGAGAGCGGACCGTTGGATCTTGTTTCCTAGGGGTATTTACGACAGCTGAAGGTCTGTAGAGGAAACTGGGCTCTACGCGGTTTCTGCTCGCCCGGTCAGTAACATTTCGGCACACTCGTGTCGATGATGTTCCCTTGCCGATGAATCACCTGACCGTCCCCTACGAGCCCCGCATTCTAACCACCACCGTTGGTTCTTACCCCGCTCCAAGTTGGCTGACGGCAAACGCCAGTGAGGAGGCTGTGGTCGATGCCACCCGGGTAGTCTTCGCCACGCAGAGGCAGGCTGGGATTGATTTACCCACCGATGGTGAACTCTATCGGTTCGATACAAATTATCCCGATGCCAACGGCATGATTGATTACTTCGTTTCGCGATTGGGTGGGATTCGCAGGGACATCGGTCGCAGCGACACCATGGCATTTCGAATGAAGGAGGAGCCGGGCGTCCGTCGGAAACCGGCAGGTGTCGTTATCGGCCCGGTCACTGGTGGCTCACTGAATCTCTTAGAAGACTGCGAACGTGCCGCCCAAATTGCTGGCGGACCGTTCAAGTTCACCCTCACCAGTCCCTACATGCTGGCTCGCACGTTGCTGGATACCCACCATCGCGACTTGCAGGAGCTTACCATGTGCATCGCTGAAGTCCTGGCAGCGCAAGTGCGCGGACTGCCCTGTGCCTGCGTGCAGATCGACGAAGCCCACATTCCGGGCAAACCGGAAGACGGCCCCCTCGCCGCCGCCGCTATCAATGCCGTGCTCGATGCGGTGAATGATGGCACCCAGCGGGCGGTTCATTTCTGCTTTGGAAACTACGGCGGCCAGACCATCCAGAGTGGCACATGGAAGCGGCTCATCGGTTTCCTCTGCGACCTTCATGCGGACCATCTCGTACTGGAACTCGCCCATCGGCCTGTAGAAGACCTGGAGACACTGAAGAATATTGACCCGCGCATCCACCTTGGTCTCGGGGTTGTGAACATTAAGGTCAACCAGATCGAAACTTCGGATCAAATTGCCAGCCGCATTGACAAAGCGGAAAAGCTTCTCGGCGATGGACGCGTGCGCTGGGTCCACCCCGACTGCGGATTCTGGATGCTGAAACGGTCTATCGTCGACCGCAAAATTGCTGCCCTCGCAGCGGGGCGGGACAAGTATCTCGGGATCAACTGAGGCGACTACGGACGATCGGGCGATTGCCTCACCTTGCCCAGCAGTGCCGCCATCTCCTCCATCCTTTCAGGAAAATCGGCAGCCACATTGCGCTGCTCGGCTGGATCGCTCGACAGGTCAAAAAGGGCACCGGGCTTTACGATGCTCGCAGTCTTCCACGGCCCCAGGTTTTCGCGCACTTTCCCTGCCGGAATGAATTTCAAGTGGCCTGCCCGGAGCGCAAGTCCCCCCGCCTCATGCACCAGATGAGGACGACCGATCATATCCTCCCCCAGCAATGTGTCCAACTCATCACGGCTGTCAGGAGCAGCTCCGGCGGGCACATCCACTCCCACAAGCTTCGCGATCGAGGCCGCAAGATCGACTTGACCGAACAGGGCGTCCGATTGTTTACCGGCTCCGACTCTGCCTGGCCA
Source organism: Verrucomicrobiia bacterium (assembly GCA_020439995.1). Classification (GTDB taxonomy): domain Bacteria; phylum Verrucomicrobiota; class Verrucomicrobiia; order Verrucomicrobiales; family DEV007; genus JAGROY01. The sequence goes on from JAGROY010000079.1 coordinate 34,793, forward strand.
GCGCACGAGCATTGGAACACGAGTTCCGCCTTCGAACAGCGAGTATTTTCCGCCGCGATACGGCCCGGCCGGGGAATGTGAGCCCAGTTTTTCGTTGGCATCGTCGTAGTAGCCATCGTCCAGTACTGGGCCGTTGTCAGATGTAAAGATGACCAGCGAGTTGTTTGCCATGCCATTCGCATCCAGCGACTCTAACACTTGCCCCAGGCACCAGTCGAGTTGCACTATCGCATCCCCTCTCGGCCCCATCGCGCTCCTCCCCACGAACCGCGAGTGCGGTACCCGGGGGACGTGAATGTCGTGCAGGGAAAAGTAGAGAAAGAACGGCTTATCTTTGCTCTCATCGATGAACTTTCGGGCCTTATGGCTGATGACATCCGCCATGTCCTCGTCAATCCAGCGGGCTTTTTCGCCACCGGTCATAAATCCAATTCTGGAAATGCCATTCACGATCGTTTGATTGTGACCATGCGACCATTTCATTTTCAACAGTTCTGGATCGTCCTTGCCGGTGGGCCCGTCACCAATGGGCGCGCCATAGCTGGTTTTGACAGGGTCAGCTGGATCGAGATCAACGATGTGACCTTGCTCCACATAGACGCAAGGCACCCGGTCTCCGGTAGCAGGAATTAAAAAGTGATAGTCAAAGCCGATCTGATTCGGCCCTGGTTTGATCTCAGCGTTCCAGTCGATGTCACCTGCCTTGCCATTTCCCAGCCCGAGGTGCCACTTTCCCACTACACCCGTGCGGTAACCGGCGTTTTGCAGAAGGGATGGCAAAGTGACGGTGCCCGGCTTGATAATCGCGGCAGCATCCCCCCTGGCAATACCGGTTCCCTCCTGCCGAAAGGCATACGATCCCGTAAGCAGCGCGAACCGTGACGGCGTGCATGTGGCTGCGGAACAATGCGCATCTGTGAATCTGAGCCCTTCCTTCGCAAGCTTGTCGATGTTGGGAGTAGCCACACCAGTAGCGCCGTAGCATCCGGGATCACCGAAACCAAGATCATCGGCATAGACTAGAACAATATTAGGTTTCTCAGCGGCTTCTGTTGTTCCAAACAATCCGACTGCGGTGCCCGCAAGCAATACTGTAGCAATGAATTTTCGCATGGTAACAGTCTTCACCAGCCGCACCAGATAACGCAAGCCAACAAATGCGCGACCGTGGCAGATGGATTACGCTTCCGCACTCGCCACAGCTTCAGGCATCGCCTTCCGCTTGGCCAGCTTGCCAGTTGGCCGCTTTCGAAACAGGGACTCTGCAGTATTTCGCAAGTACTGTTCATCGGTGAGGCCGAATGTCGCCGATTCCGGGAACTCTACCAGGCTGCGAAAGTGATCCGCCAGCCGCCGATACACATCAAGGCGAGTGTCAGGCTCCAGCTCATTCCGCCGCAGTAGAGCACTGAGGCAAATCTTTGCCTCCTCCGGGGAGACTCTTTGCCGCAGGCGCGCTTCGATCACTGGATGGTCGCGGAAAGAATTGAATTTTCCCGCCAGCAGTTCATCCACATCCGGACTGCCGACATCGATGCGACGGACGACAATCGTTCCCGCCGCCAGATCACCCAGCCGCTGACACCTTGCCGTAAGCACATGAAACATGCCACCAACTCCGTAAAAGAGCGGCAGCATGTCGATCGCCCGAAGAAGGTTCCGCACCACTACCTGCCCACCACTGAGCCCGCGTCCGCCTTCATCGACGACCCGCAATTTCATTACCCGTTTCCCTACTGTTTGCCCGTTCCAGATCCACTCAAGGAACATCGAATAGCCGACTCCAATCACAAGATCCAGCAGCAACTGCACTGCAAAAGCCAAGTCTGTGCTGACGATTGAGCCAAATACCGCCAGCAGCCCAATAGCGCGCGACACTGCGATAAAGATCAGGAAGTCGATGACCCAGGCGAAAAATCGCGTGATCGGCCCCGCCAGCGGCATCGAAAACGTAATGCCATCTGGAGTTCGGATATCAAGAGTAGTAGTGCGCCCTAACGCCATGACAAATCTTATGAATACCGGGGAGTTGTGGACGCCGCTCGCCCGTTGTTGATCGCCAGACTTTGATCCTCTTCATCCGGTGTCTCATCTCCCCTGCCCGACATGTAGAGGTAAGCGACCATCACGACCAGCTCCACCAGTCCAAACGCAATTTTCAGGGAATAAGGGATCGCCGGCTCGTGCGTCTGGGACAGATAGGATTCGATGATTCCCGCCCACACCAGCAAGACACAGAAGCCTATCACTAACACGACCAGATCATCACGAATCGCACGAAAGCGGTCGCGCATGGTCAGATTCGTTCCCCAGCCGATGACCGCACGCGCAAGGATCAGCCCGCACTGGCCGCCCATGAAAATAGCGGTGAGTTCCGGCACCCCATGCGGCAACAGCCAGGCGGCGAGGAATTCGGACTGGCCGTCAGCGATGTATTCGTAGCCTACCAGCCCCAGAACGATACCATTGTAGAACAACAGCACCACAGTAAAAATGCCGAACAGGATCCCGAACGCCATGGCATTGATCGCGACGCGGATGTTGTTATTCATCAGCTGAGCCGAGAACTGCGCCCGGTGCTCCTTCTGCTCTGGACTAAAAGCATTCGCTTCCTCCGCTTTCACACGCTCAGTGGGACTCTGAATCAAGTGCCCGAACTGCCCAGGCAGCAACCGCAACTTATTGTCAGTGTCCTGAGAGATCACGAACGCCCCGAACAACGCCCCGGCAATCGAAATCCAGAACGACAACCAGAACGCTGCCGCATGGCGGCGAAACGCGCGTGGATACACATGAAAGAACCAGTGCAGTGGGCGGAGTTTCCCCGAAGTTTCCGCATTGCCATGGAGCCGGGTGTAGGCCTGCGCTATCAAGTCTTCCAGGTACTGGCGCAGCTCCGGCTCGGATGCGAATGTCTGCAGCTTCGCCAGATCCGCCGCCGAGCGCTTGTAAAGATAGTGAAACCTGCGGATGCGCGTGAGCGATTCCTCGCTGTCGCCACGCGTCACCAGACTCCCGCGCTTGAGCAAGGCTTCGAGCTCGTCCCAGAAGGGGCGTTCGCGCGTAATAAAACTTTCGAGGTCCAGGATCACAGCAACTGTCGACTTTTGATTCGCATGTAGTGGTTCACCGTGTCGAGGGTAAGCTCTCCACTCTCCGGAAGGGCAAATTGCACCCCACAGCTGCGTAGCATTTGATCGATTTCCTGCAGCTCGGACCAGTGAAAATGTCCGTTCAGCCGGTCATAGAGATCGCGAGTGGTCGCCACGGCGGCCTCGCTGCTGAAAACCGGCAGAGCAGCCTCTGGCCGGATCATGTTCACGAGCACGAGGTGCTGGCGGGACACGAGCTGCACCATTTCATAGAAGCTCTCCGCTGCCACCGGATCGCTCAAATCCGTGAGCACGATGATCAGTGCCCGGCGGGTCAGATGCTTACGAATGAAGATGATCAGCTCATCGTAGTTGGGCGACACCAGCTCCGGCTGCAGCGCATAAATCGCATCGCGGCAGCTGTCGAAATGCTGACGTCCGTTTTTTGATCTTACGAAATGGTCGACCTGGTCACTGAACGTGATCAATCCAAAGAGGTCAGCCTGTTGCTCGGCGACCGTCCCCAGTATCAGCGCCGCCTGCAGGTATTTTTCAAGTTGAGTGGTCACCGTGAATTCCCCGCCCACATGAAACTCCTGCTTTTCAGTGATGCCGGGAACTTTCCGCACCGGCACCCGGATTTCCCGACCGCTCAGCCGGGAATGATCGATGACGACATACACCTCTTGGGTTCGCTCGACCTGGAACATCTTAGTCGTCGGATAGCCGCGACGCGCCGTCCCCTTCCAGAAAATATCGCCGTAGTCATCGCCCGGCGCATATTCCCGCAACTGCTCGAACTCGCGCCCCTTCCCCAACTGTGGCCGCGGTTGCATCCCGTGCGCACCACGCCGGAGGAAAAAAGCGGCCAACCCATGCCTCTCCGATCTCAGATCCGGATAGACCCGCACTTCGATCGCCACAGGCAACTCCCGGCGCACATCCCACAGCCCGAAACGCGACAAGGCTTCGCTGTAAACAGCGGCAAACCCATACTTGCCGCGACGCAGCGCGGTCACCACCCACGTCCGCCTGGTGATGGCTTTTGCCTTGCCGAGCTGCACTTCGAGAATCGGAACGTTTGGTCGGAACGCATCGCCAAATCCCAGGCCTACACGAATCCCTAGCGCTGTACCGCTTCGGTTCGTGAACCGCAGAGGGATCTCAAAATCGCGACCAGCCGTGGCATGCAGCCGCTCTGGTGCCTCCACTGCCACCCCCGCCAGCACCCGCATCGATACCAGCAGATCCAGAACGCAAACCACCGCCAGCACCAGCAGCCCGAGCAACAACAATGGCCGCAGCCCCGGGACAAACGTCATCGCTCCGAAAACCGGCACCACCACCAGCCCGGCAATCCACAACAGCGTTTTCGATGGCACAAACTTCAACGCCCGGAATCTATACCGACACTTCCGGCAAGGAAAAGCATAGATTTTGCGGAATACCGCACGAACTACGAATCCCTCCAAAATCGACAGGGAAAGAACAGTGAATGCCAGGAACGCATGCCATTCTTTCGCGCCCTTATTGACATCCGACTCATGGCGAAATTTTCGCACTTCACCCATCCACCTGCCAAGCGAATTCGGCGATCGCTCGCCAGGTTTCCGGCAATGCTTGATTAACGAAGATTGCTGGTAAAGTTCCCTCATGATGAGCGAAGATGACCTGATGAATGCACTCGAAAAAAGAAACGCCCCCGCTTGGAGACGCGAGCTCGCTAGACGCGTGGAGTTGCGGCCAGTTCAGCATTTTGTGGTGGTTGTGATATTGCTCAATGCCGCCATCCTTGGACTGGAAACCGATCCCGGGATCATGGAGAAATTCGGCACAGCGCTGCAACTGATCGACAAGCTGTGCCTGCTGGTGTTTATCGCAGAATTGATTGCCAAGTTGTTGGCCTATCGTCTTCATTTCTGGAAGAACGGCTGGAACATTTTTGACTTCGCAGTAGTCGCGATCGCGGTCGTTCCTGGTGCCGGCCCCTGGGCAGTCCTCCGCTCGATGCGGGTTTTGCGGGTGCTGCGCCTGCTCACCGTTGTCCCGCAGCTACGACAAGTCGTGGCGGCATTTCTGCATTCCATCCCGGGGCTGAGCGGAGTCATGGCAGTGATGGCGATTTTCTTCTACACTACTGGCGTGCTGGCTACCGGGCTGTTCGGCCAAACCCACCCGGACTGGTTCGGTTCCCTCGGCAAGAGCCTGTATTCCCTGTTTCAAGTGATGACTCTGGAAAGCTGGTCCATGGGAATTGTCCGCCCTGTTATGGAAGTCCATCCATGGGCGTGGGCATTTTTTGTGCCGTTCATCATGATCGCCACCTTCACCATCCTGAACCTCTTTATCGGAATTATTGTCTCAACGATGCAGGAACTGTCCGTCCTCCCAGAGCCCACACAGGATCCCGAAGTCACCGCACTTCTGGGACGCATCGAAAAAGATCTCGCCGCCTTGCGGGTTCAAATCAGCAAACCAGATCAGGCCGCAGAACGCAACGGCAGTGATTGACGAGCGCCCGATGCATAACGCTGAGAGCGCAATGCACGTGCCTGTGCTGCAGATCATTCGTCGTTCGTAGAGATCGGGGGTAGCGCCGCTTGGTCCAAAGATCGTACTACGCCGCCAGAGGAGACGATGTTGTCTTCCCATGTTTGAAAGTTCCCATCCGGCCCGGCGCTGACAACAAGGATGGAAGACTTAATACGCTCCCCCATTCGAAAGAATACACTCGGCCCATACTTCCCTGACGTTTTTCGAATTGGATTAGCGAGCCAGCCGTCTCGATCATAATCGAACCGGATGCGATAACACTTTCCCCATGCATCGACTAGCGGACCCACAGGAATCTTTGTACCCTTATTCAAGTGAGGTTGTTCGAGCCATTCCACTGGATCAATTCCACCACGAACAACGGTGCCGTTGCGGGATCGGCGCACAGCGAACCATTCATTAAACATAGTGTTATCAGGATTCTCGGACTCATCAAACCCAAAGAGAGTGCGTACGAGCCTTTCGTCCGTCTTTAGCCAAACGCTGTCCATAGCTACCGTTTCCACGTCTTCCCGCTGCTGTAGCGGAAATCTTCGATAGGCTTTAAAGAACCGCTTGGAGCCATACACCAACTGCGCTGACGTATCCTCAGTGTGCCGCATCATTTCACCGCTGCGGTCGAGTATAGCTATCGCAAAAATGCCACCGCCGACGAGCACGCTCCCCGCCACCAGTACCAGACGTGGAAATATGCGGAACAGCCAATCGCCGTGATACTCAAGAAAAATCGGAAGTGTTGTTCTAAATAGGGGCATCCGCAGCGCTTCGTTCTACGAATCGTAGACAAATTCACCAACGCCCACAAGCGTCGGTTTCCTTCACTTTGCTGGATTCTCGTACCAGATCACGCCCAGGTTGGCACGTTCCTCGCAGCAGATCATGTCGAGGTCGCCGTCGCCATCGATGTCGTGTGGGACGACGCGGTCGAACTTGATGCCGTGGCTTCCTGCGATCTCGTGATTGCTCCAGGGGCCGGTAATCGGAGACGCTTCCCACGACATCCAACGCATGCCTGAGAGTTCGCCCCTTGCGTTCTCGCAGCTGAAGACGAGATCGTTTTTACCGTCCGCGTTCACATCACAGATCGCAACACTTTTGCCGGTGCCCACTCCGCTCGGAAGAGGAATCTCGTGAGGTTTCCAGGTGTCCTCTGTCCGGCGAAACCACATCAGTTTTTCTTTTGCACTGGCGGCGACGTCGAGTTGGCCATCCTGATCAAGATCGCCGTGTGCGATGAACAGAATCTCGTGATCCGATCCGCCGATGTCGTGACGGGGCCATCTGGATTCCGCTGGCGAAGCCGGGCGTTCGAGCCAATAGATTCCGCGTCCGGCCCCCTTGCGGTCGCTGATCAAAACGTCATCGTCACCATCTCCGTCCATGTCTGCAGCGATAAGCGACATAATCCAGCCCGCATCTTCCAGCCGGTGGTATCGCCAGGCGCTGATGTCACATGCGTTCGCCGGGGACTGAAGCCAGCCAACAGATGCGCGATCGCCTTTTGAGCCGACCATCAGGTCGATGCCGTACACCCCATCGATCTGCATGGGGAGAGTGTACATCCAAGATTGCCTGGGCCCGGCAACTGGAAATGCATCGGTCTTCCATCGGTCAGAGTTCAAGAATTCCTTCGGTGCCCAGTGGACGAAGAGGCTGCGCGTGTTCCCCTCGCAGGCGGAGATTACATCGATGCCACCGTCACCATCAAGGTCAGCAAAGACGGCGTCCTCGGGAGACTTGACTTTACCAACGGTAACTGCTGGCCATTTCGCTCGTTCGTTGCCACGGCTGGGATGCAAGTAAGCACGGACGATTCCACCTTCCTCCCAGCCAGTAGCGATGTCCATGAGATTGTCCCCATTGACGTCAGCAAGACGGACACCGTCAGCGCCCTGAGAGCTGGCATCGATGGTGTGCCGCAGCCAGGGCTCGTCTGCGCATGCAACGGCAGTTGTAAGCAAAAGTGAAGCAGCACAGAGCCGCGATGATGCTTGGTTGGATCGACTCGTCTTAATGCGCGTGAGGCTATCACGAGCGGATGTCGATGTCCATCTCGATGCAGATGCCCAGATGTCGAAACCTCCTTGACCTCTGCATGCGCCCGGCAATGCTCAACTGGTATGACAGAATTCACTTCTCCTGACTTCGAGCCCTATCGCAATCTGACCGCGCGCTTTCGTGAAATCGCGTACCTCGCCAGTGCTTCGTCGCTACTCGGGTGGGATCAGGAAACATACATGCCACCCCAGGGAATTGCGTTCCGGGCGAAACAAGGTGCCTATTTCTCGGCCCGCATCCACGAACTCGCGACCAGCAAGGAAGTCGGCGACTGGCTGATGGCGTGCGAAGACAAAGATCTCGGCGATCCGGTGGCCGCAGCAAATGTTCGCGAGTGGCGACACGACTATGACCGCGAGATCAAGCTGGAGACGGCTCTTGTATCTGAGTTCAAAGAGGCGACGAGCCTGGCGCTTGCCGCGTGGCAAAAGGCGCGCGAGCAGTCTGACTTTTCCATTTTCAGTCCGCATCTGGAGAATCTTGTGCAGCTCAATCATCGCAAGGCTGATGCCTGGGGCTACGACGAATGCCGCTACGATGCCTTGCTGGAAACCTATGAACGTGGGGCACGCGCCAGTCAGCTGGATGTGGTGTTCGGCGCGCTGAAACCAAAGGTCGTGGAAATCGTGCAGGCCGCGATCGAGCGGTCGAAGAGCATTCCTGGTGACTTGTTAGAGGGCGACTATCCACAGGCAGCGCAGACCGCCTTCAACCGCGAAGTGGCGGAAGCCATCGGTTTTGATTTCGATGCCGGACGTATCGACACGACAGCGCATCCGTTCTGCTCTGGCATCGCTCCGGGCGACGTGCGGTTGACCACCCGTTACAATGAACGGAACTTTACCAGCTCGTTGTTCGGCGTCCTGCATGAAGCCGGTCACGGGCTCTACGAGCAGGGGTTGCGACCGGAGCTTTACGGGACGCCGTGCGGGGAGGCGGTATCACTGGGAATCCATGAATCTCAGTCGAGGCTCTGGGAAAATCACGTGGGCCGCAGCCGCGCCTTCTGGGAGCACTGGTTACCTCGAGCAGTGCACTACTTTCCCCATCTGTCAAAGATCTCGATCGACGAAATGACGGCGGCAGTGAACCGTGCCGAACTCTCGTACATTCGGGTCGAGGCAGACGAGGCGACCTACGATTTGCACGTCATGCTGCGGTTCGAAATGGAGAAGCGGCTGATCTCCGGCGATCTAAAAGTGGCAGACGTTCCCGCCGCCTGGAACGAGGAATTCGAGGCCTCATTCGGCTTGAAGGTGAAGCAGGATTCGGAAGGCTGCCTGCAGGATATCCACTGGAGCATGGGGGCCTTCGGGTATTTCCCAACCTATAGTCTGGGCAACTTGAATGCGTCCCAGCTGTTTGCCGTTGCCCAGAAAGCAGCGGGAGTGAGTGCAGGTCTCGCTGGGGGTGACTATGCTCCGCTGTTGGACTGGCTTCGCAAGAATGTGCATCAGCGCGGGCGGCAACTTCTTCCTGATGCCCTGATGGTGGCAACTACCGGCGGCCCCACGCGGGCGGAATTTCATCTGGAGCACTTGCGGGCACGGTATGTCCGCAGCGAAGTGTGAATGGAACTCGGAATCTAAGCCCCAATCGTCAACAGAATGTTGCCGCCGCATCCCCTCGGGATGCGTGCAGGAGCGTTTATCTAAAACGTCCTGCTGGGTGATTCGTGACGTTGTCGCAGCGCTTTGGGATGCACCGTTGCCGTAGCTTTCCAACGTGGGACGGCTGGAGGATTCTGATGCGGCTTCTGAAGTTGAAGCGCACTCAGCCGAACAGCTCGGAGAGCCGTCCCTGCCTTTGACGCATCCCTTCGGGATACGCCGCCATGGACAAGGCCAGCCCCAGCAGTGAGAGGCATCGAAGTCGGGCGGATCGGATTCTCCGCGAATCGCGACAATCTTCTCCTGAATCCCTAGTAATCCGCCCCGGAATGCGTCCCTTCGTCAGTCAAAGTCACGTTGAGTCTTGTCCATTTCGTTCATAGCCACCATCAATCTCTGAGAACCCTTACATGAAAACTTCTGCTTCTTCAAAAAATCCTGGCACCCCTACCCTGGGTGTCATCTACGGCAACCGCGACTTCTTCCCGGATCAACTGGTGACGGAAGCCCGCGCCGACATCGCCGCACTGTTCTCGAAACTCGGCATTACTGCGGTGCAGCTGTCAGACACGGATTCCAAACTTGGTGGAGTCGAGACGCATGGCGATGCCCGCAAGTGTGCGGAGTTGTTCGGAAAGCATCGCGATCAACTCGACGGTATCCTCGTTGTCCTGCCGAACTTTGGCGATGAAAAAGGTGTGGCTGACGTCCTCAAGATGGCGGGCCTGAACGTGCCCGTATTGATCCAGGCCTATCCGGATGATCTCGATCAACTCAGCGTCACACGCAGGCGAGATGGCTTCTGCGGCAAGATCTCGGTTTGCAACAATCTTGCACAGGCAGGCATCAAATTCTCGCTGACTCGGAAGCACGTGGTCAGGCCGGATGATCCTGCTTTCGTAACGGATCTCCAACAGTTCCGCGGCGTTTGCCGCGTGGTGAATGGCCTGCGCGGCTTGCGACTCGGCGCTGTGGGTGCCCGACCCGGCGCCTTCAATACAGTGCGCTACAGTGAGAAGATTCTGGAACGCCACGGCATCAGTGTGACGACCGTTGATCTCTCCGAGTTTCTTGGCAAAGCGGAGAAACTGGACACCTCCCACACAGCGGTCGCCGCCAAACTGGCGGACATCAAGGGTTACGCGCCAGCCCCCGGAGTGCCGGAACCCAAGTTGGAGCAAATGGCCAAGCTCGGGGTGATCCTGGATGACTGGATGGACGTGAACGCGATCGAGGCAACCGCAATCCAGTGCTGGACTTCGGTGCAGGAGAACTTTGGCTGCAATGTCTGCACACTGATGAGTATGATGAGCGAAAGCTTTATGCCCAGCGCCTGCGAAGTGGATGTCACGGGCGCACTCACCATGCATGCAATGCAGCTGGCTTCGAGTTCGCCCAGTGCGCTGGTCGACTGGAACAACAACTACGGCGACGACGAAGACAAGTGCGTCCTTTTCCACTGCGGCAACTGGGCGAAGACGTTCCTGCCGGACATCAAGATCGCTACAGCTCCGATCCTCGGCAGCATCCTCGGCGTGGAAAACACCTACGGCGCCCTCGATGGACGCACGCCTGCCGGGCCACTGACCTTTGGACGGCTCACCACCGACGACAACAATGGCACCATTCGCGCCTATGTTGGCCAGGGCCAACTCACCAACGATGAACTGAAGACCTTTGGCAACCGCGCTGTCGCCCATGTGCCGAAGCTTCAGAAGCTGCTGCGCCATGTCTGCGCACAGGGATTTGAGCACCACGTTGTCATGAACCTTTCACACACAGCCAGCATCCTCGAGGAAGCATTCGCTCACTACCTTGACTGGGATGTCTATCATCACCAGAAACCCGAATCATGACCAACGCCGAACTGGAACTGAAAGCAATCCAGCTGCGCAAACGTCTGCTGAAAGTCATCGTCGACGCTGGAGCTGGACACACAGGCGGCGGCCTGTCGTGCCTGGACATTCTCAATGTGCTCTACAACCGCGTCCTCCGGGTTTCGCCTGAAACCGTCGCCGATCCGCATCGCGACCGCTATGTGCAGAGCAAAGGACACTGCGTTGAGGCTTTGTACACGGTGCTTTCAGATCGCGGCTACTTTCCAGAGGCGGATCTTGAAACCGTTTGCCACTATCAATCCCACTACGTCGGCCACCCAACCCGTCAAATTCCCGGCATCGAAATGAACACTGGCGCACTGGGACACGGACTGCCCATTTGCGTGGGCATGGCGCTCGCGTCAAAGATGGACGACGCACCCTACCGCGTGTTTACAATGCTGGGCGATGGCGAACTTGCTGAGGGCTCCAACTGGGAAGCCGGTCTGGCGGCCTCACACTATCAGTTGGACAACCTGATCGCCATTCTCGACTACAACACGCTCCAGATCACAGGTCACACCCGCGATGTAATGAGCACTGAGCCAGTGGCAGAAAAGTGGCGCGCGTTCGGCTGGAATGTGCGCGAGGTGAACGGCCACGACTATGCGGAGCTTACCGCCGCTATGGCCGATCCTGCCGTGCCTGGCCAGCCAACCTTCATCATCGCCCATACCATCAAAGGCAAAGGAGTCAGCTTCATGGAGAACGTCGCCAGGTGGCATCACGGCGTGCCAAGTGAGCGCGAATTCGAACAAGCGATCGCGGAACTTGAACACAGGGAGGTGGCCTCATGAGCGCGCCCGCACCATCCATGTTCACTCCAGCCGCCAAGGCGATGGCGCAGAAACTCGGCCTCACGATGGGGCGCGCCAATCTGGAAGAATTCGCTGACACATTGATGGAATTGGCCGAAGCAGACCCTGACATTGTCGCCGTCACCAGTGATTCGCGGGGATCCGGGAAACTCGCACCCTTTGGCAAAGAACTGCCGAAGCAGATTGTAGAAGTGGGGATCGCCGAACAGAATCTGGTGGGTATCGCGGCCGGGCTTGCGGCTTGTGGGAAGAAGCCTTTCGCTGTTTCACCAGGATGCTTTCTCACCGCGCGCTCACTGGAGCAGATCAAGAATGATATTTGTTACTCGGACGTTCCGGCAGCACTTGTCGGCATCAGTTCCGGCGTTAGCTATGGCGCTCTCGGCACCACGCATCACTCGCTGCATGACCTCGCCGTCCTCCGCGCGATCAACAATCTCACGATCACCGTTCCGGCCGACAACTTCGAAACCCGCGAAGCCATCCGCGCCGCAGCGCTGGCCACACGCCCGGTCTTCGTCCGCTTCGGCAAAGCTGCAATGTATGGATTGCACAGACCCGACACCCAATTCGAAATCGGCAAAGCGATCACGGTCCACGAAGGCACTGACATTGCCATCATCGCCACCGGCGAAACGGTAATCCACGCTCTACTCGCTGCCGGTGAATTGGAATCGCAGGGCATTTCCTGCCGCGTGTTGAGCGTCCACACGATCAAGCCGCTCGATGCCGAAGCCATCCTCCGCACAGGGCGTGAGTGCGGTGCGATCATCACCGTCGAAGAACACCTTGTTCATGGCGGCCTCGGCGAAGCATGTGCAAGCACTCTCCTGCAAGGCGGCGAGGCAAAGCCATTCCGCATCGTCGGCATCCCGGATGAGGAAACAGTTACCGGCGCTCAAGCCGACATTTTTCGCCACTACGGAATCTCGATGGAAGGACTCACATCCACGGCCCTCGATTTACTTCAGCGCGCATGAACTACATTCTTGCCATCGATCAAAGCACTTCCGGCACCAAGGCATTGCTCTACGACGCCAACGGCCACTGCCACGATCGCGAGTCGAAGGAGCACCGGCAAATCTACCCCCAACCGGGCTGGGTGGAGCACGATCTCGATGAGATCTGGAACAACCTGCTCGCGATCGTCACCGCGCTGATCGGCCGTCATCCTGACAAAACACTCAAGTGCGTCAGCATCACCAATCAGCGTGAAACCATCTGCTTATTTGAACGAGGCAGCGGGCGGCCACTACACAACGCCATCGTCTGGCAGTGCCGCCGCGGATCGGAAATCTGCCGAAATCTCGAAGAAGCAGGTCACGGAGCACGGGTCACGGAATTGACAGGCCTGCGCTTGGACACCTATTTCTCAGCATCGAAGTTAAAGTGGCTGATCGCACAGGACGCCGGATTAGAAGCGAAACTCGAAAGTGGCGAAGCGATCATTGGCACCATCGACTCCTATCTCGTCCATCGGCTGACAGAAGGCCAGATCTTTGCCACCGACCACACCAACGCCAGTCGCACCCTGCTTTACGACATCGGCAACCTCTGCTGGGACGAGTCGCTGTGCGAACTCTTCGATGTGCCGATCGCGGCCCTGCCAGAAGTGCGCGAAAGCAGCGCTCGCTTTGGCGAAACGACGTTCGAGGGCCACTTGCCAGAGCCTGTGCCAATCTTCGGCGTCATGGGTGATTCACAGGCGTCACTCTTCGCGCAACGCTGCTACGAACCGGGCACAGCAAAAATCACTTTCGGCACCGGCTCGTCAGTACTGCTCAACATTGGCGAGGCGCTGCGCTTCTCGGAGAGCGGATCGGTTTCGACGATCGCGTGGGTATGGCAAGGCCGCCCGACGTATTCATTTGAGGGCATCATCAACTACTCTGCCGCCTCCATCGCCTGGCTGAAGGATCAACTGGGCATGCTCCAGTCCTCGGCCGAGGCCGGCCCGCTCGCAGCAGCCGTTCCGGACAATGGCGGCGTCTATTTGATCCCCGCCTTCGCGGGCCTGAGCGCTCCTCATTGGAAACCGAACGCCCGCGCCGCCATCGTCGGCCTCACAGCCCATTCAACACGCAATCACATCGTGCGCGCTGCGGAAGAATCGATCGCCTATCAATTGCACGATGTCCTGCAAATGATGAATCACGATGCCAGCGTGAGCTTGCAGACCATCCATGCCGACGGTGGCCCCACCCGCGATGCTTTCCTGATGCAGTTCACTGCAGACTTGCTGCGAATCGAACTGCAAGTCGCAGTGGTGCCGGACTGTTCCGCACTTGGTGCAGCGATGGCAGGCATGTTAGGCTGCGGAATGCGCGACACCCTTGATGAACTGGCCACCCTGCCCCGCGAAACCAGCACCTATTACCCAAGAATGGACACCGCCACTGTGCAAGATCTGATCGATGGTTGGAACGATGCGGTGCCACGCGTCTTTTAAGCAGCTGAATTCAACTGAACCTTAAACCGAAACCCTGTATGAAAAAGCTCATCAAATGGATCGCGGCCGTCGCGATGACTGCGGCTCTCACCAGCGGACTAACCTCCTGCAGCAAGTCTGACACCGACACCTCATCCACATCCGGGGATGGTGGGGATGCCAAAGTAGCCGTCGTCATCTCCACACTGAACAATCCGTGGTTCGTCGTACTGGCCGAAACAGCTCGCGACCATGCTCAAGAACTCGGATACGAGGCAACGATCTTTGATTCGCAAAACGACCCAGCTACAGAAGCCTCTCACTACGAGAATATCATCTCTTCCGGCTACAAGGCGATTCTCTTCAATCCGACAGACGCCGATGGCTCGATCGCCAATGTACGCAAGGCCAAGGAAGCAGGTATCCCGGTCTTTTGCATGGACCGCGAGATCAACGCAACCGATGCTGCCACTTCACAGATCCTGTCGGACAACTACTCCGGCTGCGTCGCACTCGGTCAGTATTTTGTGAAACAGGTCGGCGACACTGGCACCTATGTCGAACTGCTAGGCCTCGTGGGCGACAACAACACCTGGAACCGCTCAAAGGGATTTCACAGCGTGGTCGATCGCTACCCTGGCCTGAAAATGGTCGCCCAGCAGAGCGCGGACTTTGACCGGGCCAAGGCACTTGAAGTGCTTGAGTCCATCCTTCAGGCCAATCCTGACATTGATGCCGTATTCTGCGGCAACGACGCCATGGCCATGGGAGCGTATCAGGCTCTGGTTTCAGCTGGCAAGGCGGACAAAGTGAAAGTGTTCGGGTTTGATGGCGCGGACGATGTCGTCAAACTGATTGCGGAGGGCAAGATCGTCGCGACCGGTATGCAATTTCCAAAAGTGATGGCGCAGACCGCAGCCGAAAGCGCAGACAAATACATCAAAGGTGAGCGCGAATTCCCGCAAAAGACACCCGTCGCCGTGGAACTCGTTAACAGGGACAACGTCGAAGATTTCGGTGACTACGGCCGCAAATAGGACTGTCCGTATGTCGACATCCGAACCAACGCTCAAGTCGAGACTGCTCCGCTGGTGCGGCGGCATGGCTGGCGTCTGCGTTCTGCTCTATTTGCTGCCGCTCTTCAATATCGTCCCGCTCAAGGAAGCGCGCAAGCAATCCGCGGCAGCGGCATTCAATGCCGCGTCGTACGTCAAAACATTTTGGAACGACAAGCTGACAAAGGGGGGGCCGAAAGCTGTCGACGCAGGCGAACTCATCGACGCATTTAACAAAGACCGTGGCGATGCAGCAGAGCGCTACGGTCATCGCCTCGGCCTCAGCAGCAGTGCGTCCTTCTTCGTCTCAGGGAGCGGTAGCATCAGCTCAGTGGACAAAGGCACGATCGAGATCACGCTCAAAGAGGGCGGCACCGTCACCATCGACACTGGCCCGGTCTTCGGCAATGCCATCCGCGACGGATCAGGACTGCTGGACGTCAGCAAGTTCCCCAATTCGCAGGATTTCAACGCGCTTTCGTCCGAGATCAACCGCCGCGTGGAAGAGAGCGTCTTCCCATCGATCAGAGAGAAAGCGACCGTCGGCGCATCCGTTCGTTTCGTCGGTGGCGTGGAAATCACTGATTCGGACACGATTCCACCGCTCAATCTCGTACCGGTAGTCATCGATTTCCCATGAGCGCGCACGGCGAAATTATTCTGGAGGCAAAAGGAATCTCCAAAACCTTCCCTGGCGTAAAGGCGCTGGATGATGTTAGCCTTACTCTGCGCTGCGGACACTTAACCGCATTGTTAGGAGAAAACGGCGCGGGAAAATCAACACTCATGAGCATCATCGCGGGCGTGTTCCCTCCGGATTCTGGAGAAGTGATACTGGCGGGCACGCCTGGAAGCTTCTCCAATCCACGCGAAGCACATGAAGCCGGGATCGCTATGATTTTTCAAGAGCTGAATCTCGTGTCGAACCTGACAGTAGCCGAGAATATATTCCTCGGTCGCGAGCCCATGAACCGATTCGGCTTCATCGATACAGCGACGATGAACCGGCATGCTGCCGCATTGTTAGAGCGTCTCGATCTCGCAGTGGATCCAGCAACGTCACTCGGCAGCCTGCGCGTCGGACAACAGCAGATCGTTGAAATCGCCAAGGCCATTTCTACCGATGCGCGCGTCCTGATCATGGACGAACCCACATCTGCTATCACCGAGCATGAAATCGAAGTCTTGTTCGGCATCATCGGGAATCTTAAACGCCGGGGAGTCGCAATCGCCTACATCACGCACAAACTGGAGGAACTGACCCGCATCGGTGACGATGCCGTAGTCATGCGGGACGGTCGAATCGTCGGGGCTGCTCCGCTCAAAGATCTGACTCACAGTACTATCGTTAACATGATGGTCGGACGTGAGACGAAAAAGATCTCCCACCGGGCGAGCACAGCGCCTGGAAGCGAGGCACTGCGGGTGGAAAATATCTCTCTCAATCACCCAGATCGCCCGGGCGATTTCCTCCTTCGTGACATCAATTTCGATGTCCGACGTGGCGAAGTGCTGGGAATCTTCGGCCTGATGGGTGCCGGGCGAACGGAACTGCTCGAAGTAATCTTCGGCCTACACCCGGCCAGCGCGACTGGCTCCATTCACATCGATGGCCAGCCGGCCACGATCAAATCGCCGACCGATGCCATCGAACTCGGGCTCGCACTCGCGCCCGAAGACAGAAAACGCGAAGGCCTCGTCCTGGGAATGTCAGTGGCCGAGAACGCCAGTCTGGCCTGCCTTCCCCGCCTGGAGCGCTTCGGCTTTCTCAACGAAGCAGCCGAACGCCAGCTGGTAGGAGCAGCCATTGACCGCTTCCGTGTGAAGACACCCTCGCAAAAGCAGATGATTCGCAACCTGAGCGGCGGCAATCAACAGAAAGTGATCCTCGGAAAATGGCTCGCCACCGAGCCTGCCGTCCTCCTGCTTGATGAACCCACCCGTGGCATTGACGTCAACGCCAAAGGCGAAATTTACACACTTATCGAAGAACTGGTCACCGATGGACTGGCTGTCATTGTGGTATCGTCCGAGTTGCCTGAAATCCTGACACTCTCTGACCACATCATCGTCCTCTGCGAAGGCCGGAAGACCGCAGAATTCGACAGGAAGAACGCAGATGAAGAATCCATAATGAACGCCGCTCTCCCGAAGGAAGCGAGCAAAATGATTAAGGCAAAATAATTCAATAACTTCGCTCAAAATCATTTTGCCTCAATCATTTTGCCAATCCCCCACCCAACCATGCCATTTAGCCATAGCATCGACATAGAGCCGATCGCGGAAGACGAGTTCCGGAGCAAAGGAGATATCAAGTTTCCAGGCACACCTCGAACGTCTACTCAGCCACACTCGGTTACGCGCGATGCACTGGATTAATCTAAACAAGCATCAGGTGACAGTTCGCACACTAACGAACTGGCAATTCAAAAATCGAACCATTTTGCCTGAATCGTTTTTTCCACCCCAGCCATGCCACCTCGCTTTGCAAAATTCCAATCACTGATCGCCCTCGTCCTGATGGTCGTGGCGATGACGCTGCTGTCGGACAAGTTTCTTACACCGGACAACGGCTGGAACATTCTCCGTCAGATCTCAGTTAATCTGTGCCTCTCTATAGGGATGACTCTCATCATCCTCTCTGGCGGGATCGATCTCTCGGTCGGTGCCATTCTCGCACTGGCGGGTGCCGTCGCCGCTGGAGTCTTAAAGAACGGGGTGGCCATTCCAATGTTTGACGCCTTGCTTCAGTTTACCGTCTTCGGGGCGATTGTGTGTGGCATTGGCGTTGGCTTAATTCTCGGGTGGTTCAACGGGTTTGTCGTCACACGGTTCAACATACCGCCATTTGTGGCTACACTGGGAATGTTCAGCATCGCTCGCGGCATGACCATGCTCTGGACGGGAGGCTTCCCGATCACCGGACTGGGCGCAGGATTCGGCTATCCGGGCACCGGAGTCTTGCTGGGCGTTCCTATGCCAGTCTGGATCTCAGTGGTTCTTGTCGCCGCGTTCGTCATCATTACACGCAAGACGCGATTTGGCCGCTACCTCTATGCCGTCGGTGGAAATGAACGCGCCGCGCTGCTTACGGGCCTTCGGGTAAACCACATCAAGACCTGGGTTTACACGCTAGGCGGCGGACTCGCAGGCGTTGCAGGCTTGATAGTGACATCGCGACTCGATTCCGCTCAACCCAACGCTGGCCTCGGATACGAGCTCGACTCCATTGCTGCCGTGGTTATTGGCGGCACGTCGCTCTCAGGAGGCCGGGGAACCGTCCTGGGAACCGTGTTAGGATGCCTCATCATTGGGGTCTTAAACAACGGACTCTTTCTGCTCAACGTCTCTCCGTTCTGGCAACAGATCATCAAAGGCTTCGTCATCCTGTCCGCAGTGGCAATCGACAAAATGAACACGAACAAACCGTAGAAGCGAAGCACTTGAACAACGACATGGCAAAATAATTGAGGCAACAGCATTGAAGCACAGAAGAGGCAGGTTTGGCCCTGCAATTGTTTTACTCGATCATTTTGTCCAACCCACATACCCAAACCCCAAATGAAGAACCTAGTTAGATGCCTGCTACTGATCATTCTGAATTGTAGCACCGCCGTCGCCAAGGAACGCGTCCTCGTTCTCACCGACATTGAAAACGAACCCGACGACGCGCAGTCTCTCGTTCGCTTCCTTACCTACGCGAACAACTTCGACATCGAAGGTCTCGTCGCCACCACCTCGAGGCATCAGATGACGAAAACGTCCGCATGGCGGATTCGGGAAATCGTCGAGGCCTACGGAAAAGTGCAGGCAAATCTGCTGCTCCATGAGCCTGGATACCCGACTGCCGACTACCTGCGGTCCGTTATCCGCGAAGGACGCCCTGACTTTGGAATGAACGCTGTAGGTGAAGGCAACGATTCCACCGGTTCCGAACTGCTCATTGCTGCGGTCGATCGCGACGATCCCCGGCCTCTCTGGGTCCCTGTCTGGGGCGGCCCTAACGTTCTTGCCCAGGCACTCTGGAAAGTACAAAGCACTCGCTCGCCGGAAGCACTGGCAAAATTCGTGTCCAAACTCCGCGTTTACACCATCTCCGACCAGGACGACAGCGGCCCGTGGATTCGCAAGACATTTCCCGACCTGTTCTACATCGCCAGCCCCGGCATTCACCCGGGCGGTGCCTACCACTTTGCAACCTGGAGCGGAATCAGCGGCGATAATTTTCACGCCCGCTTTACCGGTTCCGACTTCAGCCTCGTCAGCAATGAGTGGCTTGACCGAAACATCCGCCACAACAAAGGCCCACTCGGCGCGCAGCACCCGCACACCGAATTCCTCATGGAAGGTGACACGCCAAGCTTCCTCGGACTCGTCATCAATGGCCTCAACACTCCCGAACATCCCGACTGGGGCGGATGGGGTGGCCGCTACGAATTTTACACGCCACGCATGCAGAAGTTTTTTCAGGAACCTGAGACCCGCCCATTCTGGTCGAACGCGGTCGATGAGGTTATGGGGCACGATGGCAATTGGCACACCAGCAATCACGCCACCATCTGGCGGTGGCGCTCGGCCTACCAGAATGATTTTGCCGCACGCATCGACTGGACAACCAAGCCCTATAATCAAGCGAATCACCCGCCCGCCGTGAAGCTCGCCCACCCGGCCGAATTCTCCGCCAGACGCGGTGACACGATCCACCTCAGTGCTGAGGGCACAACGGATCCCGATGGCGATGCCGTCTCCTATGTATGGTTCTACTATGGGGAAGCGGGAACGTTCACGACTTCCAGCGGCAGCACTGGCCAACCCATTGCGATCAAGAATTTCGACCAGCGAGAAGCATCCTTCGCAGTCCCCGACGGACGAGTCATGCCGCCCGGAACAGGCACCCTTCATATCATCCTCGCGGTTACTGACCACGGTAGCCCACGGCTCACTCGCTATCAGCGTGTGATTGTTAGCGTTGCCGATTAGGCTGAAGTTAAACGCTTGGGAATAAAGTTAACTCATTGCAATTCAACGGATTAAAAAATGCAGATTTTGACTCGCACCGCCTCCTGCACCCAGGAAGCGACTCCGCTGCACCAGCAGTTCGAAATCACCGCATCCACTCCGCACGGCAGCACCTCCCATCACCTTCCATCACCTCCCAAATGTTCAAACCGTAGCGCTTGCTTCGCAACTTGGACGTGTTTGCCGATCAACCGGCGCCCAGAGTCGCTTGCGAACCGATATCCAAGTTTCCGACCTGGTTCAAATTGACAACTTGTACATGCTTCCGTGTCAGAAACGCAGCCAGCGGTGAATTGCCTCATTGATTACTCATTGGAAAAGCTCTAGAGAGAGCGTCATGTCCTTGATCTTCTACAAAATTCTCCACCTCACTGGCGTCATTTTCTTGTTCCTCGGCCTCGCTTCAGTTCTGATGCCCAAAGACACGCCGAACCGCAAGATCGGCCTCATTTTTCATGGTCTCGGACTCGTGCTTCTCCTCGTCGCCGGGTTCGGGCTGATCGCCAAACTACAGCTCGGATTTCCCTGGTGGGTTGTGGCGAAGCTGGTGCTATGGCTGGCCTTCGGCACCATGCCCTTGATCGGCAAACGTGGCTTACTTCCAGTGCCTGTCGCATGGCTACTCGCAGCCATCTGCGGGACAGCAGCAGTATGGCTAGGAGTTACCCATGGCGGAACGATAGGTGCCGCGCTTCCCTAGCCCTTGGTCCGAGTCTGCCCTGGGCTGTAGGTGTCAATCTCTTCTAGATCGAGCTGTGCCAGGCCGTCGCTTTCTTGTTCAACGGCAAGCTCAGGCCGTAGTGATGGATGATCGACTCCTTTCCCGTTCAAACTTCTACGCTACGTCGAAAAGTTCGTGCCTCTGGCGGGTCAGTGCTGTTACCCTGCCTGAATGATGATTCAACGATCCCTGTCACTGCGACTACTATCCCTGCTGGCAGCGGGACAAGTAGCCTTCTTCACGCTTGCCTTGCAGGCGCAAGATACCGCAGCACCCTCCTCCCCAAAATGGGAGGAAAAGATAAAGGCATTTGAAGAAAAAGATGCCAAATCGCCTCCGAAACCAGGCGGGGTAGTCTTTGTCGGTAGCTCCAGTATCATCGGGTGGAATCTGCCCGAATCATTCCCGGACCTGAACGCGCTGAACCGCGGCTTTGGTGGTTCGGAAGTCGTGGATGCTTTGTTCTACGCGGATCGGATTATCTTGCCCTACAAGCCAACAAAGATATTTCTCTATGCTGGTGACAACGACATCGGCAATGGCAAGACGGCCCTGACAGTGTTCGACGATTTCGTAATGCTTGCGGAACTCATCGAAGCAAAACTACCGGAGGCGGAGTTGATCTATGTCGCCATCAAGCCGTCGATCAAGCGCTGGAAGATCTGGCCGGAGATGCAGCGGGCAAACGATCTCATCGCTGGCTACGCACGTGCCAAATCCAAGGTCAGCTTCGCCAATATCATCCCGGCCACTCTCGGCAGCAACGGAGAACCGGATCCAACGCTCTTCAAGGACGATGGCCTGCACTTGAACAAGAAGGGCTACGCGGCCTGGAACGCAGTCATCGTCCCATTTCTGAACGACTAGTGGCGAACGGCTACAGCTTGTCACATTTGACCAATGAAACGACACCTCACTCACCTATCGCTCTTCGCGCTACTCTCCCCCGCAGCCATGGCGGATTCGACTAACGTCTGGTTCGGCACCACTGGCCCCGGCATCCATGTGGCCCGGTTGAACACCGAAACGGGCAAGCTGTCGCAACCGTCTCAGGCGTCGGATGTAAAATCGCCAGGATTTCTCGCGCTCCACCCGACTCTCCCCGTGCTCTATGCCGTGTGCGACACAGACGAAGGCCCGGGAGTGGCAGCATTCGCGATTGACGGCACCAACCTTACTCCAATGGGCGAGCAATCGATCGGCGACGGCGGGGGCACTCACGTCGCGGTGCATCCTTCCGGCAATTTCCTTACAACCGCCCAATACGGTGGCGGCTCCGTGGCCGTTTTCCCGTTGGCCAAGGACGGCTCAGTTCTCGAACGCTCCCAACTGATCGAGCACGAAGGAGGAAGCCGCGCGGTGGAGGGCCGCCAGGACAGCCCGCACCCGCACTGGTCAGGATTCGATGCAGCAGGCGCGTTTGCCTTTGTTCCAGATCTCGGGCTCGATGGTGTAGTGATCTATAAAGTAGTCGATAACGCCCGCCTCAAACGCCATGGCTTTGCGGCCACCGCCCCCGGCAGCGGCCCCAGGCACATGAAATTCTCGCCGGACGGCAAACACGCCTATGTCCTCAATGAGATGGCATTGACCGTTACGACCTTCGACTACGATCCTGCCACTGGCACTTTGAAACAGAAGTCGACAGCCCCCGCATTGACAGATGAGCAAAAAGCCAGGGAAACGTTCAACTCCGCGTCTGAAATCCGGGTGCATCCAAGCGGAAAACTTGTGTACACCGCGAACCGTGGTCATGACACGATCAGTGTAGTCCAGGCATCTGCTGAAGGCTCCCTTACATTGATCGAGAACGAACCCATTCGCGGTGGATGGCCTCGGAATTTCAATCTCGACCCTTCCGGCAAGTGGCTGCTGGCTGCAGGCCGCGACTCAAATACTGTCGCAGTGTTTGCGGTTGACCAGGAGACCGGAGAACTCACCTACTCGCGCCAAATCATCAACGTTCCATCGTCGATTTGCGTGCTCTTTTCCCGTTAGGAGAGACCAGTGGAAGATCCACCGCCCACAGAATCCCCCATCATTGCCCCGCGAACTCCGGCATTTACGCCTCCGGGGGCAATGTTTGAGTCTCTGGTCAGGCATTTCTCGCAGGGAGCGCGGGCCGACGAATTGGAACCCGCGATCCTGACAGAACTGCGGGAAGAAATGGCTGCCGGAGAACATTTCAGCAGGGACATGAGCCACCTCTGGCAGATGCTGGAAACGGTGCTGGCAAAATCCGGGCGAGCCACTTGCACGGGAGCGGATGATTCTTTCAGACTTCTGAATTTAGCCTGCGGACACTGCGAAGAAGCAGCCGTCCTCTCTGCCTTCTTCGGACGCATGGGTAAGCCCGTGCGGCAGTTTGCCATGGACTTGCGCGACCGCGAGATCGACAAAGCGAAGCGAAGGTATGCGGCTACGGAGGCGCTGTTCCAAATAGCAGGAGTGCCGAAGATTCGAGCGAAGGAAAACACAATCGAATTCGTCGCCGACGACGCCACACGCCTGGTCGGCTATGGACAAATTCCAGGCGCGTTCGATGTCGTCTTCATGCGTCATCAAAATCTCTGGAATGGCCTCTCCACCTGGCGGCGAATCTACTCCTTTGCGCTTGAACGCATCGCAACCGACGGCGGAACGTTGATCATTACCTCCTACTTTGATAAGGAACATCTCCAGGCACTCGAACTCCTTCGAGCGCTGGGAGGCACCATTCTATCAAGCGAGCGCAACCCCCGTTCACGGGAACTTGATTACCCAGGAAAGTCGGTCGACAGGCATGTCGCTGCGATCGCCACAGTGCCACCAGCCTAGCTGACGCCTCACTCGGGCCATGCCTCTTCGTTTAATACGCTACCGGCCTCAAGATTTGCCGGATCGATTACCATGTGGCGCACGCGATCACGGTTCCAGGTGTAGGTCAGGTGAACGAGCCCATCTCTGGCCTGAATCATGGCCGGATATGAGAATCCTCCCTCCTGCGCTTTCTCGACCACCGCGGCAGCCCTCCAGACTTTGCCGTCATCGCTCATTGCAAGGTGAATGGCGTGCCGGTTCCCCCACCCGTTCTTTCGCTCTGCGCCCAGGTGATTGTAGAGCAACAGGTGCCGACCATCGCGCAATGTCAGGGCTTCAATCCCTGAGTTGTTGTTAGGCAGATCGGCCTTTGTAAACGAACTCCAGGTCTCGCCACCATTCCTCGATTCCGTCTTGATGATCACTCCGTGCTTGGAGCGGCAGAGCGCCTGCAAGGTGCCATCGCTCTGTTGAATCAGCGTGGGCTGGATCACCTGAAACGGTTGCGCCTCTGGTTCGAAACGGGACCACTGACCGCCTTTGAGTTTTTCAAAGTGGATGCGCCAGTCGTTTTCATGTTCGGTAGAGGACGGACAAAGCAGCGCACCGTCTGCAAGCAGCAGCGGCTTCGAGCGCACTGGGCCATCAATGCCCTCGGGCAGGCGCCGTCGATCGCGGAACGATCGGCCGCGATCGTAACTAGTCATCTCCTCGCCCCACCACTCCTGCGGGTTCGGGCCGACTTTGAAGAACAGCTTTACCCGCCCGTCGCCTGGTTCCTGATAGAGCACGGGATTCCAGCAAGGGTAGCGCAAGCCTGTGTGCTGGACTCCATTGGCCCACTCGATTGGTTTCGACCATCCACTCCCATCATGGTACGCTGACCAGATCCCTACATCTTTGTCCTTCTCTCTAGTACCGCCGAACCAGGCGACCACAAGACCTCGGCTGGTCTCGACCAGTGTCGAAGCGTGGCACTCCTTGTGGGGAGCATCCGTAAACACAAAGCCCTCGCTCACCAATCCGAGAAAGCGCGGAGCGGGAATTGTATTCGGCGTACGAGCTGCCATTTCTTCATCGGTGAAGCGGACGCAATCGGCGTGCTTGATAAAGTAAATGCGACCGTTCTCGGAACCGACGAGCAGGTCAGGTTTGCCATCCTTGTCGAAGTCACACACTGCCGGGCTACTGGTGTGGCCAGCAACATTGCGTAGCGCGAGATTACCGATCTTTTTCAGGATCACTTTGCCGTCGTCAGCGTCCTTGCAGTTCCGCCACCAGGCAGCGTTTTCGGAATTGGTGAGAATGTCAGTTCGTCCGTCACCGTCCCAGTCGACCAAGGCAAGCTTGACACGTCCGGAGCTCCCAGCGGTCTTCGGATTCAAGCGAACGGGCACAAGGTCCTCGTCTAGAAAGATGCGCGTTTCCTTTCGCGCACGACTCTGGCAAGTGAGATATCCCTCCTGATCGAGAATCACGAGATCGAGCTGTCCGTCGCGGTCGAAGTCAGATGCCAATGGTGTCGTGCGCCATTGGGTTTGCAGATTCTCAGCGAGCGTCTGCCACCAGTAGAATGCGGGCGGTGCTTCTTTTGACCAGAATGGCAGAGGTTCCTGAGTGAGGCCGCGTTCGGTGTTGCGCAACAGCTGGAGCTTCGGCCAGATGCTGTTGACCAGAATGTCATCGCGACCATCGGCATCCCAGTCAGCAACCGACAATGTGGTGTAGCCCCACTTTGCCTCAGCCGGACCTTGGATAGAGCCCTCTGAGCCTGCCATGATACGGAACGGTGCGCCATCGGCTTGAATCAATCCGGGAGCCGACCATTTTGTTCCCTTGCCATCGAGATTCGTGAACAACGCGATGTTGCCAGCGGTGTTGCCGCACAAAATGTCCTCGTCGCCATCCTGATCCCAGTCGTGTGCGAACGGCGTAGCGAGCGCACCAAATTTGAGTTCATCGGCTTCCTGCTGGAAATAGACCGGTTGCTTAAAAACCGGTAACTCGGCGTCCTTGCCCGTAACGTTCTCGACCAATGCAACGCGACCATCTTCGTCCCCCACGATGAGGTCGGCATCACCGTCACGATCCCAGTCGATCGCCGTAGGAGTAATCATTTGCAGGTGCATCACCAGCGGCGCGCCATCCGCCGCCTTAAGCTTAACGCCTGCGCCATAGCTGGGCTCCGAGCGGGTGCCTGTGTTCTTGAAATAAGTGAAGCCATCGAGGAACTCGCCGCACAGCAGGTCGAGGTCTCCGTCCCCATCGAAGTCGGCAAAATTGGGACTCGGCCATCCGTAAACATCTACCGGCGACCCAGCTGCCTCGATTTTCACCGGAGTCTTTGAATACTCATCGCTCTCGTTTTCAATCAGGTATACCCAGCCATGCAGCGGCCCGTTGTGCCAGCGCCCCTGAGCATCGAAGGCATGATCCCAGACGTAATCTGACCAGTCTCCAATGCCGACCATAAGATCCTGATCACCATCGCCCTCCCAATCGACATAACGCCACATTTTCGCCCGCGTTTTCCCGGGATGAATGTTAGCGTCGTCGTAGATCTTCACCCGTTCCTTGAATCCGTTCCGCTTAAAATCGACATATTCAAAGTTTTCGCGTAACACGCGCGGCTGGCCATCGACGTAGCTCACCTGTGCGTTGTGCCCAGTCTCGCCAAGGTAGACTGCAGGCTTGAACACGGGCATTTTCACCGCTGCATCCTGGCTAGGATTCTCGAAAAAGTAGAACCCGTTGGTCGGCTTGTCAGGACACGAGACGATGAGGTCGTAGTCGCCGTCGTCGTCGAAATCCATAGGCAACGGCCACGCCCACAATCCCACCCCAAGATCCACCACGAGGCCCGGCTCGTTGAACTTCAGCGGTTGTAGCTTCCAGTCATCTGCCAGCGCAGCGGTGGTGAACAGGAGGACAAGGGCTAGCGAGGTTTTCATACGCAAAATCGGAGAGTTGCCATAACCCTATCGATTTCACGGAAGATGTGTCAACGGTGAGCGCTCGATTTCGTGGGTTGTGGGGGGAAACTGCACCCAAGCTTTGACACGCCTCCAAGCCCGGCGAACGCGATGTAGCCGATAAAACTCCCCCGCCACAGCCAGAGGCCAACCACTTTCGCCGCGCTCTACGAAGCAGCCGATCCAGTTTTTCCTAGTTTCGCTCACAAATCGCATTGATTTAATTGCTATTATATAATTATATAGGCATATAGTGACTATCTTTTGAATAGCCATTGATCTTAGAACCCATGAAAACGAACGAGAATCTCCCGGGAATTAAAGGAAATCCGCTCTCGCTGCGGATCAAGGTGTGGAATCCTTATATCGTAGGAACCGGAATCGGCATCCTGAGCTGGCTGGCATTCCTTCTGGTAAACAAGCCAATCGGGATGTCCACGGAGGTCTCGAAATTCTCCGGTTGGGCGGCGAGTCTCTTTGTCGGATGGGAATCGATGACCAGCAATGCCTACTGGGCGGGCACGACACCGGCGTTCGGCTACAGCACCGTGTTTCTGGCATTCACCGGGCTCGGCGCTTTCATCAGTGCCTACTTCGGCAAGGATCTCTCTCTGGAACCCGTGCCGTCTGTCTGGGAGGAATACCATGGCACCAGCGTGGGCAAGCGCATGGTCGCCGCCTTCTTCGGTGGTGCGATTCTACTCTATGGTGCCCGTATGGCTGGCGGC
Organism: Verrucomicrobiia bacterium; assembly: GCA_020439995.1. Lineage (GTDB taxonomy): Bacteria > Verrucomicrobiota > Verrucomicrobiia > Verrucomicrobiales > DEV007 > JAGROY01. The sequence goes on from JAGROY010000079.1 coordinate 62,523, forward strand.
TGCACGAGCGGCCACGGGATCAGCGGCACGATGCAACTGGCTCTCTCCAGTTGGGTCTTTTTCCCCGTTATGTTCGTCACCGGAATCATCACAGCCCGCCTGTTGTTCCGGAAGAAAGTGAGCGCCAGCTAAGCTCTCACTTGAGCCCCCATCCACCATTCCGTCCGCAACTCTTACAATACGATAAACCATGAATCTACCCATTCCTACCAACTCGGCTGGAGGCCTCCTAATCGCCGCAATCCTTGGCCTGATCTTTGGAATCCTCCTGAACAAAGGGCGAGTCACTGACTACAACGCGATCGTCAATCTCTTCCGCTTGAAAGATTTCACTGTGGTGAAGATCATGATGACGGCGATCTTCGTCGGCGGTATCGGAGTATTCGCGATGATGGGCATGGGGTTACTCGAAGGCTATCACATCAAAGACGCCAACCTGCTCGGCGTCGTATTGGGCAGTGCTATTTTTGGGGTCGGCATGGCCCTCTATGGCTACTGCCCGGGAACCGCCGTGGGTGCGATCGCCACTGGTCGACTGCACGCACTCATCGGCTTCTTCGGAATGATCGCTGGCGGAATGGCCTACGCTCTGAGCTTCAGCTGGGTGAAGGCGAACATCCTCGGGATCTGGAGTTATGGCAAGATAAGGCTTCCAGAGCTGACCGGCATCCCGGCGATCGCCTGGTGGATCCTCATCGCCGCAGGCACGGGAGCGTTGTTCTATGTAGTCGAGCGTGCTGCGCGGAGCCACCGAACCCGGCTGCAGTAGCGCAACTGCACTGAATTGAAGCGGGAATAGTAGAACACTTTCCCAGGCACACGCAGTTTCCTCGGGATCATCATCACTTGGTTAACCCTACAGGGAATGTGTCCTGCGAAGCGTCTGGATCGACCAAAAATATGGCGGCGTAAAGAGAGATCAAATTATCCGAGTCGTAGACCTTGAGTGCAAGCCCCATGGCAGAGGAGACACAGAAGTTTGCATCTGAAAAATGAAGTGGCTACCCCGCAAGGACTCGAACCTTGAA